>JALUVI010000156.1 GCA_027020785.1 Planctomycetota bacterium | reverse complement strand
AGGAGTGCTTCGTGCTTCATGGTGTGTTCTCCCCGGGGGCGCGCCGTCCCTTGACGCGCCGATCCTTGAGCTTGCGGAGTTGCTGGTCGAGCTTCTGCAGCGCCTGGTCCAGGGCGACCCGGAGTTCGGCGCCCTCGCCCTTGGCGACCAACGGCTGCTCCACGCCGTCGACGTAGACCACGAGTTCGCAGTGGAAGCGGCCGCGCTGCCCGTCCAGGACGAGATGGGCGGAGCGCACCTTGTCGATCAGCGACGTGACCTGCTCGATGCGTTCGCGGGCGAAGTTGCGGAAGGCGTCGTGGTCGCCGTCCAGACGGATGGTGATCTCGAGGTTCATGCCTGGGGATCCGGGGCGGGGGGAGCCGCGCCCGGTCCCCCAGGATACGGACGCCGACGCGCGGCGGCGAGGCCGCGGAACGGGTCCTCGCGGTAGTGGACCCGCCACAGGACCAGCCCCTCGGGGGGCGCAGTGGGCCCGGCCCGGCGGCGGTCGCCGGACGCCAGCACCGCCTCGACCCAACGCGGGTCGCGACGCCCCCGCCCGACCTCGACCAGGGTCCCGACCAGGTTGCGGACCATCTTGTAGAGGAAGCCCTCGCCCCGGACGTGCACCACCAGCCCGTCGCGGACCTCGCTGAGGTGGACCGCGTCGATGCGGCGCACGGTGTCGCGGACGGTGCGCCCGGCCGCAGCCAGGGCGGCGAAGTCGCGGCGACCGACCAGCGCCCGGGCGGCGTGGCGCATCGCGGCGAGGTCGAGCGCGCCGGGCAGGAAGGCGCGGACGTCCTGGTCCAGGACCGGCCGGTGCGGACCGAGGGCGATGCGATACAGGTAGTGCTTGCCGACCGCGGAGCGACGGGCGTGGAACCCGGGCGACACCTCGACGCAGGCGCGGACGGTCACGTTCCGCGGCAGGTGGGCGTCCAGCGCGTCGCGCATCCGCCGCGGCGGCAGCGGTCGGAAGGTGGTGAAGTGGACGACCTGTCCCCAGGCGTGGACTCCGGCGTCGGTGCGACCGCTGCCGTGCATGACGACGGTCTCGCCGCGTACGGCGAGCCACGCCTCCTCCAGGGCCTGCTGGACCGTCGGCCCACCGGCCTGGCGGGCGAAGCCGAGCAGGCCGCGGCCGTGGTACGCCACGAGCAAGGCGAATCGCCGGGGGGCGGTGGTCACGACTCGACGTCGCGGCGGCCCTCGAAGGCCTCGGCCAGGACCGCGCCCTGCAGGTACTCCAACCGCACCCCGACCGGCACGCCCCGGGCGAGGCGGGTCAGGCGGACGCCGGTCCCTTCGAGGGTTTCGCGCACCAGGGCCGCGGCGCCCTCGCCCTCGCGGTCGGGAGCGGTGGCGAGGACGACCTCGCGCACGCCGTCCTCGAGGACGCGCCGACGCAGCCTCTCCAGGGCCTGCGGCTCCGGGGCCCCGCCCTCGCGCGGCGCGTCGCCCCCCAACAACACGTGGTAGAGGCCCCGGAAGGCGCCGCTCGCCTCCATGGAGGCCACTTCGCGCGGCCCCTCCACCACGCAGAGGATGCCCCGGTCGCGCGTCTCGTCGGCGCAGATCGCGCACGGCGAGCGCAGGGTGACGTTGCCGCAGACCTCGCAGCGCCGGGTCTCCATGCGCGCGTCGCGCAGCGCCAGGGCCAGTTCGGCGACCTCTTCGCGCGGCATCTTGAGGACGTGCAGCGCGATGCGCTCGGCGCTTCGCGGGCCGATGCCGGGCAGCCGCTCCAGCCGTCGGACCAGGCGCTCGAGGGGCTCGGGGAAGGCCACGTCAGAGGACGCCGGGCAGGCCGAGTCCGCCGGTCACCTTCTTCGTCTCGGCGGCGATGCCCTCCTCCACCTTCCGCAGGACGTCGTTCATGGCGACCACCAGCAGGTCTTCGAGGATGGTCGGGTCCTCGGCATCCACGACCTCGGGCGGGATGGTGAGCGAGACCACTTCGCGATGGCCGTTGACGACGACGCGGATGCCGCCGTGGCCGCCCTCCCATTCGCGCCGGGCGAGCTCCTCCTGGAGCTCCTGGACCTTGCGCTGCATCTGTTGCGCCTGCCGCAGCAGGCCTCCGAGGTCACCGAGGCTTCCGGCCATGGACGATTCGAGGGGCTCGCGGGTTCAAGGGGACTCTTCCTGGCCGCCGAAGGTGTCGAGCAGGCTCTGGACGACCGGGTCGGGGGGGCCGCTGGAGTCCTCCAGGAAGCAGAGTTCCCAGGGCCCGGGGCTGCCCGGCACCCGCTCGAGCGCGCCGCGCTCGACCGGGTCCTCCAGCATAGCGCGGTCGCCTTCGGACGGCGGACGGAGTTCGACGACCACCCGATCCGATTCGACGCGACCGGTGAGGAGGTTGCGCTCGAGGCACTCGGCGAGGGTCGGGCGGCGCTCACGGAGACGGGCGAGGAGGCTGGCGAAGTCGGACGCCGCCGCGGGAACCGGCTCCGTGGTCCGGGACGACCGCTCGGCGTCCGGCGCGGCGGGAGCAGCGGGGGCGGCAGCGGCGGACGCCGGCGCCGCGACGGGAGGCGGCGCCGCGGAGGTCGCTGCCGCCGTCCCACCCGGCGCCCCCGCATCGGCTGCCGCCAAGCGCTCGGCGAGCTCGGCCAGGTCGAGCAGGCGACCGAGACGCGCCGCCCGAAGCAGGGTCCACTCGAGCAGGGCCCGCGCGGCGAGCGGACTGCGCTGGAGGCGCCCCTCCAGTTCGAACAACATGCCCAGGATCGCCTCCAACCGGTCGCGGCCGAACGCCTTGGCCAGGGCGCGCATCCGCTCGCGCCGCTCCGGCGCGGGTTCCACGCCGAGGGCGTCCTCACCGAGCAGGGCGACGTGCAGGAGGTCGCGCAACGCGTCGGCGGCCTGTTCCACGAAGTCGCGCTCGGTGCCGCCGCGCTCGAGGAAGCCGGCCACGGCGCGCAGGACGTCGTCGCCGCGGTCCTCGGCCACCGCCTCGAAGAGGTCGAGCCAGCGCTCGGGGCGCGCCAGGCCCGCGACCAGTTCGAGGTCGTCCAGGGTGATGCGGTCCTCGGCCACCGCCGCCACCTGGTCGAGCATGCTCTCGGCGTCGCGCAAGCCGCCCCGGCAGCCCCGCGCCAGCGCCGCCAGCGCCGCCTCGTCGGCGGCGATGCCCTCCCGCTCGCAGATCTCGACCAGCTTGAGGCGGACGTCCTCCTCGCGCAGGCGGCGGAACTCGAAGACCTGGCAGCGCGAGACGATGGTCTCGGGGATCTTGTGCGGATCGGTGGTCGCGAACTGGAACACCGCGTGGGACGGCGGTTCCTCGAGCGTCTTCAGGAGGGCGTCGAAGGCCGACCCCGACAGCCGCTGCACCTCGTCCACGATCACCACCTTGTAGCGGTCGCGCAGGGGCCGGGTCGCCAGGGTGTCGCGCAACTGGCGCACGTCGTCCACGCTGTTGTGGGACGCGCCGTCGATCTCGATGACGTCCACGTCGGCCCCCGACTCGATCTCGAGGCAGGGCTCGCACTCCAGGCAGGGCTCGGCGGTCGGCCCCTGGACGCAGTTCAGGGCCCGCGCCAGGATCCGCGCGGTGCTCGTCTTGCCGACCCCGCGCGGCCCGACCATGAGGTAGGCCTGACCGATGCGGCCGCGCGCGATGGCCCGGGTGAGGGCGCGGACGATGTGCTCCTGCCCGACGACCTCGGCGAAGGTCCGCGGACGGTACTTGCGGGCGAGCACCCGATAGGTGCCGGCGGCGGCGGGTTCGGCCACGCCGACCATCCTAGCGGCCGGGCGCCGTTCCGGCCCGGGGTGGGAATGCGTCGTCGGAGCCGGAGGCCCGGACAGCCACGGCACCCGCGTCCTTCTCCTTAGGGCTGCTCCGTTCCCGGCCTGACCCGGTTCGGAGGGGACGCGCCGCGTGGCGCCGGACCCCCGGGTCCGACGACGCAAGGATGGCGGAGAGGGAGGGATTCGAACCCTCGGTGCCTTGCGGCACACACGCTTTCCAAGCGTGCTCGTTCGGCCACTCCGACACCTCTCCGATCTGCCTGGGTAGGGATGGCGGAGAGGGAGGGATTCGAACCCTCGGTGGCCTTGCGACCACACTGGTTTTCGAAACCAGCCCGTTCAGCCGCTCCGGCACCTCTCCCATGCAGGGCCGCACATCGTAGCCGCGCCCCGGGGCGGCGGGAAGGGGCGGGACGCCGAATCAGCCCGAACCGGACCCACGGCGCCGCAGCGCGCGGAAGAAGGTCCGCAGCAGCTCCGCCGCATCCTCGGCCAGGACCCCGGCCCGGACTTCGACGCGGTGGTTCAGCCCCGGCAGCTCGAGCAGTCGGGCCAGCGACTCGACGCCGCCGAACTTGGGGTCGGCCGCACCGTAGACCAGGCGTCGGACGCGGGCGTGGACCAGGGCGCCGGCGCACTGCAGGCAGGGCTCGAGGGTGCAGAAGAGCTCGGCGTCGGGCAGGCGCTTGTCCCCCACCGCAGCGAAGGCCTGGGTCAGCGCCAGCATCTCGGCATGGGCGGTGGCGTCACGCTGCTGCTCCACCGCGTTGCCGGCCCGGCCCACCACGTGGTCACCGACCACGACGACCGCCCCGACCGGGACCTCGCCGCGCGCCGCGGCGTCGCGGGCCTCGCGCAGAGCGAGCTCCATGAGCCGCCGGTCGCGCTCCTCGGGGTCGGCGGGCGGCCGCAGGGGGAAGGCCAGGGCCATGTTCCGGCCGCGGAGGGGTGGTGCGCCCGGGAGGATTCGAACCCCCAACCTTCTGATCCGTAGTCAGATGCTCTATCCAGTTGAGCTACGGGCGCCGCCGCGGCCGGGTATTCCACCCGCGCCGGGCGTCGGAGTCAAGCCCCGCCCCGCCCTCCGACCTCGCCGCGGCCTCGCCCGCCCCGAGAGGCGCCCGAGCGCGGTCGGCGCGGCCCCGGCGGTCGGCTAGAGTGCTCGGGATGGAGCCCTTCGTCCACCTCCACGTCCACACCGAGTACTCCTTGCTCGACGGGGCCAACCGGGTGGACCGTCTGGTCGAGGCCGCGGTACGCGACGGCCACGAGGCGCTGGCGATCACCGACCACGGCAACCTCCACGGCGCGGTCGAGTTCTACCAGGCCTGCCGCAAGGCCGGGATCAAGCCGATCCTCGGCTGCGAGGTCTACGTCGCCGAGCGCTCGATGCGGGCGCCCCACCACAAGCGCGACAACCCCTACTCGCACCTGACCCTGCTGTGCCGCGACGCCGAGGGGTGGCGCAACCTGATGGACCTGGTCACCGCCGGCAACCTGGAGGGCCAGCACTTCCGGCCGCGGGTGGACCTGGAGTACCTGTCGTCGCGCACCGCCGGACTGACCTGCCTCTCGGGCTGCATGAGCGGCCCCGTCAACAAACTGCTGCGCCGCGAGGAAGAAGAGGCGGCGGTCGAGATGGCCGGCACCCTGCGCGACCTGTTCGGCCCCGAACACTTCTTCCTCGAGGTCATGCGCAATGGCATCGCCGCCCAGGACCGGTTGACCACGGCGATGGCGCGCTTGGAAGACCGCATCGGCGCCCCACTGGTCGCGACCAACGACATCCACTACCTGCGACACGAGGACTGCGCCGCGCAGGACGCCCTGATCTGTCTGCACACCAACTCACGGCTGTCCGACCCGGACCGGTGGCGGATGGACACGGACACCCTCTACTTCCGGGAGCGCGCCGAGATGAACCGGATCTTCGGCGACCTGCCGGAGGCCCTGCGCAACACCCTCGTCGTGGCCGAGCAGGTCGAGCTGGAGCTCGAGATGGGCCGTCCGCTGCTGCCGGCCTTCGAACCGCCCGACGGCTCGGACCCCGACTCCTTCTTCACCCGCCTGTGCGAGGAAGGCTTCCGCCGCCTCTATCCCAACGCCGGCCCTGAAGCCCGTGAGCGTCTGGACTACGAGATGCGGGTGATCCGCGAGATGGGCTTCGTCGCCTACTTCCTGATCGTCTGGGACCTGGTCCGCCACGCCCGCGAGGAGGGTATCCCGGTCGGCCCGGGACGCGGCTCCGCCGCCGGCTCGCTGGTGGCCTACGTGCTCGGCATCACGCGCATCGATCCCTTGCGCTACGACCTGCTGTTCGAGCGCTTCCTCAACCCCTCCCGGATCTCGATGCCGGACATCGACATCGATTTCTGCAAGGAACGCCGCGAGGAGATGATCGAGTACGCCCGCAAGCGCTACGGCGACGACCGGGTCTGCCAGATCATCACCTTCGGCAAGCTCAAGGCCAAGAACGCCCTGCGGGACATGGCCCGGATCCTCGAGATCCCGCTCGCCGAAGCGGACCGGGTCGCCAAGAAGATCCCGGACACCGCCGGGGGGGAGAGCCTGGAACGGGTCCTCGAGAACGACGCCGAGCTCAAGGCCATCGCGGAATCGTCCCCCGAGCACCGCAAGTGGTTCCAGCTGGCGCGGCAGGTCGAAGGCCTGACCCGCAATGCCAGCGTCCACGCCGCTGGGGTCATCATCGCCGACCGCCCGCTGCAGGAGATCGTGCCGTTGGCCAAGATCGGCGGATCCGTGACCACGCAATGGGACATGAAGGCGTGCGAGAGGGTCGGTCTGCTCAAGATGGACTTCCTCGGCCTCCGCACCCTGACGATCCTCCACGAAGCGGCCCGTCTGGTGCGGGAGCGCACCGGCGAGGACATCGACCTCGAGGAACTGCCCCTCGACGACGAAGACACCTACCGGCTGCTGCAACGCGCCGACACCGAGGGGGTGTTCCAACTGGAATCCTCGGGAATGCGCAACCTGCTCGCCGAGATCGCGCCGCGACGCTACGAGGACGTGATCGCCGTGCTCGCCCTGTTCCGTCCGGGGCCACTCGGTTCCGACCTCCACATCCGCTACGCCCAACGGATGCACGGCCGCGAACCGGTGGAGTACCCCCACCCGCTGCTCGAGCCGGTGCTCGAGGAGACCTACGGGGTCATGCTCTACCAGGAGCAGATCATGCGGGTCGCCCAGCGCATGGGCGGTTTTTCGCTGGCCGACGCCGACTCCCTGCGCAAGGCGATGGGCAAGAAGGACATGGAGCTCATGGAGAGCTTCGGCGCCCAGTTCCTCGCCGGCGCCAGGGAACGCGGCGTGGACGAGGCGACGGCCAAGGAGGTCTGGGAGGCGATGCTCAAGTTCGGAGCCTACGGGTTCAACAAGAGCCACTCCGCCGGATACGCCATGGTCACCTATCAGGCGGCGTGGATGAAGGCCCACCATCCGGCGGAGTTCTTCGCCGCCTCGCTGACCTTCGAGGCCGACCACGACACCGACAAGCTGCGCAGTCTCATCGAAGACGCACGACGCCACGGCATCGAGGTCCTGCCCCCCTGCGTACTCCATTCCGAGAGCGGATTCACCGTCGCCTCCCCCCATGCGATCCGCTTCGGCCTGCGTGCGATCAAGGGGATGGGCGGCGCCGCCGCCGACGCCCTGGTCGCGGCGAGGGAAGCCGCTGCCCCCCCTCCAGCGGACTTCGACGCCTTCCTCGAACTCGCCGCCGGCGCCGGCTTCAACCGGTCCAGCGTCGAAGCCCTGGTCAAGTCCGGCGCCTGCGACGTCTTCGGCGAGCCCCGCCTGGAGCTGTTGGCGGACCTCGACGACCGACTCCGCCAGGCGGCCGCCACGGCGCGCGACCGGGCACGGGGCCAGGGCATGCTGTTCGGAGGCGACGAAGCGCCGGTCCCCACGCCGCGCCGCCCGGCAGCGCCTCACGAACCCGGCCCCGCGGAACGCCGCACCCTGCTGCAGCACGAGAAGGAGGCGCTGGGGCTGTACTTGAGCCACCATCCCCTGGACGACTACCGCGACCTGCTGGATGGCATCTCTCCCTGGAACAGCCGCAACCTGGCCGAAGCCGGCGAGGACGCCATCGTCGCCGTCGTCGGCGTGGCGAGTCAGTTGCAGATCCGTCCGACCCGCAAGGATCCGTCCCGCAAGATGGCACGCCTCAAGATCGAGGACCTCTACGGTTCCGTCGGCGCGGTCGTCTTCCCTTCCACCTTGGAGAAGGTGGGAGAGCACCTGACCGAGGACTTCGTCGGGATCTGGGAGGGCCGCGTCAGCCTCGACCGCGACGAGCCCGAGCTGCTCGTCGAGCGCATCCGCCCCCTCGCGGAACGAGCCGAGGTCACCCTGGCCGGGATGCTCGAGGTGGAGCTCCCGCCGGCAGCCGACCTCGACGCCCATCGCCGCCGCCTGCGCGAGCTCGAGGAAGTCCTCCGCCGCCACTCCGGCGAGCACCGCGTCCGCCTGGTGGTCACCGACTCCGAGGGACGACGCCGCTCCTTCCGCCTCGGCACCGAATGGGGCGTCCGCCTCGATGGTGAGCTGATGGACGAGCTGCGGAGGCTCCTCGGCGAGGACCGCGCCCACGTCGTCGGCGACCGCTCCCGCCCGCCCAAACGCGAAGCCCCCCGCTGGAAGCGGGGGGCTCGGGGGCGCGTCGGAGAGGCCGCCGTCTGAAGACGGGCCTAGTCCTCGTCGAAGGAAACGGCCTCTTCCTCGACCACGCTCCGTTCGACGAACTCGAGGAAGGCGCGCGGCGCCTTGTCACCGAGACGCGGCTTGGCCAGCTTGACGACTCGGGTGTAACCGCCGGGACGGTCCTTGAACCGCGGCCCGAGCACGTCGAAGAGCTTGACCACTGCCTTGCGATCGTTGCCGAGGAGGGCGAGCGCACGACGATAGTTGTGGAGGTTCTTCTCCTTGGCGAGGGTGACCAGCTTCTCGGCGAAGGGACGATGGGCCTTGGCCTTGGTCAGGGTGGTCTCGATGCGCTCGTGCTCGATCAGGGCGGAGACGAGATTGCGGGCCAGCGCACGGCGGTGGGCGCCGGTGCGCGACAGTTTGCGGGTCTTGACGCGGTGACGCATGGTTCTAGCTCTGCTGGGAGCCGAGCAGCTCCTCGCGGTTCATGCCGATGCCGAGCTCGAGCTCGGTGAGCTTGTTCTCGATCTCGGTCAGCACGGTCTGACCGAGGTTCTTGATGGCCAGGAGCTCATCGGAGGTCTTGAAGACGAGGTCGCCGAGGACCTGGATGCCGGCGGTCTCGAGGCAGTTCCGGGCGCGGGTCGAGAGGTCGAGCCGCTCGATCGGCTCGTTGAGCAGCTGCAGGACCCGCTCGCGACGGCGCTCGGCGGCGGCGTCGATGGGCTGGACCTCCTCGACCACCGGCACGCCCTGGAGCAACTCGCTGAACTGCACGAAAGGGTTCAGGTGCTTGCGGTAGATCTTCGCGGCCTCCACCAGGGCGAACTCGGGCCGCACCGTGCCATCGGTCCAGATCTCGAGCACCAGACGGTCGTAGTTGGTGAACTTGCCGACCCGGGTGGCCTCGACCCCGTAGCGCACGCGCAGGACCGGGCTGAACGCCGCGTCCAGAGGAATCACGCCGATCTCGTCCATCGGCTCGCCGGTCTCCTCGGCCGGGGCGTAGCCGCGCCCGCGGCGCACCCGGATCCGGATGGAGAGTTTGGCGTCGGGAGCGGTCAGCGTCGCGATGTGGAGGTCGGGGTTGGCGATCTCGACGCCGGAAGGGCATTGGATGTCGGCGGCGGTGACCTCACCCGCGCCCTCCTTCTCGAGCACCAGTTCGGCCGGCATCTCGGCGTGCGGGGCCTGGATGCGCAGGCGCTTGAAGGCCAGGACCAATTCCGTCACGTCCTCGACCACGCCGGGGATGGACTTGAACTCGTGCTCGACCCCGTCGATCTCGAGCGCGGTGACGGCCACGCCCTCGATGGATCCGAGGAGGACCCGACGCAGCCCATTGCCGATGGTGTGGCCGAAGCCACGCTCGAAGGGTTCGATGGTGAACTTGCCGTAGGAGTCGGTCGCCGACTCCTGGTCCTGGACGACGGCGGAGGGCAACTCGAAATCACGCCAGCGGATGCGCATGGTGGTCTGTATGGGCTCGGGGAAAGGGGCCGAAGGAGGAGCGGACGGTCAAGCGCGGCGCCGCTTCGGCGGGCGGCACCCGTTGTGGGGCAGCGGGGTCACGTCCTCGATGGAGAGCACGTTGAGGCCTCCCTGGTTGAGGCCTCGGATCGCGGCCTCGCGGCCGCTGCCGGGCCCCTTGACCTTGACGTCGACGTCGCGGAGCCCCATCTTCGCCGCGGCTTCGGCGGCGCGGATCGCGGCCTGCTGCGCCGCGAACGGAGTGGACTTGCGGGAGCCCTTGTAACCGATGGCTCCGGGCGACCCCCAGGTGATGACGTTCCCCTTGGGGTCGGTCAGCGTGATGATGGTGTTGTTGAAGGTCGAGCGAACGTAGGCCAGGCCTCGACTGCCGACCTTCTTGCTCTTGCGACGGGTGCTCTTGGTGGCGCTCATGATGGGGTCCTCGCTCGGCTCACTTCATCGCCTTGACCGACTTCTTGCCGGCCACGGTCTTGCGCGGGCCCTTGCGGGTCCGGGCGTTGGTCCGAGTACGCTGGCCGCGCACCGGCAAGCCGCGACGGTGCCGCAGCCCCCGATAGCAGCCGATGTCGCGCAGGCGGTTGATGTCCTGGGTGATCTGCCTCCGCAGGACACCCTCCACCGCATAGTTCTCTTCGATGTGGCTGCTCAAGCGACCGAGCTCCTCGTCCGAGAGCTCGCGGGCGCGGCGGTCAGGGTCCAGGCCGAGGTCCTTGCAGACCTTCTCGGCGGTGGTTCGGCCGATACCGAAGATGTAGGTCAGCGCAATCACGGTGCGCTTGTCGGCCGGGATGTCGACTCCGATCAGGCGGGGCATGTCTGGCGGCGGTGGTTGGGGTTCAGCCCTGGCGTTGCTTGTGCCGGGGGTTGCGGCTGCAGATCACCCGCACCACCCCTCGGCGGCGGATGACCTTGCAGTAGTTGCAGATGGGACGGACGGAGGCGCGGACCTTCATGGTTTCGACGGGCTCATCGGCGCTTGTTCGCGGAACGGGACCTACGGGCGCCCCCGCGACGCGCGCCCCGAGGCCTGCGCTCGCCTCGGAAGACGATGCGGCAACGGGTCAGGTCGTACGGGGACATCTCCACGGTCACGGTGTCCCCGGGCGTGATGCGGATGTAGTGCATGCGCATCTTCCCGGAGATGTGGGCGAGGATCTGCTGGCCGTTCTGGAGCTCCACCTTGAACATCGCGTTCGGGAGGGTCTCCCGGACGGTCGCGGTCATGGTGATGGGCTCTTCCTTGGCCATGCGTGTTCAGGAAGGACGGGAAGCGTCGGCCAGGGCGTCCTGGACGACGTGGAGGAAGTCCCGCTGGATCTCCTCGACCGGGCGATCGGCGGAGATCTCGTGCAGGACGCCGCGGGCGCGGAACCAGTCCACCAGGGGCCGGGTCGAGCGCCGATAGACCTCGAGGCGATGTCGGATCGCCTCCGGGGTGTCGTCGGAACGCCCTCTCCCCAGGAGTCGCTGGGTGAGGACGGATTCCGGCGCGGTGAAGTATACCGCTACCAAGGGGTGACTTCCACCCACCCGCTCGGCCAAGGCCTCGGCCTGTGCCTCGGTGCGGGGGAAGCCGTCGAGCAGCAGGACCTCGTCCGGCCCGATCTCGGCGAGCCGGCCGGCCACCATCTCGACCATGAGCGCGTCCGGGACCAGGTCGCCGCGGTCCATGATCTCCTGGACCTCGCGGCCCAGTTCGCTGCCCGAGGCCGCTTCTTCACGGAGCATCTCGCCGGTGGAGAGGTGCTTCCAGCCGTGGGAGTCGGCGGCGACCCCGGCCTGGGTGCCCTTGCCGACTCCGGGAGGACCGAGCAGGACGACGATCACGCCCCCCTCCTCCGCGCCCAACCCCCGGAGCCGGGTTTGATGAAGCCCTCGTAGTTCCGCATCATCAGCTGCGCGTTGAGACGGTCCACCATGTCGAGGGCGACTCCGACCACGATCAACACCGAGGTGCCGCCGAGGAAGTAGGCCACCATCGGATCCACGTGCATCTGACCGATGAGGATGGTGGGCATCACTGCGATGCCGGCGAGGAAGACGGCCCCGGCGGTGGTGATCCGGTCGAGGACGAAGGCGAGGTACTCCGCAGTGGCCCGTCCGGGACGGATCCCCGGCACGAAGGACCCCTGCTCCTTCAGGTTCTTCGCGATCTCCTCCGGCTGGAACATCAGACGCGTCCACATGAAGGAGAAGAAGATGATCATCACCATGTAGAGGGTGATGTACACGAAACCGGGCTGGTTGAAGTAGGCCCCGAGCCACGTCAGGCCGGGCAGAGTGGCCAGCACGGTCGGCACGATGAACAGCGCCGAGGCGAAGATGATCGGCATCACGCCGGCCTGGTTGACCCGCAGCGGCAGGTAGTGGCGCTGCCCCCCCATCACCTTGCGGCCGCGGGTCAGCTTGGCCTGCTGGATGGGGATCCGACGCTGGCCCCGCGTCAGGTAGACCACGACCACGACCATCACCACCCACATCACGCCGAGCGTGATCGCCAACTGATGGGCATCCTCACGCAGCGAGAAGGCCCGGCTCAAGACCGAGGGCATGTTGGAGATGATCCCGGCCATGATGATCAGGGAGATTCCGTTGCCGATCCCGTGCTCCGTGATCTGCTCGCCCAGCCACATGATGAAGATGGTCCCGGCGGTCAGGGCGATGACAATGGTCAGGCCGTAGAAGAAGCCGCCTCCGCCCACGGGCGCCAAGCCGTAGGCCGGATTGAAGATGACGCCACGCAACAAGAAGAACCCCTGGAGCAGACAGATCGGAATCGTCGCCAGCCGCGTCATCTGGTTGATCTTCTTCTGGCCGCTGGCCCCCTCCTTGGACAACGCCTCGAGGGACGGCACCACCTTGACCAACAGGCTGAAGATGATGGAGGCCGAGATGTAGGGCATCACGCCCAGCGAGAACAGCACCGCCTGGCCGATCCCCGCTCCCGTGAATGCGTTCATGAGCCCGAACAGCGCCGACTCCTCGGCCTTGCGCGCCGCTTCGGCGACCGAGGAGAGGTCGATCCCCGGAAGCGGCACCTGGAAGCCGATCCGGTAGACCATGAGCATGCCCAGGGTGAACAGGACCCGCTGCCGGAGCTCCGGGATTCGGAAGATGGCCAGGGCCTTCTGCATGTCAGTCCAGGGTCTCGGCGCTGCCTCCGGCGGCCGTGATCTTCTCCGCTGCGGAGGCGGAGAAGCGATGGGCTCGAACGGTCAGGGCGTGGCCGATCTCGCCCTGTCCCAGGACCTTGAGCATGTCGCCGGTGCGCCGGGCGAGCCCCCGCTCCAGGACCGCGGCGAGGTCCACCGTGGAGCCGGGCTCGAAGACCTCGAGAGCGCCCACGTTGACCAGGGTGTAGTGCTTCTTGAAGCGGGCATTGGTGAAGCCGCGCTTCGGCATCCGTCGGTAGAGGGGCATCTGGCCGCCCTCGAAACCGAGTCGGGGATGGTCTCCGGAGCGCGATCGCTGGCCCTTGTGGCCCCGGGTCGCGGTCTTGCCGTGGCCGGAACCGACACCGCGCCCGACCCGCTTGCGCTTGTCGTGCTTCTGTCCGCGTCGCGTGACGTCGTGGATCTGCATCAGAGGTTCACTCCTCGCAGCTCCTCGATCTCCTCCTTGCTACGCAGGGAGCCGAGAGCCACGATGGTCGCCTTGACCAGGTTGATGGGATTGGTGGAGCCGTAGGCCTTGGTGAGGACGTCCTTGACGCCCGCCAGTTCCAGGACCGCACGAACCGTACTTCCGGCGATGATGCCGGTGCCGGGCGCCGCCGGGATCAGCCGCACCTTGGACGAGCAGAACACCCCTTCCACTTCGTGTGGAATGGTGGTGCCGACACGGGGCACCCGGATGAGGTGCTTGCGGCCGTCCTTGAAGGCCTTCTGCATGGCCGAAGGGATCTCCTTGGCCTTGCCGAAGCCGAAGCCGACGACACCGTCCTGGTTGCCGACGACGGTCAGGGCCGAGAAGGCGAAGCGGCGGCCGCCCTTGACCACCTTGGCCGAACGGTTGACCTTGATGCGCTCCTCCTTGAGCTCACCGAGCTTCTCCGCTTCGGTACGGTCGAGGAATTCGGGGAGGGTGCTGGGCATGGTGCTAGAACTTCAAGCCTCCTTCTCGGGCGGCTTCTGCAAGGGCCTTGACGCGGCCGTGGTAGAGGTACCAGCCACGGTCGAAACGGACTTCCGCGACGCCGGCCTCACGAGCCCGTTCGGCCAGGACCCGTCCGACGACCGCGGCACGCTCCGACTTGCTCTTGCCGGTGAGCTGGTCGGCCAGGTCCTTCTCGTAGGAGCTGGCAGCAGCCAGGGTACGCCCCGCGAAGTCGTCGATGACCTGGGCGGCGATGTGCTTGGAGCTGCGGAACACCGACAGGCGCGGACGTTCCAGGTTGCGGCGCAGACGGCGGCGCACGCCACGGCTCTTGCGGAGCCGCCTCTTCCACTTCTTCTTCTGCTGGAGGTGGTCCATGACTATGCGACGGACTTGCCGGCCTTGCGGCGAACCATTTCGCCCTTGTAGCGGATCCCCTTGCCCTTGTAGGGCTCGGGGGGGCGCACGGCCCGGACGTCGGCGGCGAACTGGCCGACCTGCTGCTTGTCGATGCCGCGGATCACGATCTCGGTCGCGCTCGGGCACTCGACGGAGACGCCATCGGGCGGTGTCATCACCACGGTGTGGGAATATCCGACCTGGAGCTCCAGTCCCTGCCCCTTGGGCTTGACGTTCCAGCCCGTGCCGTGGATCTCGAGGGCCTTCTCGAAACCCTGGGACACCCCGGTCACCATGTTGGCGAGATGGGCGCGGACCAGGCCGTGGAAGGCGCCGGCCTGACGCGGCTCACCGACGCCGGTGCGGACCACGCGGGCGACCCCCTCCTCGAGCTCGATGGCGACCTCGGGGAACAGCGGGAACGTCAACTTGCCCTTGGGGCCGCTGACCTCGAATTCGCCCTCGCGGACGTCGACCGAAACCCCGGAGGGCAGGGTCACTTCCTTGCTGCCGATGCGCGACATGTCGTTAGAAAACGGTGCAGAGCACCTCTCCGCCGATTCCCTCGGCTGCAGCCTTGGCGCCGCTCATCACCCCCTTCGAGGTAGTGACGATGGTGCGCCCGAGTCCCCCGCGGACCTGGGTCAGGCCGCGGGCATGGGTGTAGATGCGACAACCGGGCTTGCTGACGCGACGGATCTCCTGGATCGCGGGCACGCCGTTCCGGTCGTACTTGAGGTGGATCCGCAGCGTGGACTGCGGACGGGCCTCGATGACCTCGACGTCCTCCACGTAGCCCTCCTCCTTGAGGACCAGGGCCACACCGCTCTTGAGTTTGGATGCAGGGACGTCGACGTGATCACGCCGAACCTGGATTCCGTTCCGGATCCGGGTCAGCATGTCGGCGATGGGGTCGGTCATGGTCATGATGTCGTTCCTCCTCCGGCCATCACCACGAAGACTTCCTCACGCCGGGCAACTCACCGCGGTGGGCGAGGTCGCGCAGCATGATGCGGGACAAGGCGAAACGGCGGTAGTAGGCCCGCGAACGCCCGGTGATGGCGCAGCGATTGTGCACCCGGGTCCGGCTCGAGTCGCGCGGCAGCTTCGCCAGCTCCCGGTACGCCGCGGCCTTCTCCTCGAGATCGGTCTCGGGATCCTTGACGATCTTCATGAGTTCGGCCCGACGCTCGGCGTACTGCTGCACGAGCTTGCGACGGCGCTTCTCGCGTTCGATGATGCTCTTCTTGGCCATGTTCAGTTCTGGTTCTGGCGGCGGCGGAAGGGCATGCCGAAGCCCTCCAGGAGGGCCCGCCCCTCGTCGTCGTTGCGGGCCGTGGTGACGATGGTGATGTCCATCCCCTGGGGGTACTCGACGCGGTCGAGTTCGATCTCCGGGAACAGACTCTGCTCGGTGAGACCCAGCGAGTAGTTGCCGTGTCCATCGAGCTTGTCCTTGACCCCCTGGAAGTCGCGGATTCGGGGCAACACCACCGAGATCAAGCGGTCCAGGAACTCGTACATCCGGGCCCCTCGCAGGGTGACCATGCATCCGATCGGCATGTCCTTCCGCAGTTTGAACCCGGCCACGGCGACCTTGGAGTGGGTGACCACCGCCTTCTGGCCGGCGATCCGGGTCAGGTCCTTGACCGCGGCATCGATGCGGGCCTTGTTCTCCACCGCCTTGCCGACGCCCATGTTGAGGACGATCTTCTTCAGACGGGGGATCTGGTGGGGATTGTCGAAGGAGAACCGCTCCGCGAGCTGCGGCGCGATCTTCTCCCGGTAGGCTTCGAGGAGTCTGGTCATGGTCAATCGAAGCGGGTTCCGCACGGCACGCCGACGCGAACCTTCTTGCCGTTGTCTTCGACGAGGCGGACGCGCACACCGCGCCCGGCCTTGTCGCTCCAGAGGAGTACGTTGGAGACGTGGATGGGCATCTCGCGCTCGACGCGCCCACCCTCCGGGTTGTTCTGGGTCCGACGCAGGTTCATGACGCGGACGTTGACGCCCTCGACGATGACCCTCTGCTCACGGGGCAGCACCTTGAGCACACGTCCGCGCTTGCCGCGGTCGTTGCCCGCAATGACCTGGACCTCGTCGTCCTTGCGGATCTTCATCATGGTCACACGACCTCCTGGGCGAGGGAGACGATCTTCATGAAGTTCTTCTCGCGCAGCTCACGCGCCACCGCTCCGAAGATGCGGGTGCCGCGCGGGTTGCCGTCGTTGTCCACCAGGCAGAGAGCGTTGCCGTCGAAGCGCACGTAGCTCCCGTCCTTGCGGCGGAAGGGCTGCCGGGTGCGGATGATCACCCCCTTGACGACGTCGCCGGTCTTGACGTCGGAGCCGGGCACGGCCTTCTTGACCGAAGCCACGACCACGTCGCCCACGCTGGCGAAGCGGCGGCCGCTGCCGCCGAGCACCTTGATGCACATCACCTCCTTGGCGCCGCTGTTGTCGGCGACCGTGAGTCGGGTCTGCATTTGGATCATGGCTGGTTCCTCCTCGGTGTCCTGACTACTGGGGGGCCTTGCGCACGATCTTGACCAGACGCCAACGCTTGAGCTTGCTCAAGGGCCGGGTCGCCATGATCTCGACCACGTCGCCGACCTTGGCCTCGTTGGCCTGGTCGTGGGCGTGGAACTTGCGCCGGGTGCGGATGGTCTTGTGGTACAGGGGATGCCGCTTCAGACGCTCCACCTCGACCGTGATGGTCTTGTCCATGGCGTCGGAGACGACCTTGCCCTGGAGGGTCTTGCGCACGCTGCGCTCCCCCTGGGTCGCTGCGTTGGCGGCTGCGTTCGTGGCGTTCTGGCTCTCGCTCGTCATCTCAAGCCTCCTGGGTCTCGCCACCCTGCGCCGCGCCGCGGCGCTCGTTGAGGATGGTCTTCAGTCGCGCGATGTCCCGCCGCGTGCGACGGATCTTCGCCGGGTCCGGATTGCCCTCGGTGAGGGATCGGAACCTCATCTGGAACAACTCCTCCTGGAGCTTCTCCAACTCGAACAGGATCTCGTCGTCCTGCATGCCTCGGATCTCTGCGGCCTTCATGCCTTCAACTCCTTGACTTCCTTCCGCTCCACCAGACGGCAACGGACCGGCATCTTGTGGGCCACGCGGTTGAAGGCGCGACGCGCCACCTTCTCGTCCACTCCGCCGAGCTCGTAGATGATGGTCCCGGGGCGCACCACGGCGACCCAACGGTCGACGTCGCCCTTGCCCGAGCCCATCCGCACTTCCTGCGGCTTCCGCGTCACCGCCTTGTGCGGGAACACGCGGATGTAGACGCGCCCTTCGCCGGCGGCCCGGCTGGCCGCGACGCGGCCGGCCTCGATGGTGCGCGCCGACAACCAGCACCACTCCAACGCCTGGAGGCCGAAGTCGCCGAAGGCGACCCGGTTGCCGCGGCTGGCGACCTCGCGGGTCAGGCGCTTCTTGGAGTACTTGATCCCCTTGCGGTGCAGGTTGCGACCGGCCACGCCCTTGCCGTCCGGCTTGTGGCAGGCATAGGTGCCCTTCAGCTTGCCGCGCTGCGGCTTGCGGTACTTGGTCCTCTTCGGCATCAACATGGCATGACCTCCCTAGAAACGCGTCGACTCTCCGGTGAAGATCCAGACCTTGACGCCGAGCACGCCATAGGTGGTGTGGGCCTCGCTGAAACCGTAGTCCACGATCGCGGTCAGCGTCTGGAGCGGCACCCGCCCCTGTCGCTGGACCAGGGTCCGGCTCATCTCCTTGCCGTCGATCCGTCCGCTGACCTGGACCTTGATGCCCTGGGCGCCGGCGTTCATCGCGTTCTCGACGATGCGCTTCATCTGGTGCCGCGGCGAGACCCGACGCTCGATGGCGCCTGCCAGGTTCTCGGCCACGGTCTGGGCGTCCAGGTCCCAGTGGCGGACCTCCTGGATGTCCAGCTTGACCTCCAAGCCGGTCAGTTTCTCGAGGTCCGAGACCAGCTGGTCACGGGTCGCGTAACCGCGCCCGATGACTTCGCCCTTGCGCGTCGCCTGGATCATGACCGTCAGGCGGCCGCCGCGCTGCTGGATGTCGATCCGCGAGATCACCCCCTTGCGGAAGCGCTTCCGGATCAGCTCACGGACCCGGAAGTCCATGAGGACGTTGTCGGAAAAGTCCCTGCCGCGGGCGAACCAGCGCGACCGCCACGGCTCGCTGATGCCCACGCGGAATCCGATGGGATGGATCTTCTGTCCCATGTCAGGCGTTCTCCCGCGGTGCGACCGCGACGTGGAAGTGAGAGGTACGGCGCCGGAGGGGCATGGCCCGCCCCATCGGCCCAGGACGGAAACGCGGCCGGCCGTGGATCAACGGCCCCTCGTCCACCCGCACGTCCTTGACGTACAGGCGGTTGGGGTCCACGTTCTCGTCCTGGCTCGCGTTGGCGATGGCGGAACGCAGCACCTTCTTGAGGAAGGCGGCGCCCCGCGTCGGGTCGTGCTCCAGCAGGACCAGGGCACGATTGACGTCCAGCCCCCGGATCAAGGTCGCCGCCGAACGGGCCTTGAAGGCGGAGATGTGGGCGTAGCGGTGGGAAGCGCGGAATTCCATGGCGACCTACTTCTTGTCGTGGCCCCGGAAGGTTCGCGTCGGAGCGAACTCGCCCATGCGATGGCCCACCATGTCCTCGGTCACGAAGACCTTGAGGAAGGTCTTGCCGTTGTGGACCATGAAGGTCATCCCGACGTAGTCGGGGGTGATGGTCGAAGCCCGGGCCCAGGTCTGGATCGGCTTGCGATCCCCCGAAGCCTTGGCCTTCTGGACCTTCCGCTCCAGACGGTCGTCGATCCAGGGACCCTTGCGGATGCTGCGGCTCATGTCGTGCCCTACCTCTTCTTGGTCTTGCGACGACGCACGATGAACACGTCGGTCGGCTTGTTCTTCTTGCGGGTCTTGGGACCGCGCGCCGGCTTGCCCCACTTGCTGACGGGGTGCTTGCCCTTGGTGCGACCCTCACCGCCCCCGTGCGGGTGGGCGGCGGGGTACATCGCGACGCCGCGCACGGTCGGCCGCACGCCGCGCCACCGCATGCGGCCGGCCTTGCCGAGCCGCACGTTCTGGTGGTCCGAGTTGCCGACCTCACCGATGGTGGCCCGGCAACGGACGTGGACCCTCCGGAGCTCGCCGCTCGGCAGCGCCAGCAACGCGTAGTCGCCCTCGCGGGCCGCCAGCCGCGCCGAAGCGCCGGCTGCGCGCACCATCTTGGCGCCCTGTCCGGGCCGCAGCTCGACCGCATGCACCTCCATGCCGAGCGGGATGTCGCCGAGCGGCATCGCGTTGCCGACCCGCGGCTCGGCGCCGGGACCACTCTCGACGACGTCGCCCTGCTCCAGCCCCTTGGGACACAGGATGTAGCGCTTCTCGCCGTCGGCGTAGTGCAGCAGTGCGATGTACGAGGTCCGGTTCGGGTCGTACTCGATGTGGGCGACCTTCGCCGGCACGCCGTCCTTGTCGCGCTTGAAGTCGATGATGCGGTAGCGGCGCTTGTGTCCGCCGCCCTTGTGCCGCGCCGTGACCCGCCCCTGGTTGTTGCGGCCGCCGGTCTTCTTGAGCGGCGCCAGCAGGCTGCGCTCCGGGGTCTGCCGGGTCACCTCCTTGCGGTCCAGGACCGAGGCCCCGCGCCGTCCGGGCGAAGTCGGTTTGTAGTACTTGATGCCCATCTCCGATGCCTCCTAGAGCAGTTCGATCTTCTGGTCTTCGGCAAGGCGCACCAGGGCGATCTTGCGGGGCGGGGTCTGGTGGTAGCGGGCGCCGCGGCGGCGCAGCTTCCCGGGGCGGATCAAGGTGTTGACCTGGAGCACGTCCACGTCGAACAACAGCTCGACGGCGCGCTTGATCTCGACCTTGTTGGCGCCTCCGGCGACCTCGAATCGGTAGAGGTTGCGGTTCTCCTGCTCCCAGGTGGACTTCTCGGTCAGCACCGGCTTGAGCACGATCGCGTGGGCTTCGGTCTTCTGCATGTCAGGCCTCCACGGTGGTTCCGATCCTCTGGAGCAGGACGTCGAGCGCCCCTTCCTGGCACAGCAGCCACTTGTGCGCCAGCAGGTCGTAGGCGTTGGCCTCGGCCGCGGTGCGGACCTGGACCCGCGGGAAGTTGCGGAAGCTCTTCCACACCACCGGGTCGTACTCCGCCGTCAGCACCAGCGCGCTGCCGCCCTCGGCGCAGGCCGCCAGCACGGCGCGGGCCTGTTTGGCGGAAGGCGCCTCGAAGCGCAGGTTCAGGACCTCGCGGACCTCGCCGTCGCCGAGTTTCCCGGCGAGAGCGCTCTTCAGCGCGACGAGGCGCTGCTTGCGCGGCAGGTGGTAGTGCCAGCGCCGGTCGTTGCGCGGCCCGAAGGTGGTGCCGCCGCCGACCCATAGGGGGCTGCGCCGGTCGCCGGCGCGGGCGCGCCCGGTCTTCTTCTGCCGCCACGGCTTCTTGGTGTGCCCGGCGACCTCACCTCGGGTCTTGGTATGGGCGTCACCCTGGCGCCGGTTGGCCTGGTACTGGACGATGGCGTCCTTCAGGGTCCGGTACAGAGGGGTGCCGAGCTCGGCCCCGAGGGCCCGCTCTCCGGCGGCGCCGCTGGCCGCATCGTAGGTGGGGACGTTCTCCATGGTCACTTCACCGGGGCCGTCTTGGCGCTGCGGATCTGGAGGATGCCGTTCGGCGGGCCGGGCACGCCGCCCCGGACCAGGAGCAGGCCGCGTTCGGGGTCCACACCCTCGACGACGAGGTTCTTGACGGTCCGCCGCTCGTTGCCGAAGTGGCGCGCCATGCGCTGCCCCTTGAACACCCGCGCCGGGTCGGCGCACTGACCGATCGCGCCCGGAGCTCGCACGTTCATCGAGCCGTGGCTCTCGGGGCCGCGGGAGAAGCCGTGCGCCTTGATGGTGCCTGCGAAACCACGCCCCTTGCTCCGACCGGTGACGTCCACGACGTCCCCCGACTCGAAGAGGTCGGCCCGGAACTCGGTGCCGACCTCGTACTGGGAAGCATCGGGGACGCGGAACTCCCGCAGCACCCGAAACGCCTGGGTGCCGTTCTTCTCGAAGGCGACCCGCTGCGGCTTGGCCACGTGCTTGGCCTTGGCCGGCACGAAGCCGATCTGGACGGCCGAGTAGCCGTCCCGCTCGGGGGTCCGCACCGCGGTCACGGTGCACGGGCCGGCCTCCAGCACCGTCACGGGAACGACGGTGCCGTCTTCGCGGAAGAACTGGGTCATGCCCTTCTTGCGCGCCAGCAGGAACTTGATTTCGGTCATCGGTTTCTCCCGGTTTCCAGGTCGGGAACGGTCGCAGCGGTTCCCCGTGACGGGGAACTTGCGGGAGGAGGGAACGGTCTTCGCTCGGCGGCAGGCCCTAGACCTTGATGCGGACGTCGACGCCGGCCGAGAGCACCAACCGGTTGAGGGCGTCGATGGTCTGCGGGGTCGGCTCGAGGAGGTACATGAGACGCTTGTGGGTCCGGATCTCGAACTGCTCGCGCGCGTTCTTGTCGATGTGCGGCGAACGCAACACCGTGTAGCGCTCGATGCGCGTCGGCAGCGGGATCGGGCCCGAGACCTTCACGCCGGTCAGGCGTGCGGCCTCGATGATGCTCTCGGTGGCCTGGTCGATCGCTTCGTGATCGTAGGCCTCGAGCCGGATTTGGATGCGGGATGCCATCGTTGCGAACACTTCCAGCCCCGGCTTCCTCCATCCTGCCGCCGCGGTCCCGGGGCCGGCCGTAAGGCGCGGGGGGACGACGACGGGATCGGTCCGGATTCCACCGGGGCTGACCCCGAAAAGGGGCGCACATTCTACGCACCCTGACGGGGCGGTCAAGGCCCTCCGGCCCCGGAATCCGCGCTCCGGGCCCGGAAGCCCCCGGGGCGGACGTCGGCGGCGGCCTGCCCCCGGGTCAGGGACCGCAGGGCCGTCGGATAGGACAGCAGGCGGGCGAACGGAACGCGCGCCCGGACCCGCTGCCGGTCCTGGCCGGCCATGTCCAGGGCCCGGATGTCGGCGCGGCGCTGCTGCAGGTCGGCGAGCACGGCCGACACGTGCTCCTGGGGGGCGACCACCTCGACCTCGGCCATCGGCTCCAGCAGCACACCGGACTCCGCCAGGGCGCGCCGCACCCCGTCCTGGAGCGCCCCCACGCAAAGGGCCCCGGTGGCGGTCCCGGAGGCCGGCTCGAGGCGGGCGCCGACCACCCGGATCCGAAGACCGGCCGCGGGATGCCCGTGGGCGCCGTGGAGCTGCCGCGCCGTCCGCTCCTCCCGCAGCTCCGCCGCGGCCTCGGGGCCCAGGACCTCCAGGGCCGCGGCCGTGGCCTCGAGCCGATTCGGGGCGCCCGGCTCGAGCGGGGCCAGCTCCAGGTCCAGCTCCAGCCGTTGCGGCCGCTCGCCCAGGGTCTCGGCCCGTCCCATGCCGCGGCAGGGCGCGGCCACCGACTCGAGGTGCTGCACGCGCAGCTCGCCGAGCCGCACCGCCAGCCCGAACTCGCGCTCCAGCCGATGGGCCGCCACCTCCAGGTGGAGCTCGCCCATCCCGGCCAGGATCCAGCTGCCGCTGTCGGCATCACCCTCGGCGCGCAGGGTCGGGTCCTCCCGCTCCAGGGCCCGCAGCGCCTCCTCCAAGCGGGCGCGGTCGGCCGGGTCACGCACCTCGACCCCGCGGCGCAGGACCGGCGCTGGGAACGACGGCGGTTCGAGCGCGATGGGGGCCCCCGGCTCGTGCAGGGTGTCGCCCGTCCTGACCTCCCCCACCCCCGGCGTGGCCGCGATGGCGCCGGGCCCGAAGCGGTCGGCGCGCTCGCGGTGGTCCGCATGCATGCGGTAGAGCGGGCGCAGCCGCACCCGGGCACCGGTACGCGCCACCACCAGCGGGCGTCCCTCCTCGAGGACGCCCGCATACACGCGCAGGTAGAGGAGCCCGCCGTGGCGGTCGTGGCGATACTTGAAGACCAACGCGGCGCAGGGCTCGTCGGGCCGGGGGGCGCGCTCCACCGTCTCCCCCTCGGGGTCGACGCCGACCACCGGCGGCAGCTCCTCCGGCCCCGGCAACCAGTCCACCACCGCGTCCAGCACCGGACCGGCGGCCGAAGGACGCAGCGCAGAACCGGCCAGCACCGGGACCAGCCGCCCGGCGCGCGTCGCCCGCCCGAGCGCGGCGTGCAACACGTCGGCCTCCAACCGTCCGCACTCCACCCAACGCGCCTCGAGCTCGGCATCGCCTTCGGCGGCGAGCGCACAGAGCCGGTCGCGGGCCTCGCGCCAGGCCGCCGCCATCTCGCCCGAGTCCGGGGGCGCGACGATGCGGGGCGAGCGCTCCTCACCCTCGGGGAAGACCAGCCCGCGCTCCGCCACCAGGTCCACCACGCCGAGGAACGTCCCTTCCGCATCGTAGAGCGGCCAGTGCACCGCCACCGCCCCCGGGTGGATCCGCTCCTGCAGGTCTTCGAGCGCGGCGGCGAAGTCGGCGCCCGGCCGGTCCAGCTTGTTGACCATCGCGAGGAGCGGCAGCCCGTGGGCCCGGGCACGACGCACCACCGCCTCGGTCTGCGGCTGCACCCCTTCCACTCCGTCGAGCAGGACCACCGCACCGTCGAGGACGCGCAGGCAGCGCTCGACCTCCACCGTGAAGTCCACGTGTCCCGGCGTGTCCACCAGCTGGACCCGGTGGTCGCGCCACTCCAGGTGGGTGACGGCGGCGCCGATGGTGATGCCGCGCGCCCGCTCCTCCTCTTCCCAGTCCATGACCGCGGTGCCCTCGTGGACCTCGCCCATGCGATGCTCGATCCCCGCGAGGAAGAGGATGCGCTCGCTCAGCGTCGTCTTCCCCGCATCGACGTGCGCGAGGATGCCGAAGTTGCGGAGCGGCGCTTTCGGTGTCATTCCCCTGGCCCCGGGAGGAGTTCGGCGTTCCGCCGCAACCACTCCCCGGCCCAATGGTAGCCCTCGAGCACCGAATCGTCGCGGTGCCCGAGCAACGCCAAGGCGGCGTGCAGGGCCTCGATGCTGGCCAACCCGGCGTCCGGGTCGCGGTAGGTCTTGCTGCGCCGCGGATAGGCGGTCACCAGACCCCGCGGGAGGCGGCGCCGATGGAGCGTACCGCGCACGTCGCGCAGCACCCGCGGCAGGTCGCGCCACGAGGAATCCACGAGCAGCAGCGGCCGCACGGCGTCGTCCGGCCCCAACGGCTCGCCCTCGGGGTGCAGCAGGGTGACTTCGCCGACCTCGACCTCGCGCCCCAGGCGGTGGTCGATCCAGCGCACCCCGGCGGGCCCACGTTCCCGGTACGGGGTCAGCGAGCACTTCCGCGGCGACTCCTTGTCCAGCCGCAGCAGGACCACGGGAGGGCGCGGGCTCACGGCGGGGGTGGGCCTCCGGCGGGAGCCGGGAGTGGGGAGGCCCCTAGAAGGCGAAGTGGCTGTAGGCCCGGTTGGCCTCGGCCATCTTGTGGACGTTCTCCTTCCACTGAACGGACGCGCCGGTGTTGTTGCAGGCGTCCACCAGTTCGGCCGAGAGCCGGCGCGCCATCGGCATGCCCTTCTTCTTCCGGGCATTGTCCACGATCCAGCGGATGCCGAGGGTCTGGGCCCGCTTCGGGCTGACCTCGCGCGGCACCTGGTAGTTGGCGCCGCCGACGCGCTTGGAACGCACCTCGACCGCGGGCTTCACGTTCTCCAGCGCCTTGACGAAGACCTCCTCCGGCGGGATCTCCAGCTTCTTGGCCGCCAGGTCGCAGGCCTCGTAGAAGATCGCCTCGGCGACGGACTTCTTGCCGTCCTGCATGATCTTGTTGATGAACTTGGTGGCGACCATGCTGCCGAAACGGACGTCCGGCTTCAGGTAGACCGCAGTGGACTTGTAGCTGCGAGGCATCGTCGGGAATCGGGCTACTTGCCCTTGCGCGTTCCGTACTTGGAGCGGCTCTGCTTGCGCCCGTCCACGCCGGCGCAGTCCAGGGTACCGCGGATGATGTGGTAGCGGACGCCGGGCA
Organism: Planctomycetota bacterium; assembly: GCA_027020785.1. Classification (GTDB taxonomy): domain Bacteria; phylum Planctomycetota; class UBA1135; order UBA1135; family UBA1135; genus JALUVI01. The sequence continues at coordinate 11,661 of JALUVI010000156.1, read as the reverse complement.
GGTCGCGGACGCGACCGCCGCGGACCAGCACGATCGAGTGCTCCTGGAGGTTGTGACCCTCACCCGGGATGTAGGCCGTGATCTCCTTCCCGTTCGAGAGACGGACCCGCGCCACCTTGCGCAGGGCCGAGTTCGGCTTCTTGGGAGTCATCGTGCGCACCTGGGTGCACACCCCCCGCTTCTGCGGGCAGGACTCGAGCACGGGGCTCTTGGACCGCTTCTTCGGCGGCTTGCGGCCCTTGCGGACGAGTTGGTTGATGGTCGGCATGAGGTGGGTTCCCGGGATGGGGGGAGGCAGATTCTACCGTGGGGCCGGAACGGGTCAAGCGGGGAGGGTTCCGGCCTCCTGCTCGGCGGCCTCGTCCCCCATCCCCCCGAATTCACCGGCGAACTGCGAGAAGTCCACCTTCTTCTGGATGCGCCGGGCGAGCCGCGGCCGGAAGCCGGTGCCCGCCGGAATCAGGTTGCCCAGGATGACGTTCTCCTTGAGCCCCTTGAGCTCGTCCCGCTTGCCGCGCAGGGCGGCCTCGGTCAGGACCTTGGTGGTCTCCTGGAAGGAGGCGGCGGAGATGAAGCTCTCCGACTGCACCGAGGCCTTGGTGATCCCCATGATGATGGGCGAGGCGGTCGGCGGCTCCTTGTCGGCGGCCATCATCTCCTCGCGGATCTTGCGGAAGCGATGCCGGTCGATCAGCGAGTTGGGCAGCAGGTCGGAATCACCCGGCTGCTCGACGCGTACCTTGCGCATCATCTGCGAGACGATGATCTCGACGTGCTTGTCGTCGATGATCACCCCCTGGGCGCGGTAGACCTTCTGGATCTCGTCCACCATGTAGCGTTGGGCCGCATCCTCGCCCTGGATGGCGAGGATCCCCTGCGGCGGCAACGGGCCGTCCACCAGGGCCTGCCCGGCGCGGACGTGGTCGCCGGTGCGCACCCGCAGGTGCTTGGAGAGCGGCACCAGGTGCTCCCGCTCCTCACCGGTCTCCTCGTTGCGGACCAGGATGACCCGCTTGCCGCGCCGCTTCTCGCCGAGTTGGACGATGCCGTCGATCTGCGCCATGACCGAGGGGTCCTTCGGCGTCCGCGCCTCGAACAGCTCGGTGACCCGGGGCAGACCGCCGGTGATGTCCTGGGTGCCGCCGACGCCCCGCGGCGACTTGGCGAGCAGGGCTCCCGGCTCGACCTCCTGACCGTCCTCGACCTCGAGGTAGGCGTTCTCGGGCAGGGATTCGGCGTACTTGGGCTTGCCGTCCTTGCCGACGACGACCAGCTGCGGATGGAGGTCGCCCTTGGCCTCGATCACCTTGCGGCGCTTGAAGCCGGTCTTGGCGTCCTCTTCGATGACCATGGTCTTGCCCTCGATCACGTCCTCGAAACGGACCACGCCGCCTTCCTGGGCCAGGATCGGCAGGAAGTGCGGGTCCCAGTCCGCGATCCGCGTGCCCTTGCGCACCTTGGCGCCTTCCTCGACGTAGAGGCGGGAACCGATCTGGACCTCGTGGCGGTCCACGATGCGGCCCTTGTCGTCCTTGAGCACGACGACGCCGTTGTTGGACAGGACCACCAAGGTCCCCTCCTGGTCGCCCGGCACGGTGCGCAGGCCCTCGAAGAACACGGCGCCGGACCGGCGGGCCTTGACTTCGCTCTCGATCAGGGCGCGACTGGCGGTGCCGCCGATGTGGAAGGTCCGCATCGTCAGCTGGGTCCCGGGTTCTCCGATGGACTGTGCCGCGATGATCCCGGCGGCCAGGCCGTCCTCGACCAGGGTGCCCCGGGAGAGGTCCTCGCCGTAGCACAACGCGCAGATGCCGTCGCCGGCCTCGCAGGTCAGCGGACTGCGGACCAGGACCTTGTCGAGGTAACCGAGCTCCTCGATCCGACGCGCGATCTCGGGAGTGATCAGGCCGTTCTTCTCGACGATGAGTTCGTCGGTGATGCGGTCGCGGATCTCCTTGAGGCTGACGCGGCCGCGGAGCACCTGCCGCAGCGGCAGCAGGACCTTGTCGCCCTGGACCACCGCCTTCTTGAAGATGCCCTGGATGGTGCCGCAGTCGAACTTGCCGACGACCACGTTCTGGGCGACGTCGGCCAACTTGCGGGTGAGGTACCCCGAGTCCGCGGTCTTGAGCGCGGTGTCGGCCAGTCCCTTGCGAGCACCGTGGGTCGAGCTGAAGTACTCGAGCACGTGGAGCCCCTCACGGAAGTTGGCCCGAATCGGGGTCTCGATGATCTCGCCGCTGGGCTTGGCCATCAGGCCGCGCATCCCCGAGAGCTGGCGGATCTGGTCCACCCCGCCCCGGGCGCCCGAGTTCGCCATCACGAACACCGGGTTGAGGTAGGGCTTGCCGTCACGGGTGTCGTTCTTCAGCTCCTCGAGCAGGACCTGGGACACCTTGTCCCGGGCCGAAGTCCACAGGTCGATGACCTTGGAGTAGCGCTCGTTGTCGGTGATCGCTCCCTCGAGGAAGTCCTTCTGGACTTCGTCCACCTCGCGTTGGGTCTCGCTGATGATCTCCCACTTCTTCTCGGGGATCCGCATGTCGTTCTTGGAGAACGACAGCCCCGACCGGGTGGCCCCCTTGAAGCCCAGCGCCTTGAGGTCGTCGAGCAGCTGCAGGGTCTCCTGGTTCCCCGCCAGGTCCTGGCAATCGTGGATCAGCTCCCGAATCGCCTTCTTGTCCAGCGGGTAGTTGTAGTACGGCATCCGCGGCCGCAGCGCATCGTTGACGATGGCCCGCCCCGGAGTGGTGACCAGGACCTCGGGCTGCTCCAGCGTGCGTGGCGGCTGCCCGAAGCGCTCGGCGACGACGCTGCCGGCCGGGAACATCACCCGCACCTTGGAATGGGTCTCGAGGTGGCCCACCGAGTACGCCAGCATCAGCTCGTCGAGCGAACCGTAGGACGCCTCCCAGGGCTTGGAATCGGGACGCACCTCGTTCTTGGCCTCCTCGCGGTCCGCAGTGAGGTAGTACAGCCCGAGGATGATGTCCTGGTGAGGCGAGATGATCGGCTGGCCGTTCGACGGCGAGAACACGTTGTTCGTCGCCAGCATCAGGGTGCTGGCCTCGATCTGCGCCTCGAGCGACAACGGCAGGTGGACCGCCATCTGGTCGCCGTCGAAGTCGGCGTTGTAGCCCTGGCACACCAGCGGGTGGATCTGGATGGCATTGCCCTCGATCAGCACCGGCTCGAAGGCCTGGATGCCCATGCGGTGCAGCGTCGGAGCGCGGTTGAGCAGCACCGGGTGGTTGTTGATGACCTCCTCGAGGATGTCCCACACCACCTCCTCGCGCCGCTCCAACATCTTCTTGGCGGCCTTGATGGTCTCGGCCAGGCGCAGCTCCTTGAGCCGGCGGATGATGAACGGCTGGAACAGCTCCAGAGCGATGACCTTGGGCAGACCGCACTGGTGGAGCTTGAGCGCGGGCCCGACCACGATCACCGAGCGGGCCGAGTAGTCCACCCGCTTGCCGAGCAGGTTGAGGCGGAACCGCCCCTGCTTGCCCTTGATCATGTCCGTCAGCGACTTGAGCGGCTGGTTGGACGTGCTCATCACCTGCCGCTTGCAGCGACCGTTGTCGAACAGCGCGTCCACCGACTGCTGCAGCATCCGCTTCTCGTTGCGGATGATCACCTCCGGCGCATTCAACTCGATCAACCGCTTCAGGCGCCCGTTCCGGTTGATCAGGCGGCGGTAGAGGTCGTTGAGGTCCGAGCTGGCGAAGTTGCCGGAATCGAGACGCACCAGCGGCCGCAGCTCCGGCGGGATCACCGGCACCACCTCGAGGATCATCCACTGCGGATCGTTGGGCGAGTCCCGCAGCATCTCCACCGTCCGCAGCCGCTTGATGATGTCGGCCAGCCGCTGCTTGGACGTGCAGTTCTTCATGTCCTCGCGCAGCTGGCGCGAGATCGCTTCGAGGTTCAGCCCGCCCAGCAGCTCGCGGATGGCCTCGGCGCCCATCCCCGCCTGGAACGACGAACCGTACTGGGCCCGGGCCCGCCGATACTCGTCCTCGGTGATGAGCTGGCAACGCTCGAAGTCACTGTCGCCCGGATCGATGACGACGAAGTCCTGGAAGTAGATCACCTTCTCCAAGGCGGTCTTCTTCATCCCGAGCAGGTTGCCGATTCGACTCGGCGTCACCGAGAAGAACCAGATGTGCGCGACCTGCGCGGCCAGGTTGATGTGGCCCATGCGCTTGCGGCGCTCGCGCGAGGTCGTGACCATGACCCCGCACTTGTCGCAGACGATGCCCATGTGCTTCTGCCCCCGGTACTTGCCGCAGGAGCACTCGTAGTCGCGTTCCGGGCCGAAGATGCGTTCGCAGAACAACCCGTCCTTCTCGGGACGGAAGGTGCGGTAGTTGATGGTCTCCGGCTTCTTGACCTCGCCGGACGACTGGCTGCGGATGTCCTCCGGAGAGGCCAGCCGGATGCTGACCGCCAGGGCCTCGCGGCTCTCCTGCGCGCCGGGAACCGGCGGCAGGTCGCTGCCCATGGGGGAGGTGAAGTGACTGGTGTCTTTCTCGATCATCGCTGGAGTCGTCCTAGGCCTGCTGCCGCTCGAGTTGGATGTTCAGGGCGAGGCCCCGGATCTCGTTCATCAGCACCTCGAAACTGACCGGCATACCCGGTTCGAGGATGTTCTTGCCCTTGACCATGGATTCGTAGATCTTGGTCCGTCCGTCCACGTCGTCCGACTTGACGGTGAGCATCTCCTGGAGGAGATAGGCCGCGCCGTAGGCCTCGAGGGCCCACACCTCCATCTCGCCGAAGCGCTGGCCGCCGAAGCGGGCCTTGCCGCCGAGCGGCTGCTGGGTGATGAGGCTGTAGGGGCCGGTGGAGCGCGCGTGCACCTTCTCGTCCACGAGGTGGTGCAGCTTCAACATGTACATGTATCCGACCGTGACCTCCTGCTCGAAGGGCTGTCCGGTGCGGCCGTCGTAGAGCGGCGTGGTGCCGCGCTTCGGCAGCCCGGCCTCCTCCAGCGCCTCCTCGATGTCCTCCTCCTTGGCCCCGTCGAAGGCCGCGGTGATGGCCCGGAAACCCTTCTTCATCGCCGCCCAACCGAGGTGGGTCTCCAGGATCTGGCCGACGTTCATCCGGCTGGGGACGCCCAACGGGTTGAGGATGATGTCCACCGGGGTGCCGTCCTCGAGGTACGGCATGTCCTCCATCGGCAGGATCTTCGCGATCACGCCCTTGTTGCCGTGACGCCCCGCCATCTTGTCGCCCACCGACAGGTTGCGCTTGGTCGCGATGTAGACCTTGACCATCTCGAGGACCCCGTTCGGCAGGTCGTCGCCACGGGTCAGGCGGCTGGCCATCTTGACCTTCCACGCCTCCTTGTCCTCGATCCGGATCAGGTGGGTGCGCACGATCTCCTCGGCCTTGGCGCGCCGGCTCGGGTGCGAGATCCCGTCCACGTAGGTCTTGAGGAACTCGCGGATGCGCTCGAGGTCACCGAACAGCGTGGCCTCGGTGATCTTGATCTGGCGCTTGGTCTGCGGATCCTTCAGCTTCTCGCCGAGGTACTCCTGCAGCTCCTCCACCGCGGCCTGCAGCTCGCGCCGGAACAGTTCGTCGTACTCGGCCTCGATGCGCCGGATCTCGGCGGTGGCCTTGGCCCGCTCGGCCGGGCTCATGTTGACCTTGCGGCTGAACTTCTCGGCGCCGATGACGATGCCGTGGACGCCCGCCGGCAGCTTGAGCGACACGTTCTTCACGTCCTCGCCGGCGCGCCCGAAGATGGCGTGCAGCAGACGTTCCTCCGGCGTCAGCTCGGTCTTGGACTTGGGCGCGATCTTGCCGACCAGGATGTCGTTGGGTCCGACCCGCGTGCCGATGCGGACGATGCCGTCCTCGTCCAGGTTCCGCAGGGCGCGCTCCCCCGCGTTGGGGATGTCCCGCGTGAACTCTTCCTTGCCGAGGGTGGTCTCGCGGATCTCGGCCTCGTACTCGTCGACGTGGATCGAGGTGAACACGTCGTCCTGGACCAGCCGCTCGCTGACCACGATCGCGTCCTCGTAGTTGTAGCCCTCCCAGGACATGAACGCGACCAGCAGGTTCTTGCCGATCGCCAGCTCGCCCTGCTTGGTCGCTGGCCCGTCGGCGAGGATCTCGCCGCGCTTGACCTTCTGCCCCACCTTCACCAGCGGTCGCTGGTTGACGAAGGTGTGCTCGTTGGTGCCCTGGAACTTGCGCAGCACGTAGGGCTCGGGATCGCCCTTGACGCGGATCTGCTCACCATCCACGTACTCGACCGTGCCGGCACGGCGGGCGCGCACCACCCACCCCGAGTTCTGCGCCACCGGACGCTCCATGCCGGTGGCCACCACCGGCGGTTCGGTCGCGACCAACGGCACCGCCTGACGTTGCATGTTCGACCCCATCAGCGCGCGGTTGGCGTCGTCGTGCTCCAGGAACGGGATCAGCGCAGCCGAGATGCCCAGGATCTGCGCAGGGTCCACGTCGATGTACTGCACGCGGTCCAGCGGTTGCCTGCTGAACTCACCGTGCCATCGGCACATCACCATGCCGTCCTCGTCGGGGATCAGCCGTCCCTTGGAATCCATCGGCGCGTCGGCCGGAGCGAACACCAGTTCGTACTCCTCGTCGGCGCGCAACCAGGCGATCTCGTCGGTGATCTTGCCCTTGACGACCTTGCGGTACGGCGTCACCAGGAAGCCGTAGTCGTCCACCATCGCGAACAGCGCCAGCGAGCTGATCAGTCCGATGTTGGCCCCCTCCGGGGTCTCGATGGGGCACAGACGCCCGTAGTGGCTGATGTGGACGTCGCGCTCCTTGAAGCCGGCGCGCTTGCGGTTGAGGCCGCCTGGCCCCAGAGCCGACAACCGCCGCTCGTGAGCCAGCTGCGACAGCGGGTTGGTCTGGTCCACGACCTGCGACAACTCGCCGCGGGCGAAGAACTGGTCCACCACCGTCGAGAAGGCCTTGGCGTTGATCAGGCTGCGCGGGGTGAGGGTGTCGGTGTCCTCCTCCTGGGACATGCGCTCCACCGCGGCCCGGGCCACCTTGAGGAGGCCCTTGCGGAACTCCTCCCCGGCCATCTCCTGGATGAGCCGCACCCGGCGGTTGCCGAGGTGGTCGATGTCGTCCACCTCGCCCTCGCCGCGGCGCAGCTTCAGCAGGTAGCGGATGGTGTCCAGGAAGTCCTCCGGCAGCAGCGTGAACGGTCCCTTGTCGGCCGACGCCGGACGCCCGAACTTGCGGTTGATCCGGAAGCGGCCGACCCGCCCCAGGCTGTAGCGCTGCGGATCGAAGAAGCGGTCACGCAGCAGTTCGCGCGCCTTCTCGAGCTGGATCGGGTTGCCGGGGCGCAGCTTGGCGTAGATCGCCGCGATGGCCTCCTCATGGGTGTGGACGTTGCCTTCCTCGCGCAGGGTGTCGAGGATGAGCCGGTCCTCCGGATCCTCGATGACCTCGATCTCGGTGAGGTCGCTCTGCGCGATGCGCTCCGCAGCCTCGGCGGAGATCTCCTGGCCGGCCTCGGCCCAGACTTCGCCGGTCCGCTGGTCGCGGACCTCGCCGAGGGCGATCCGTCCCTCCAACTGCTGGGCGAACTTGGCGCGGCTGGCCCGTGGCCCCCGTTTCAGGGTCTCGACGGAGTAGAACAGCCGCAGGATGGCGTCGTCCGTGCCCCATTCCGGATCCAGCGCCCGCAGCAGGGTCACCGCCGGGAACTTGGACTGCTGGTCGATGCGCACCTGCAGGATGCCCTTGGCGGTCACCGACAACTCCATCCACGAGCCCCGCTCCGGAATGATCCGCGCCGAGTGCAGCTTCTTCTCGCCGGAATGCTGCTCCACCGCGAAGTCGATGCCCGGCGAGCGGTGCAACTGGGCCACGATGACCCGCTCCGAGCCGTTGATGATGAACTCGCCCCCGCCCATCATGATCGGGACCTCGCCGAGGTAGATCTCCTCCTCGACCGCGTGGTCGCCCTTGGTCAGCGCCATCCGCACCTTGAGCGGATACGCGTAGGTCTCCTTCAGCTTCCGGCACTCGTCCGGGGTGTAACGCGGCCGACCGAGGTGGTACGACCGGTACTCGAGGGCCAACGTCTTGTCGTGGCTCTCGATCGGGAAGACCTCGCTCAACAGCGCTTCCAGGCCCTGCTTCTTGCGCCGCGAGGGGGCCGTGTCCTCCTGGAGGAAGGCCTCGTAGGACTTCTTCTGCAGGTCGGCCAGCCCGGGCAGGAGACCGTCGTCGTGGAAGGGGAAGCTGCGGAAGTCGCGGACCGGGAAGTCGGCGACGTCAGGGGCGAATCGAGCGGGCATGGGATGAGAAGGCGTGAGGGACCGGGTCCCTGGGACGGCGGACGGCGCCGTTCAACGGAGAAGATTCCCCCACCGGTGTACCACCAGGGTACACCGGCCGCAGGGGAGGGTCGGGTCGGCCCCCACGCGGGGGGCCGACGGCCGTGGATCCAGAGGCTGGAGCCGGGGGGGCCGGTTCAAGCGAGCTTGACCGTGGCTCCGGCTTCCTCGAGTTGCTTCTTGAGCTCTTCGGCCTCGTCCTTGCTCACCCCCTCCTTGATGGCCTTGGGGGCGGACTCCACCAGCTCCTTGGCCTCCTTGAGGCCCAGGCCGGTGACGGTGCGGACGACCTTGATGACGTCGATCTTCTTCTGACCGAAGTTCTCGAGCACGACGTCGAAGGAGGTCTTCTCCTCGGCGGCCTCACCACCGCCGGCGGCGGGAGCCGCAGCGACGGCGACCGGCGCGGCGGCGCTGACGCCCCAGCGCTCCTCCATCGCCTTGACGAGTTGGGCCGCCTTGCCGAGGGGCAGGGCGTCGAGCTTGGTGAAGAGTTCCTCGAGTTCGCCGTCGAGTTCGACGGTCTCTTGGGTGGTTTCGGACATGGTGCGGTTCGGTTCGGGAGTCGGGCGGTTGCGGGATGGGGGTCGGGGGATGACCTAGGCGGCCTCCTCCTGGTCGGCCCGCGCCTGGAGGCCGCGGGCGAGCGAAGCGGGCACCTCGCTCATCAGCGAGGCGAGCTGGCGCGCCGGGCCGAGCAGCGCGCTCAGCATCATGGCGCGGACCGTGTCCTTGTCGGGCATGGTCGGCAGCAGCCGGGCCTCGTCGGGGCCCATGACCGAGCCCTCGAGGTAGGCCGCGCGGAAGTGGACCTTGGCCTCGTCGGCCTTCTTCCACAGCTGGTCCACCGCCTTGGCGGCGGCGATGGCGCTCTCCACGTCGCCGACCAGCAGGCCGCAGGTGCCGTCGAAGGCTTCGTCGGGAATCGGGATCCCGACCTCCTTCAGGGCGACCCGCGCCAGGCGGTTCTTGGTGATGCGCAGCTGGGCGCCGGCCTCGCGGATGCGGCCGCGGATCTCCTCGTCCTCCTGGACGGTGAGCGGCTCCATGCACACCACGACCACCGCATCCTGGTCACGGACCAGGTTCTCGTAGTCCTTGACGATCCATTCGTTGAGCTTGCTGACCATGGTCCTCGCTAGTGGCCGTGCCCGTGGTCCACCTTCAGACCCGGGCTCATCGTGGTGGAGACGCTGACGTTGCGGATGTAGGCGCCCTTCGCCGTCGCCGGCTTCAGGGACACCAGGTAGTCGAGGAAGGCGCGCGCGTTCTCCTCGAGCTTGTCGGCGGAGAACGAGACCTTCCCGACCGGGACGTGGACGTTGCCGGTCGAGTCCACGCGGAACTCGACCTTGCCGGCCTTGAACTCCTGGACCGCCTTGGCGACGTCCGGGGTCACGGTGCCGGACTTGGGCGAGGGCATCTTGCCCTGCGGCCCGAGGACACGGCCGAGCTTGCCGACCACGCGCATCATCGCCGGGTGGGCGATGACGATGTCGAAGTCGGTCCAGCCATCCTCGATGCGCTTGGCCAGGTCCTCGCCGCCGACCTCCATGGCGCCGGCTTCCCGGGCCTGGTCGGCGGGATCGCCCTCGGCGAAGACGATGACCTTGACGTCCTTGCCGAGCCCATGGGGCAGGCTGACCGCGCCGCGCACCATCTGGTCCGACTTGCGCGGGTCCACGCCGAGGCGGGCCGCGCACTCGACGGTCTCGTCGAACTTGGCGTGGCGCATCTTCTTGAGGGTGCTGAAGGCCTCGCCCAGCGGATAGCTCCGCTCGCGGTCCACCAGCGCCAGGTTCTCGCGGTAGCGGCGACCGTGCTTCACGACACCACCTCCAGCCCCATGCTCCGGGCGGTTCCCTCGATGATGCGCATCGCGGCCTCGACGTCGGCTGCGTTCAGGTCGGCCTTCTTGAGCTCGGCGATCTCACGCACCTGGTCGCGGGTGACCGAGCCGGCCACCTCCTTGCCGGGGTCGTGAGCCGCCTTCTCGAGCCCGGCCGCCTTCTTCAGCAGCACCGCCGCCGGCGGCGACTTGAACTCGAGCGAGAAGCTCCGGTCCTTGTAGACGGTGATGATGACGGGGATGATCATCCCCATCTTGTCGCGCGTCGCTTCGTTGAACTGGTTGACGAAGTCGCCGATCGGCACGCCGGCGGCGCCGAGCGCAGGCCCGACGGGCGGCGCAGGCGTCGCCTGCCCGGCCGGGCATTGCAGCTTGATCTTTGCGGTGATTTCCTTGGCCATTTTCCTTCCCTCCCACCGTGGTGGTCCGAACGGGATGCCCCGAGGGGCGTGGTCGTTGCTCTAGATGGGCTCCACCTGCCAGTGGTCGATCTCCACGCTGGTGGCGCGCCCGAAGATGGTGAGCGAGACGCGGAGCTGGCCCTTGCCCTCCACGATCTCCTCCACCGTGCCGTCGAAGCCCTCGAAGGGGCCTTCCTTGATGCGGACCATGTCGCCGCGCTTGATGTTGACGGCCAAGCGCGGACTGGCCTCCGACTCCTCCATCCGCCCCAGGATGCCCTGGACCTCCTCCTCGGTCATCGGAGCAGGCGGGCGCTGGCCGCCGACGAAGTCGCCGAACCCCGGGGTCTCGTGCAGGGCGAACCAGACCTTCTGGTCCTCTTCCTCCTGCGGCTTGTCGGCGCCCTGCCAATCGCCCAGGTCGGCCTGGATGAGCAGGTACCCGGGGTAGAGCTTGCTCGACACCACCCGCTTCTTGCCGCCGCGGACCTGGGCCACCTTCTCGACGGGCACCAGCACCTGCGGGATGCGGTGCTCCAGGCCGGCCTCGCGGATGCGGCGGACCAGCTTGTCGCGAACCCCTTCCTCGCGGTTGGTCAGGACCCGGGCGATGTACCACTCAAGCGCCATAGCGACTCCACAGCACGACGTCGAAGACCCAGCCGAAGACGAAGTCGGCCAGGGCCAGGAACCCCATCAGGAAGAGGACGGTGAAGATGACCACCACCGACGAGTTGACGGCCTCCTCGAAGCTCGGCCAGGTCACCTTGCGCATCTCGCTCTCCACCTCGATGAGGTACTGCGCGACCTGGTCCCGGCTCAGCCAGCGCACGTAGGCGAAGGCGCCGGCCAGGAACAGCAGCGTCGAGACCAGGAAGGCGCCGGTGAGCGGGATGCCGAGCAGCGGGATCTCGGGCATCGCCGTCGAGACCGGACCGCGCAGCGACTCCCACCGCGTCAGCTCGCCCGACAGGGCGTAGCAGCCGTAGAAGATCCAGCCCACGCCCAGCCAGAACGCGGACTGGCGGGCGAAGCGGCCTTCTTCGGGCTTGTAGCGGTAGAGCAG
>JALUVI010000155.1 GCA_027020785.1 Planctomycetota bacterium | reverse complement strand
CCTGCAGTACGGCGACGACGACCTCGTGGAACAGGGCGACGACCCGGCCGCGCTGGCGCAGACCGAAGTCCTCGAGGTCGAGCTCGCCGGCGGCGCCGAGGCTGGCGCCGGCCAGGGCCTCGACCAAGGCCTCCGCGTCCCCCGCCCCGAGCTCGTCCACGCGGTCCCAGGCGAGCAGCCCGCCGTGGTCCACGGCGAGACGGCGCACCGCTTCACGATGCGGCGCCTCCAGCCCGGCGACGCGGGCGCGGATGCCGCCTTCGTCGGCGACCAGGCGGTAGAGCTTGCGCGCCGCGCCGCCGGTCTGCCCGGCCCTGCGCTCGAGCCAGTCCAGGAGCGACAGCGCCGGCGGGCCGCCTTCCGGAGCCGTGCGCGGAGCGCGCAACGCAGCGGCGACTTCGCGCGGCACCGCCCACCGCGGCTCGGCGCCGGGGCTGCGGGCGGCGAGCCGCGCGACCAGACCACGAGCGAGGAGGTCGGCGAGCAACGACACCAGGTCGCCGTTGCGGCGCGCGGCCGGCCCGAGGTCCTCGCGCAACCGCGCCGTCTCGGTCGGTCCGATGCGGGCGCACAGGGCCTCGAACACGGCCTGCTCCTCGTCGGACAGGGCCGCGACCTCGCCGCGCACCCGGGCCGGGTCGGCGAGGGCGTTGCGCAGCTCCTGCAGCAGCGCCGCGCGCCCCCGCGGCGGCGCGCCGCCGACCCAGCGGTCGTGCAGGTCCAGCAGTTCCGAGTCGGAGCGCTGCGCGAGCGCGCGGGCGAGGGGGACGCCGGCCATCAGCGGGGAGAGGGGGATTCCGAGAGCACGGCCGCAGCGGGGACGATCTCGTAGCGGTAGCCTTGTTCGGCCAGGAAGCGCTGTCGGTTGTCGGCGTGGTCCTGGTCCACGGTGCCTTCGGTGACCAGACTGTAGAACGTGGCGCCACCGCCGTCACGCTTCGGTCGCAGGATGCGTCCGAGCCGCTGCGCCTCCTCCTGCCGCGAGCCGAAGGTGCCGCTGACCTGGATGGCGACGTTGGCGTCGGGCAGGTCGATGGCGAAGTTGCCGACCTTGCTGACGACCAGGGTCGGCACCTGGCCTTCGCGGAACGCGGCGTACAGTTCCTCGCGCTCCTCGTTCGGCATCCTGCCGTGGACCATCGGCACCCCGAGCCGGTGGGCGAGCGCGCGGAGCTGGTCCAGGTACTGCCCGATGAGCAGGATGCGCTCGCCGGCGTGGCGCTCGACCAGCGCCGCGGCGACGTCCTCCTTGGCCGGGTTCTCGGCCGCCAGCCGCAGCCGCGCGCGTTTGGTCGCCGCCAGGTAGCGCACCCGCAGGTCGGGGTCCATCGGCACCCGGACCTCGACGCAGCGCACCGCCGCGATGTAGCCGCGCCGCTCCAGGTCCTTCCACGGCGCGTCGTAGCGCTTCGGCCCGACCAGGCAGAAGACCTCGTCCTCCTTGCCGTCCTCGCGGACCAGGGTCGCGGTCAGCCCGAGCCGCCGCCGCGCCTGGATCTCGGCGGTGGCGCGGAACACCGGCGCCGGCAACAGGTGGACCTCGTCGTAGACCACCAGTCCCCAGTCCTGCCGCGTGAACAGCTCGAAGTGCAGGAAGTCCTCCTCCTTGCTGCGGCGGTAGGTCAGGATCTGGTAGGTGGTCAGGGTGACGGGCCGGATCTCCTTGGACTCGCCGGAGTACTCGCCGACGTCCTCCGGCGACAGTTCGGTCTTGTCGAGCAGTTCCTCGCGCCACTGCCGCAACGCCACCGTGTTCGGCGTCAGCACCAGGGTGTGCGCCCCCACCGCGGCCATCGCCGCCAGCGCGACCACGGTCTTGCCGGCGCCGCAGGGCAGGACCACCACGCCGGAGCCGCCGAGCGCCGAGCCGCCGCGGTGGAAGGCCTCGACCGCCTCGCGCTGGTACGGCCGCAGCTCGAAGGGCGCGCCGTCGCGCTGCGAGGTCCGGCGCAGCCGGATCTCGAGCGGCGCGCCCTCGACGTAGCCGGCGACGTCGCGCACCGGGTAGCCGAGCCCGACCAGCGCGTGCTTGAGCCGCCCCCGCAGGCCGGCCGCGACGCGCACCCGGTCGCCCTCCAGCCCGGCGGGATCCACGCCGAGGAGCTCGGCGAGGCCGACGTCGTGGAGGAGCTCGCGCAGCACCTCGGGCTCGGCGCACTCCAGCACCAAATCGCCGTCGTCACCGGCGCGGAGGGTGAACAGGTCGGCGCGGTGGAACCAGGAGCGGACCTCGCGCGCGAAGACCTCGGGCACGCCGTAGCGGGCGTGGGCCTCGAGGAAGCCGAGCACCGCGTCGGCGTCCATCCCGGTGGCGGCCGCGTTCCACACCGAGACCGGCGTCACGCGGTAGGTGTGGAGGTACTCCGGCGACTTGACCAGCTCGGCGAACGGCAGGAGCCCGTCGCGCATCGCCTCGAAGTCGGGATGCGCGGTCTCCAGGACGATCGAGAGATCGGACTGGAGGATCAGCGGGCGGTCGTCGGAGCTCAAGGGGACGGAAGCAGGGCCGGATGGGTCTCGGACCACTCGAGGTCCGCGACGAGGCCGCGGAAACCCGCCATTCTAGGGACCAGCGCCGCCGCCTGGAAGGGCGTCAGCCCGGCCGCGGCCAGCGCCACCCGGAGGACGTCGTCGGCCCGCGCCCCGCCCTCGCCGAGCGCCGCGGCGCGGGCCGCGAGCGGAGCCAGGGAGCGCACCCCGAGCGGCAGGCGCCCGAGCGGCGCGTCCAACGCCAGCGGGCCGAGCCCCAGCGCTGCGGCCTCGGCGAGCACGGCGTGGAGCCGCGGGGTGTCGCGGAAGTGGACCGCGAGCTCGGCCACGGTGCGCCGTCCCAGGGCGTTCCAGGACAGGCCGCGGTCCTCGAGCCGGGCGGTGCGTGGCCCGAAGCCGCTCCCGCCGCAGGCCGGACAGGCGATCCCGGTCGCGGGGTGCAGCGGCTCCTCGCCCGCGCCGCCGCAGCGCGCGCAGCGCAGCGGCGAGCGCCGCCGGTCGAGGTCGTCGGGGCCGAGCCCCAGCACGCGGGCCTCGTCGGTGCGCAGGAAGTGGCGGCGCAGCGCCTCTTCCAGCCCGAGCGCTTCACGCAGTCGCATCGCCTCCGCGGCGCGCGGCGGCTCGGCGAAGGCGTCGGGGTCGAAGCCGAGCGCCATCGGGCGCGGCCGCGGCTCGGCCTCCACCTCGGGCGTCGCTCCAGCGTCCGGCGGGCGCACGAAGCCCTCCGGATCGGTGAAGAGGAAGGCGCCGCCGGCGTCGTCGTCGAGCATGGCGGTCCCGAGGCGCCGCGCGACCCCGGCGGGCAGGCCGGCGAGCGGAGCGTCGGCGAGGAGCAGGACGCCGGGAACGGGGAAGGCCAGCAGTCCCGCCAGCCGCGCCAGACGGGCCTCGGGCGCGGTCAGCCGGCCCAGGGGCGTGCCGAGCCGCCGCTCCAGCAGGGCGGTGTCGGCGAGCAGAGCGGCGAGCCTCCGCGGGCCCTCCAGCTCCGGCGCCTCGCGGGCCACGGTCGTGAGCACGGCGCCGAGGCGGGCGTCTCCGAGCCGCTCGAGGTCGAGCGGGCCGAGGTGCGGTCGCGCCGCCACCTCGGCGCCGCAGTCGCGGCAGCGTCCCGGGTGGAAGGTCCAGCGCGGGGCGAACGGCGGCTCGGGGGCCCGCGCCTCGAGCGCCGCCGCACCGAAGGACTCGAGGGCGTGGAGCAGGTCGCGCAGCCGCCCCGGCGCGTCCGGCTCGTCGGCGGCGAAGCGGTCGAGGACGATGCGCTCTCCGGCGACCAGCTGCGGCGTCTCGCCTCGCCCGGCGCGACGCTCGACGAAACCGTCGCCGTTCGGGCGCAGGGTGCGCCGCAGCCCGGCGGCGAGGAGCAGGCGGCCGTGCTCCTCGCGGGCGACGAAGGCCGCGGGCGGCTCCAGCACGAACAGGTGCGGCCCCGGAGGGTGGGCCGCGGCGGCCTCCTCGAGTCCGGGCCACGGCCCGGCGCCGCCGCAGCGCGGGCAGCGCGGCGCCGCCCGGCGGCGCAGGGGCTCGCGGAGCGAGTCCAGTCCCAGAACCGCCCCCAGGCTGCGGCGCGGGCCGGGCGTCACCGGCCAGGCGCAGGGCACGGCGGCAGGGGCCGCCCCCCCACCTTCGAGCGCTCGGGCGGGCGCAGCGTCGGTCTCGTTCGGCCCCCCGGCCGGGGCGCCGACGTCGGCGAGGTCGGCCTCGAGCGGCGAGCGGGACACCAGCTCGCGGCGCAGGAGGGCTTCCAGCGCGCGGCGGTCGGAGGCGTCCAGACCGCCGGTCAGCACCGCGCTGCGCGGCGGTTCCGGCGCCGAGCGCGGCGGCGGCGCCGGCGGCGGGGCCGAGCGCGCCCGCCACCAGCGCGCGGTCGGGGTGTCGGCCCCGTCCAGTGCGGCCGGGGGCCCGGCATGGAGCAGGCGACCGCCCGCCTCGCCTGCGCCCGGGCCGAGCTCGATCAGGTGATCGGCCTCGCGCAGGAACAGTTCGTGGTGCTCCACCACCCAGAAGGAGTGCCCCTCCTCGGCGACGAGTCGGTGGAGCAGGTCCACCACCCGACGCGCTTCGGAGTGCGGCAGACCGAGACAGGGCTCGTCGAGCAGGAACAGCCGCGGGCGGTCGGCGCGGGCGGTGGCGAGCGCCCGCGCCAGGGCGATGCGGCCGCGCTCGCCGAGCGAGAGGTGGCGGCCGCGCTCGCCGAGGCGGCGCGGGCCGAGGCCGAGCGCGACCAGGCGCTCGAGGATGCGGGCCAGGCGGCTGCGCGGCGGCAGGTGGACGCGGAGGTCCTCCAGCGGCCGGGTCAGCCACCAGCGCAGGCTACGTCCGCGGCGGCGCAGCTCGAGGAGGTCGGGGCGCAGCCCCAGCCCGTCGCAGGTCGGGCACGGCAGGTCCTCGGGGGTCGCGCCGCGGCCGCGGCAGGCCTCGCAGGCCCCGGCGCCGGGCCGCAGGCCGAGGTCGGCGGCGGCGAGGCCGCGCATCCGCGCCTCCTCGCCTTCGGCGAAGAGGGCGCGGAGCTCGCTCCAGGCCCCGGACAGGGTGGCCACGGTGCTCACCGCGGCGTGTCCGAGCTTGCGCTCCAGCAGGACGCCGACGCCGCCCTCGGGGAGGGCGCCGACGAAGTCGCGGCCGGGCCGACCGTCGCGCAGGCGGGGCACGAGTTCGTCCTCCAGCAGGGTGGACTTGCCGCTTCCCGAGACGCCGCAGACGGCGACGACCGAGCGGAGCGGCAGGGCGAGTTCGGGGATGGCGAGGTGGCGCGCGCGGAGGTCGCGGAAGACCAGCGTCGGCCGGTCGACGACCGGCGCGTCGCGCGCCGGCGGCAGCGGCTCGGGCGGCAGCTCGTCGGGGCCGCCGTGGGCGACGATGCGGCCGCCGGCCTCGCCGCCGCCGGGGCCGAGGGCGAGCCAGCCGTGGGCGGCTTCCAGGAACTCGCGCGCCGGGTCGGCCGTGAGCACGGTGTTGCCGCGGGCGACGAGCTCGTGGAGCAGCTCGGCCAGGAGCAGACGCTCGTGGCCGTGGAGGCCCATACCGGGCTCGTCCAGGAGCAGGAGCTGTCCGCGGCGGACCACGGCCAACCACGACACCAGCTCGACGCGGCGCGCTTCACCGAGGGACAGCGAGCCGAGGGTGCGGTTCGGCGCGAGGTGGCCGAGGCCGCAGCGCTCGAGCAGGTCGAGCCGCCGCGCCGCAGGGTCGGCTCGCTCGAGCGGCAGGTCGAGCCAGTCGCGGAGCGGGGCCGCCGCCCAGGCGTTCCAGGGGCGGCCCGCCAGGACGCGCCCGGGGGCCTCGGGCCCGGGTTGGGCGGGCGGCGGCGGCAGCGCCGCGGCGCAGGCGGGGCAACGCGTCGTGCCGGGGAGGACGCGCGGCGCGCCGTCGCACTCGAGGCGCAGGGCGCGGCCCGAGCGCTGTCCCTCGGCCAGCGCCTCGGCGAGGCGCTCGCGGCGCTCGTCGCGGAAGCGCATCCGGTCGAGCAGGAGGAGGGCGTCGTCCGGCAGGACGTCGGGCGCCTCCTCCAGGCGCTCCAGCGCCGACGCTTCGGCCCGCCGCCAGCGGGTCCAGCCGGCGGCGAGCAGCGCGTCGCGCTCCTCGCCCCCGCCGACACGGAAGACGTGGAGGACCGCGCCCTCCGACCACGGTTCGGCGGCGACGGTCTGCGGCGTCCAGGGCCGCCACGCGTGCCCGCAGGCGGGGCAGCGGCACTCGCCGTGGGCGCGCCAGGTGCGGTCGAGGAGTTCCCAGGCGCGCCAGGCGTCGCCGAGCCGGACGCCGCGGCGGCCGCGGGGCACTTCGCCGGCGCTGGCGACCACCGGCGGCAGGTGGGCGACCTCGTCGGCCACCCGCTCGAGCCAGCCGAGCTCGCTCTCCGGCAGCGCGGCGGGGTCGGCCAGGACGCGGAAGCGGCGCCGCGCCACCGGGGCGAGCACGCCGAAGAGGAGCGCGCTCTTGCCGGCGCCGCTCGGTCCGTGGACCGCGGTCCAGGCGCCGAGCGGCAACTCCAGGTCGAGCTCGCGGAGGTTGCCGGCGCGCGCCCCGCGGATCCGCAGGTGGTCGGCGCGGTCGGCGCTCACGCCTCGCGTTCCCCGAGTTCGGGGTAGTCGGGGCCCCGGTCGGCCAGCAGGAGCCGGCGGAGTTCGGCGACCAGGGGCGCGGGGCCGGCGAGGAGGTTGCGGCCGTGGAGCCAGTCGCCGCCCGGTCGGAAGGTGTCCGCCACGCCGCCGGCCTCGCGCACGAGCAGCCCGCCGGCGGCGACGTCCCAGGGCGCGAGGTGGAGCTCCCAGAAGGCGTCCAGGCGGGCGGCGGCGACGTAGGCGAGGTCGCACGCCGCCGAGCCCATGCGGCGGATGCCGCGCTGGTGCAGGAACAGGCGCACGAACTCCTCGAGGTTGTTGCGGACGAGGACGTGGCGGCGGTACGGGAAGCCGGTGGCGAGCAGGGCGTCGGCGAGGCGGTCGGCTGCGCTGACCCGCAACTGGCGGCGGCCGAGACGAGCCCCGCCACCGCGCCGTGCGGTGAAGGTCTCGCCGAGGAGCGGCAGGTGGACCACGGCGAGCTCGGGTTCGCCGTCCACCACCCGGGCCAGGCTGACCGCGAACATCGGCAGGCGGTGGACGAAGTTGACCGTGCCGTCGAGCGGGTCCACGTACCACGCCGGCCCGTCGCCGCCGTGGCGTCCGCTCTCCTCGGCGAGGACGCCGTCGTGCGGGAAGGCGCGCTCCAGCCCCTGGAGCAGCAGGCGCTCGCTGGCGAGGTCGGCCTCGGTCACGAGGTCGCGCGCCGCCGACTTGCTGCCCACCTCCATCTCGTCGAGCCGCTCCCGCCACGCGAGGAGGAGCCGCCCCGCCTCCTCGGCCAGGGCGCGGGCGGTCTCCAGGTCGCGTTCGGCGGCGGTGTCGGAGGTCATCGCGACGACGGTTCCTCGGCGTCCCGTGCGGACGCGTCCGGCGTGGGCGTGGCGGTCGGCGCCGGGGCGGGGTGGGCACGGAGCACGGCGGCCAGCACCGCATCGCGGAAGTCCTTGAAGCGGGCGTTGTTGGTGCGCGGGGTTCCGTCGCGGCGGTAGTTGACGACGATCGAGAACACCGCGGGACGGCCGTCGGGCAGGAGCAGCCAGCCCGACAGGGAGCTGGCGCCGTGGATGAACCCGGTCTTGGCGTGGACCCGGTTGGGTTGGAAGGGAGGGCCGCGCATGCGGGTCGCGAGCCGGCCGTCCACCCCACCGATGGGCAGGGCGCGGAACAGGACGCGGCCGGCCTCGGGCGGGAAGCGTTTCGGATCGGAGACCGCGCGGAGCAGGGCGCAGAGCAGCGCCGGGGACCCGGTGTCCACCGGCTGGTCGGCGCGTCGCGAGAGGCCGCTTCCGTCCACCTGGTTCCAGGTCGCGAGGTCGAGTCCGAGACGTTCCAGACGGGCGCGGACCGCGGCCCGTCCCGCCTCGAGCGAGCCGACTCCGGCGTCGAGGAGACCGAGGGTGCGGAACAGGGTCTCGGCGACGAAGTTGTCGCTGTCCTTGTCGCAGACGTGGACGGCGTCGGCGAGGGTCCAGGCCGAGGGATGGTCCAGGAGGAGGGAATCGGGCGGCGGGAGTGGATCGTCGTCGGCGGCGACGACGACCTCGCCGACCTCGATCCCCCGTGAGCGCAGGCCGTGGGCGAGCCAGCGCGCGGCGACGTCCACCGGGTCGTGGACCGCGAGTCGGAGGACGCCCCGGGGTCGGCCACGCAGGCGCAGCACGCGGTCGGGGCGCGTCCACCAGGCGGCGAAGGTGGCGGCGTCGGGGTCGGTGCGGCGGAGCTCCGGGGCCGAGTCGCCGAGTTCGGGCCGGACGACCACCCCGCCGCGGCCGTCGGCGGCGAGCTCCAGGCAGCCGCCCTCGACCACCAGGGCGGCGGTCGGCGCGGCGTACTCGGCCTGCCACTGGTCCTCCGGCCACAGCGGCGGGCGGTACGGGGGCGGGAAGGCGCGGGCGTCCACCACCAGGCGTGGCGCCGCGGCGGCGCCGGCGGCGCGCAGGGAGGCGGCCGCGGCGTCGAGGAAGGCGGCGCCGGCGTCGCCGTCGGGCAGGCGGCGCAGCGAGGGGTCGCCGCCTCCGACCACCCACACGGTTCCGTCCGCGGCGTCGCGGTGCACGCGGGTGGACCAGCGGTGGTCGGGGCCGGGGTCGAGGAGCGCCGCCGCGGTGGTGAACAGCTTGACGTTGGAGGCGAGGACGAAGGGGCTGGCGGCGCGGTGCTCGACCAGGACCGTTCCGTCCAGCAGCTCCACGCGGAGCCCGACGCGGATGTCGCCTTCGGCCTCGAGTTCGGCGACGCGGGCGAAGACCTCGTCCCGCCAGTCCGTTGACGCTGCCGGGCGGACCGCGGCGGGGGCCGCCTGGGCCAGCAGGGCGGCGGCGAGCACCGCCGTCGCCGTCATCGCAGATCCTCGCCCTCCACGGCGAGCGCCCAGGCGCAGGCGGCGACGATGCGCGCCACACGGGTCGTCTTCTCGGGGTCGAGGGTGTCCGGCACGTCGCCGGGGCGGTGGTAGACCGGGTTCTCCTGGATGCGTCCCTCGAAGAAGAACAGCGCCGGGACGCCGCGGCGGTGGAACGAGTAGTGGTCGCTGCGGGCGAACACGTCGCGCCCGCCGTCGAAGTCGAGCTTCAGGCGCGAGCGGATGCGCTTGGCCTGGGCGGACACGAACCGCTCCCACTCGGGGTGGTCCCAGGTGCCGCCGACGTTGGCCTCCTCGTCGCGGGTGCGCCCGATCTGGTCCATGTTGAGCATGGCGACGGTGCGCTCGAGCGGGTGCGCCGGGTCGTCGCAGTAGGCGCGCGACCCGAGCAGGCCGAGTTCCTCGCCGCTGAACCACACGAACAGGAGGTCGCGTCGGGGGCGGACGCCGGCGAAGGCGGCGGCGACGTTCAAGAGCGCCGCCGCGCCGCTGGCGTTGTCGTCCGCGCCGGGGTAGACGTCCAGTCGCGCGCGGCCGAAGTCCTGGACCAGGCCGAGTCCGACGTGGTCGAGGTGGGCGCCGACGACCACCGCCTCGCCGGATTCGTCGGTGCCGGGGATGCGGGCCACCAGGTCGTAGGTCTCGCGGTCCTCCTTCTTCCAGTCCACGGCGACGCCGATGCGCGTCCCCTTCGGTGCGAACAGGGCGTCGGGGCGCTTGCGCTTCTCGCGCGTGCGCATCCAGGCCGTGACGTCGGTGTCGAAGACGCGTGAGACGACCGCCCGCGACACGCAGAGCACGGGGAGGTCGGGGAAGCCCATGCGTTGCTCGAGGGCGCGGGCGTCGATGCGGCCGAGGGCGACGAAGGGGCACAGGCCGGGGACGAGTTCGTCCTCGTCGGGGAACAGGTCGGGGTCGGGGACCAGGACCAGGGCCAACCCGCCGGCGTCGGCGACGGCGCGGGCCTTGCGCACGAGTTCGGAGTGGCGGGTCGAGTCCGGACCGTCGAAACGCTTGCCCTTCTTCGTGTCGGCCCAGGGCTCGCGGGTGAAGGCGAAGACGATGCGGTCGCGGACGTCGCGGCGGTCCACGTCGTCCCAACGCTCGTCCTTGGCCTCGATGGCCCAGCCGACCAGGACCGGCTCGCCCTCGACGGAGGCCGCGGTGGAGCCGGGCACCGGGACGAACTCGCGCTCGGGGGTCAGGGCCACGGGGGCGGCGCCGGGCGGGAACCAGACGCAGGCGGCGTCGTCGCCGGGGACGACGCAGGGCAACGGGTAGTGGAGGCGGTAGCCGTCGTCGCCGGCGGGCTGCAGGCCGAGCGCGGCCAGTTCCGCCTCGACGTAGGCTGCGGCGCGCTCGAAGTCGGGCGTGAGGGTGCCGCGCCCGCGCATGGAGCGGTCGGCCAGGGCGCGGACGTCCTCGCCGACGCCGTCCTCGGTGATGCGCGCCGCGAGCTCGCGCACGTCGGCCGGCGCCGCCGCACTCGCCGTCGTGCCCCCCGACGCGGGCTCCTGCCCCGGGACGGGGAACGCGACCGCCGCCGCGAGGGCCAGGGCGACGACCTGCGGGACGAGGCGGGCGCGACGCGGCGCCGGGATGCGTGGGGACGGGACGCGGGGCACTTCCGGGCAGTGTGCCCGATTCGGGAGCGTGCCGCAAAGGTCGGAAACTGGCCCCGCAGGGTGGGTCGGGGTCGGAGCCGGGGCGGGCGCGCCGTCCCGCAGGGGGCGAAGGACAGGACTCCCCCGCTCCGAGCCGTTCCCGGGCTCGGTCGGGGCCGGGTGGTCCACCGGTCGGGCCCGCGCTGCCCGCATCGCGGAGGAACCACCGGCTCCGAGGAGGAAGACGAACCCGTTCGACCTGGGTCACACCGGTGGAAGGGGCGCCCGCGGGGCGACCCAATCTTCGCCGCCAGTTTCCGTCAGGCGTCCGCGTAGCCCCGCGGGTGCCTCCGGAACCACGCCGCCGCCGTCTCGACGATGGCCTCCAGTTCCGGATACCGCGGCGTCCAGTCGAGGTCGCGCTCGGCGCGGGCCGGGGCGGCGACCAGGACGGCGGGGTCGCCGGGGCGGCGGCCGCGGACCGCGTGCGGCACCGGGGTTCCGAGGGCGCGCTCCACCGCGGCGAGGACCTCGCGCACGCTGTGGCCGCGGCCGGTGCCGAGGTTCCAGACGCCGCCGGAGTCCCCGCGGTGCAGGCGCTCGAGGGCGGCGACGTGGGCGTCGGCGAGGTCGAGGACGTGGACGTAGTCGCGGATGCAGGTGCCGTCGGGGGTGGGCCAGTCGTCGCCGAAGACCTCGAGCGGCGGGCCCACGCCGAGCGCGGCCCGCATCGCCCGCGGGATCAGGCGCTCTTCCGGGTCGTGGTCCTCGCCGTGTTCGCCGTCGGGCTCGGCGCCGGCCGCATTGAAGTAGCGCAGCGCCACCGCCGGGCCCTGCCCGGCGCGCTCGCGCGCGGCGAGCAGCCGCTCGGCGGCCAGCTTGGTCTCGCCGTAGGGGTTCACCGGCCGCGGCGGCAGGTCCTCGGCGATGGGGACGGTCTCCGGCTCTCCATAGACCGCGCAGGTGGACGAGAACACGAACGGCACGCCCGGCAGCGCCTCGCACAGGTGCAGGACCGGCAGCAGGTTCTGGCGCCAGTAGCGCAACGGCTGGGCCACGCTCTCGCCGACGTAGGCGCGGGCGGCGAAGTGGACGACGCCGTCCCAGGTCCCGCCGGCGGCGGCGAGCGCGGCGGACAGGGCCGCGGCATCGGTGAGGTCGCAGCGGTGGAAGGCGCCGTCCCAGGCGGCGCGATGGCCGGTGGAGAGGTCGTCGAGGACCACCACCTCGTGACCGAGACGGCGGAGCAGACGCGCCGTCGTGCCCCCGATGTAGCCGCAACCGCCGGTGAGGAGGACCCGCATCGCCGCGATTGTTCAGGCGCCGCCCCGCTCCTGCCACCACGCCCGCCAGAAGGCGCGCACGGCCTCGCGCCGCGCGGGGTCGGGGTCGAGGCCGCCGCCGTCGTCCACGCCCGGACCGGCCAGGGCTTCGAGCACGCGCCGCACGGCGCGGAAACGGGCGCGGTCCTCGGTCGCGAGCAGCGCGAGCAGACCCGGGACCTCGGCCTCGGTCGCGAGGCGTTCCAGGGCGTCGAGCGCCTCGAGGGCGAGCTCCTCGTCGTCGCCGCCGGCGAGCGCCAGCAGCGCCGGAGCGACCCGGCCGCGCCCCTCCTCCGGCGTGCGCGCTGCGAGTTCGGCGACGGCGACGCGGACCACCTCCGGGTCGGGGTCGGCCAGCGCCGCGACGAAGGTGGGGAGCTCCTCGGGGAAGCGTCGGTCGGCCAGCCAGCGCACCGCGGCGCGCCGGAGCTCGGGGTCGGGATGGAGCCGCAGCACGGCCCGGGCCTCGGACGGTTCCCGGAACCGTCCCTCGGCGAAGGCGCGGACGCTCCCCGGCACCGCCCGGTCGGCGGCTTCGGGGTCGAGGTCGCGCAGCGCCTCCTCCAGGTCGGCGGCGGCGAGCGCGAACTGTCCGAGCCGGCGCCGGATGCGCGCGGCGTCCTCGAGCAGCCGCCGGCGCGGGAAGCCGACCACCGCGCCGGAGCGCGCGGTGTCCTCGAGCAGCCGGGCCGCCTCCTCGTCCCGCCCCGCTTCTTCGAGCAGTGCGACCCGCCGTTCCAGCACCTCCAGGTCTCCGGGGTCCCACGCCGCCAGCGCCACCAGCGCCCGCAGCTCCGCCTCGGGCCGGTCCAGATCCGCGGCCAGATCGGCCATGCGGCGCCACCGCTCGGGCGGCCAGGCCAGGGGGTCGTCGGGCGCGTCCATCCCGAGCCGGGTGAGGGCCTCGCCGCGGAAGTCCGCGTCCACCATCGGGCCGGAGCCGCAGGCGGCGAGGAGGGCCACCGCGAGGATTCCAGGGAATCGGCCCCGGAGGGTGTGCCTGCGTCGCCCCGATCCTCGGCCCGGGACGGGCGAGCGCAGGGCCTTCCCACGGAGTTCGCTCGGGGGCGGCCACGGCCTCGCCCCGTCCCGCAGCGAGCAGCGACGGACGAGTCGGCACACCGTGGAGGGCCGGTTTCCGATCATGGCCCGACCTCCTTGCGTACCCCTTCGAGCGCCTCCCAGAAGTCCGGGAACGACTTGCGCACGCATTCCGGGTCGTCCGGACGCAACCCGGGCAGCACCAGCGAGGCGACGCCGACCGCCATCGCGACGCGGTGGTCGCCGTCGGCGGCGACGACGCGGGAAACCTCGGCCGTCGCCCGCCCTTCCCGGGCACGCCCGCGGGCGGCGACGATGCGGAGCGCGGCGCCCTCGTCCTCGACCGCCACCGCGGCGCCGCAGGCCTCGGCCAGCCGCCGCATCGCCGCGACCCGATCCGACTCCTTGGCGCGCAGCCGGCCGAGGCCGCGGAACAGGACGCCGCGCGACGGCGACGCCGGCGCGAGTGCGGCCAGGACGGCGAGCGCCGGGCCGGCGTCGGGGGCGGAGTCGAGGTCGAGGACGACCTCGTCCGCGCGGGGCGTCGTGCGCGGACGGAAGCGGACCTCCCCCACCGTGTCCGCGACCTCCCAGGCGCCGAAGCGTTCCGCACAGGCGAGGAGGAATCGCGCGTCCGGATGCTCGGGGTCGTAACCCGACACCGCGACCTCGCGCCCGGTCACCGCCGCCGCCGTCGCGAAGAACACCGCGGCCGAGGCGTCTCCGGGGACGGCGCAGGCGCCGCCGCGGCCGCGCCGCCGGGCGACCTCCAGGGTCAGCGCGGCGCCGTCCCAGGCGACGCCGACGGCGCCGGCCCCGCGGAAGCGCTCGAGCCAGCGCAGGGTCAGCTCGAGGTAGCCCCAGGACGGCGGCGGCTGGGTCAGGACCAGGCGCAGCGGTCGCTCGCCCGCCGCCATCAGCAGGCCCGAGAGCGGCTGGCTCGAGGTCCGCGCCCGCAGTTCCACCTCGGACCGCGGAACGTCCGCACCGCCGCACACCTCGAGGCAGGCGCCGTCGCCGACCCGCTCCCAGTGCGCCTCGGCCCCGGCGGCGCGGAGCAGGCTCACGAGGTCGTCCTGGGGGCGTCGCGCCAGGCTGCCGCGGGCGAGCAGCCGCACCCGCCGCCCCGGGGCGCGGGCGGCGAGGACGGGCGCCAGGAAACGCAACGTGCTCCCGCCCTCGCCGACCTCGAGGAGTTCGGGGGGCCGCCAGGGTCCGTCGGGACCGCACACGTGGAGCTCGCCCTCGGGTGATTCCGCGACCTCGACCCCGCAGGCACGGAGCGCCGCAGCGAGTTCTCGGGTGTCGGCGCAGCGCGACGCGCCGATCAGGCGGCTCTCGCCGCGAGCGAGCGCAGCCAGGACGAGCGCGCGCTGGCTCGACGACTTGCAACCCGGAAGACGAACGCCCGCGACCACGGCCGCATCGTAACCCGGCGCAGCCGTGTCCCGGTCCGTCCTCCTATGCTGGCGCACGTGACTTGCGGGCCGACCCTCTACCTGCACGTCGGGACCAACAAGACGGCGACGACGACGATCCAGGCGCGGCTCGCGGCGAGCCCGGACGCCCTGGCGCGGCGCGGGCTCCTCTACCCGAAGGCCGGGCGCCTGCCGAGCGGGGCGCATCACGTCCTGGCTGCGGCGATGCACCGCCACCCGCCTCCCGACCTCCGGGACGTCCCTCCCCTGGCTGCCCAGCTCGAGGAGCTGGAGGCCGAGGTCGCCGCCGCCCGACCACGTGGGGTCGTCGTCTCCTCGGAGATGCTGTGGCGTCGCGAGCGCCATCGTCCGGAAGCGATGGACGCCCTGCTGCAGCGCTTCCCCCGCACCGTCGTCGTCCTCTTCGTGCGCCGCCAGGATGCCTGGCACCTGTCGCGTTACAACTCGCTGCAGCGACGTCGCGGGACCGCGTCGTCCTTCGCCGACTTCGTGCGACGTCGCCCGGTGGCCTTCCTCGAAGGCGTCGAGCGGTGGGCCGAGAGGGTCGGCGCGGAGGCGATGCGGGTGCGTCCCTTCGTCCCCGAGGCCTGGCGCGACGGCGACGTCACCTCCGAGTTCCTCGCCCAGCTGGACACCGAACTGCAGGCCGACGACCTCGCCGATGCGCCGCTCCACAATCCTTCCCTGCGCTGGGACGTGGTGGAGGTGCTGCGTCTGCTCGGCGAGGCGCCGATCCCGGACCGCGAGCGCCTCGTCGGCCTGCTCGAGCGCCGCTTCGCGGAACGCAGCCCGGAGCCTCCGCCGCCCCCCCTCACCGAGGACCTCTTCCTCGAGCTGCGCGCGCGGCACGCCGAGGAGAACCGCCGTCTCGCCGCCGACTGGTTCCGTCGCGACGAGGCGGAGGCCCTGGCCTTCCCCGCCGATCCGCCGGCCTCGACCGGCTCTCCCGACGTGGAACTCGCCGACGTCCTCCCCGTGTTGTCCGAGGTCTGGCGGCAGAGGATCCGACTCGGCAACCACGTGTCGGCCCTGCGACGCCGGGTCGGGCGCCTCGAGCGGCGACTCGCCCATCTCGATCGAGGACGGGTCTCGTGGTCGGGCCGGGTCCGCCGTCTGTTGGGGCGTCCCTCCATGCCGGGGAGCGGAAAGGAAGGTTCGGGAGAGCGACGCGAAGACGCCCGGGAAGACGCAGGATGAGGGCGGCGCGCGGCTAGGATGCGGGGCATGGAGACGTCCGCTTCCTCCTCCTCCACCCTCGGCTATCTCGGCGGCGTCGAGATCCCGGGGTGGGAACTCGCCTATCGCGGCAAGGTCCGCGACGTGTACCGGCATCCGAAGCACCCCGGCAAGGCGTTGATGGTCGCGACCGACCGCTTGAGCGCCTTCGACGTCGTGCTCGGCGAGCCGATCCCCGACCGCGGCCGGGTGCTGACCCACGTCACCGAGCACTGGCTGCGCGAGGTCGCCGACTGGATGCCGGCGGCGCGCATCACCACCGACGTCGCCGCGATCCCCGACCTGCCCGAGGCGTTCCACGACGCCCTGCGCGGTCGCGCCACCTGGACCCGGCTGGCCGAACGCGTGGACGTCGAGGTGGTCCTCCGCGCCTACCTCGCGGGCAGCGGCTGGCGCGAGTACGCCGCCACCGGGAGGCTGTGGGAGCACGAGCTGCCCGACGGGCTGCAGAAGTCGTCGCGTCTGCCGGAGGTGCTCCTGACGCCGACCACCAAGGACGAGAAGGACGAGCCCATCACCTGGGAGCAGGCGACGGCGATCATCGGCGACGCCGACGACGCCGAGCGCATCCGCGCGCTGTCCTTCCGGCTGTTCGAACAGGCGGCGCAGCGTTGCGCCGAGCGCGGCGTCGTCCTGGTGGACACCAAGTTCGAGTTCGGCCGCCTCGACGGCGAGCTGGTCCTCATCGACGAGGTGCTGACCCCGGACAGCTCACGCTACTGGCCCGCCGACCAGGTGGTCGAGGGCGAGGAGCCGCCGAGCTACGACAAGGAGATCGTGCGCGCCTGGCTGCGTTCCCAGGAGGACTGGGACCGCACCCCGCCGGCGCCGCCGATCCCGACCGAGGTGCTGGAGCGCACCCGCGCCCGCTACCTCGAGATCTGCGAGATCCTCACCGGTTCGCTGCCCGAAGGGGTGTCGGCCTGACCCCGGCGCGGCGCAGGGCGACCTCCAGCAGGGCGACGTCGGCCGGGGTGACCCCGGCGAGGCGGCCGGCCGCCCCCAGGGTGGCCGGCCGCGCCACCCCGAGCGCCTCGCGGGCCTCCGCCCGCAGGCCGCGGACCGCGCCGTAGTCGAAGGCCTCGGGGATCGCGGTCCGCTCGCGCTCGCCGCCGCGCTCGACCCAGCGGCGCTGGCGCTCGGCGTAGCCGCGATAGGTGGCTTCGGCGAGCAGGGTGGCGCGGTCGCCGCGGGTCAGCCCCCAGCCGGCGGCCTCGGGGTGGAGTGCCGACACCGCCTCCCATCCCGACCCCGCCGCCGCGTTCATGGCGCCCGCGCCGGGTTCCGCACCGGGGTCGCGGCGCGGCGCGCCGAGCACGTCCCAGAGCGTGCGGCGCCGACCACGGCTGCCGTCGTCGCGCGGGTCGGGGGTCGCGGCGAGCGCTCGCCTCGCCCGGTCGAGGCGTTCGCGGCGCGCGGTGAAGGCGCGCACCCGCTCCGGCCGCGCCAGGCCGAGCGCCATCGCCCGCGGCGTCAACCGCAGGTCGGCGTCGTCGTGGCGCAGGAGCAGGCGGTGTTCGGCCCGTGAGGTGAACATGCGGTACGGCTCGCTCGGGTCGCACACCACGAGGTCGTCCACCAGCACGCCGAGGTAGGCCTCGTCGCGCCCCGGCACGAAGTCGGGTTCGTCGCCCCGGGCGCGCAGCGCCGCGTTGACCCCGGCGAGCAGCCCCTGGGCCGCGGCCTCCTCGTAGCCGCTGGTGCCGCAGATCTGGCCGGCCAGGAACAGCCCGGGGTGCTCGCGCAGCTCGAGGGTGCGGCGCAGCGCGCGCGGCGCGACGTGGGTGTACTCGACGGCGTAGCCCGGCTGCACGATGCGCGCCCGCTCCATGCCGATGCAGCTGCGGACCACCTCGACCTGGACCGCCGCCGGCAGCGAGGTGGACAGCCCGTTCACGTAGAGGAGCGGCGAGTCCCAGCCTTCCGGTTCGAGGAACAGCGTGTGCGACTCCTTCTCGGCGAAGCGCACCACCTTGTCCTCGATGGAGGGGCAGTAGCGCGGACCGCGTCCCTGGATGCGGCCGGCGTACATCGGCGCCTCGTGGAGGTGGGCGCGGACCAGTTCGTGCGTCCGCGCGGTGGTGCGGGTCAGCCAGCACGACACCTGCTCGCGCGGCGCGGCCTCGGCCAGGAAGGAGAAGCCGACCGGCGCCGCATCGCCGGGCTGCTCCTCCATGACCGAGCGGTCCACCGAATCGGCCGCGAGACGCGGCGGCGTGCCGGTCTTGAGGCGCGCCGTCGGAAGCCCCAGACGGCGCAGCGCGTCGCCGAGCCGCGCCGCCCCCCGCTCGCCGACGCGCCCGCCCTCGCGCCGGTCCCGACCGGTGTGGAGCACCCCCTCCAGGAAGGTGCCGGTGGTCAGGACCGCGGCGCGCGCCGCGAGCTCGCGCCCGTCGGCGAGCACCACCGCGACGAGGCGGCGGGCCGCTCCCGTACCCGTGAAGCGGAGGTCCACCACCTCGCCGGCGACGACGTGGACGCCGCCCTGCTCGGCGAGGAGTTCGCGCGCCGCGACCTCGTAGCGGGCGCGGTCGTTCTGGGTGCGCGGGCTCTGGACCGCGAGGCCCTTGCGCGTGTTCAGCAACCGGAACTGGATCGCCGAGGCGTCGGCGGCGCGCCCCATCAGGCCGTCCAGGGCGTCCACCTCGCGGGCGAGCTGGCCCTTGCCGATGCCGCCGACGGCGGGGTTGCAGGACATCCGGCCGATGGCGTCGGGGTCGAGGCTGACCAGGGCCGTCGCGGCGCCGAGCCGGGCCGCGGCGGCCGCGGCCTCCAGACCGGCGTGGCCGCCACCGACCACGACGACGTCGAAGGCGCTCTCCATGACCATGGCTTCCTGGGACTCTCGCTGTTCGGCGGCGGCGCCACGGGGGGCCCGGGCTGGCCCGCACCGCTCCGTCCGCACGGGAGCGGGAACCACGACGCTCCACGGGCTATTCTAGGCGCCCGCCGCCGCCGCCCCCCATGCTCCTGCTCGCCCTGCTCGCCCTGCCCACGCCGCCGTCGGTGCAGGAGCCGCCGTCCGGGCTGGATGCATGGCGGTTGGAGCTCGAGCGCCGCACCGCCCCGGCCCGCGAGCGTGCCCGAGCCGCCTGGGAGGCCGAGTGGCCCAAGGCGGCGGCCGGCGACCGGGCCGCCCTCGACGCCCTGGCGGCGGCCGGGGCGCCGGTCCAGGAGTTCGCCCTGGCGGCCCTCGACCGAGCCGCCGGCGAGGGCGGGGCCCTCGACGGGGCGCGCCGCGCCCTCGCGATCCTGGCGCGGGTGGCCAACCCGGTCGGCGCGAGCGCCTTGATGGACCGCGTAGCGGACCTCCCCCCGTCCCTGCAGGGCGCCGCCCTCACCATCGCGGTCGAGCGCGGCGGCCGTGACGTCTGGGAGCGCGCTCGACGGCTGGCCGAGGCCGATCCGGGCGCCCTCGGGCAGACCGCGACCGTGGCCCTCCTGACCCACGGCCCGGCCGCATGGGCGCCCGGGCTCATGGCGCGGCTCGACGCCGAGGCCGCGGACGGTCCGGCTCTCGCCGCCGCTCTCCGCAACCTGGCCGGGCGCGAGACCTCCGAGGGACTCCGCCTGCCCGAGGCCGTGTTCCGCGACCGTCGGCCCGAGGTGCTGGCCGCCGCCTTCGACTTCCTCGCCGCCCATCCCGAGAAGGATCGTGGCGAATGGCTGGTCGAACACGTGGTGGACCCGCGCCGTCCGGCCGACCTACGGGTCGCCGCGTTGCGCGCCTTCGAAGCCGGCGTGCCCCGTTTCCGTTGGCGCGACGGCCGCCGCAGCCTCCTCGAGGCCATCGAGGAGGGCCCCCGCGACGCCGTCGCCGAGGAGATCGCCTGGGCGCTCCACCGACTCGGCGAGCGCAATGCCGAGCGCTGGTTGCTCGCACCTTACCACGAGGCGGTCGAGGCCCGGCCCAACTCGGTGACCCCCAAGCTGCGACTGGCGCGGCGGCTGATGGAGGTCGGCGAGGACGGCGAGTCGTACCGCCTCTACAAGAAGGTCTTCTCGGCGCTGGAAGGCCAGGGCATGCTGCGCGTGGTCCAGCCGCAGGACTGGTTGTGGGCGGCCCGAGCCGCCGTCGCCGGCCGCCACTTCAAGGAGGCCGAGGCCTGGCTGGAGGCGTCGGAACTGACCCCCGAGCAGCTGGCCGAGGCCGCCGCGTGGCCCGAGTTCGCCGAGGTGGCCGACCGCTCGGCCTTCCGCCGCTTCTTCCCGCAGCGACGCTGAACGCGGCGACTGGACGCGGGGGGCGCGGTGCGGGACAATGCGCCGTCGCGCCCCCGCGCGCCCCCGCCATCGTGTCGCACCACGCCAAGACCCCCATCCAGGCCGAGAAGGAGGACCTGGGCCCCTGCTGCTACCGGATCGTCGCCCGGGTTCCCGCCGCGCGCGTCCGGGAGGAGACCGACCACGCCGTCCGGCGCGCCGCCGCCGGCCTCAAGGTCCCGGGCTTCCGGCCGGGCAAGGTGCCGACGAAGCTGGCGCGCGAGCTGCTCGGGCCGAGCGTCGAGGCCGAGGTGCGTGAGCACCTGTTCCAGCACGTCATCGACGATGCGCTGCGCGCCGTCGGCTTGCACGCGCGGGCGATGAAGATCCACGCGCTCGACCCCGACGCCTACGACCTGGACGCGGGCGAGGACCTCGAGCTGACGTTCGAGGTCGAGACGAGTCCCGAGGTCGAGCTTCCGGAGTGGAAGGAGATCGTGGTCGAGAAGGGCGACGTCACCCCCACCGAGGAGCAGGTGCGACGGGCGCTGGCGGCGCTGGCGGAGCAGCACGAACGCTTCGAAGAGGTCGAGGGCGGTGAGCTCGAGGAGGGCTTCCCGGCCGAGGGCGACCTCACCTTCGTGCGCGACGGCGTCGAGGGGCCGAAGGCCGAGGGGCTGCGGCTCGACCTGGACACGCCCATCTACGGGGCCGAGCCCGAGGCCTACGAGGCTGCGCTGCGGCGCAAGCGCGCCGGCGAGGAGGCGCGCATCCCCGTGACCTTCCTGGAGGGCTTCGAGATCGAGGACTGGGTGGGCCATTCCGGCGAGGCCGTCTTCGCCATCCGGCGCGTGGTCCAGCCCCGGCCGGCGACCGAGGAGGAGATCGCCGAGGACCTGCGGCTGGACGGCCCCGAGGCCCTGCGCAAGGCGGTGGTCGAGCAGCTGACGCGGCAGAACGAGGCCGAGGACCGCGACCGGATGGCCCGCGAGATCGTCGAGCGCATCCTGGCGCTGAAGCCGTTCGAACTCGCCGAGCGGATGGTGGACGAAGAGGCCCGCGCCACCACCGAGGACCGCATCCAACGGCTGGTCCAGGCCGGACGCCCGGAGGAGGAGGTCCGCAAGGAAGCCGAGGAGCACGCCGCCGAACTGCGCCAGGCCTGCGAGCAGCGGCTGAAGCACTGGTTCGTGCTGCGCAAGGTGGCGCAGCAGGAGAAGGTGCGGGTCTCCGAGAGCGAGTTGAAACGGGCCGTGGCCCAGCTCGCGATGCGGCAGGGCCTCCCGCCGGACGATCTGTGGGAGTGGTTCCAGGAGGACGACCGCCTCGAGGAGCTGCGCAGCGACATCGTCATGGACAAGACGCGTCGCGTGCTGGTGGACCGCGTCCTCGAGGCCCAGGAGCCGGCGGTGCTCGAGGAGGGGCCGACCGCTTGAGTCCGGGGCGCCGCGCCCCTACAACCCACACGCCATGAGCGACACCGACCCGATTCCGCAGGCCTTCTCCGTCCCCTACGTCATCGAGAAGACGGGGAGGGGCGAGCGGGTGTACGACCTCTACAGCCGCCTGCTCGAGGACCGCATCGTGTTCCTGGGCACCGGTATCGACGACATGGTGGCGAACGTGATCGTCGCCCAGCTGCTGTTCCTGGCCAAGCAGAACAAGGCCCAGGACATCCAGATGTACATCAACTCGCCCGGAGGGTCGGTGACGGCCGGGCTCGCCATCTACGACACCATGCAGTACATCGAGTGCGACGTCGCCACGTACTGCATCGGGCAGTGCGCCAGCATGGGGGCGATCCTGCTGGCCGGCGGCACCCGGGGCAAGCGCTACATCCTCCCCCACTCGCGGGTGATGATCCACCAGCCCTGGGGCGGGACCCAGGGGACCGCGGCCGACATGGAGATCCAGGTCAACGAGATCCTGAAGCTGCGCAAGGTCCTCAACCACATCCTGGCCGAGCACACCGGACAGACGCCCAAGGCCATCGAGAAGGCCACCGACCGGGATCGCTTCATGAGCGCCGAGGAGGCCGTCGAGTTCGGCCTGGTGGACCAGATCATCGGCGCCGCCGTGGAAGGCTGACCCCGCTCCCGGATTCCTCCCCCCCCCGCCTGGAGCCGCCGCCCTTCGGTTAGACTGGGGGCATGGCACGCGGCTCCGACCGAGGGGAGATCGAGCGCTGCACCTTCTGCGAGAAGGTGCGGGGGCAGGTCGAGTCCCTGATCGCCGGCCCCCCCGGCATCTACATCTGCAACGAGTGCATCGAGATCTGCAACTCGATCCTCCACGAGGAGGACCGCCGCCAGGGGCGGGGAGGGGGCGAGGACGGGACCGACGCGGCCCCGGAACGGATCCCGACGCCGCGCGAGATCGTGGACTTCCTCGACCAGTACGTCTACGGCCAGGACGAGGCGAAGAAGGTGCTGGCGGTGGCCGTCCACAACCACTACAAGCGGGTGGACGTGGCTGCGCGGCCGTGGACCGGCGAGGGCGAGCCGCCGTGGCACGGGGTCGAGCTCGAGAAGTCGAACGTGCTCATCGTCGGGCCGACCGGTTCCGGCAAGACCCTGCTGGCGCGGACCCTGGCCAAGATGCTCGACGTCCCCTTCGCGATGGCCGACGCGACCACGCTGACCGAGGCCGGCTACGTCGGCGAGGACGTCGAGAACATCCTGCTCAAGCTGCTCCAGGCCTGTGACTTCGACGTCGCCCGGGCGCAGCGCGGGATCGTCTACGTGGACGAGATCGACAAGGTGGCGCGGACCACTCAGAACGTGAGCATCACCCGCGACGTCAGCGGCGAGGGCGTCCAGCAGGCGCTGCTCAAGATCCTGGAGGGCACGGTCGCGAACGTGCCGCCGCAGGGAGGGCGCAAGCACCCCGAACAGAGCTGCATCCAGCTCGACACCAGCGGCATCCTGTTCGTCTGCGGCGGGACCTTCTCCGGCATCGAGGAGATCATCGCCCGGCGCATCGGCACCGCCTCCATCGGGTTCCACCCGCCGCGCGACCTCGAGGAGGCGGAGCAGGAGATCGACGAGCGCGACCGCCTGCTCGCCCACCTCGACACCAAGGATCTCATCGAGTTCGGCCTGATCCCCGAGTTCGTCGGGCGGCTGCCGGTCCACGTGCGCGTGCGGGGCCTGGTCGCGGACGACCTGGTCCACATCCTCACCGAACCGAAGAACGCGTTGGTCCGCCAGTACCAGGCCTTCTTCGCGATGGAGGGGCACGCCCTCGAGTTCACCGACGAGGCGCTGCGCGAGGTCGCTCGGCTCGCCTTCGAGCGCGGCACCGGCGTGCGCGCGCTGCGCTCCATCCTCGAGGAGGTGCTCCGCGACCTCATGTTCGCCCTGCCCGAGTACGGGCCGCCGAGTCGGACCTTCGTCATCACCGGCGAGATGATCCGGAACGGCAACGCCCACGTCCTGCTCGCCGGCGAGGGCGACGACCTGCGGGAGAGCGCCTGACGGTGGTCGCGTCGCTCGCCGCCCTGCTGGTGCTGGCGGCCGCGGCTCCGGCGCCGCAGGCCGAGGCCTCGGCCCCGCCGTTCCGGATGACCCTGCCGGACGGCTGGGCGGAGTTCCACCGGGTCGAGTCCCCCGCCGCCGAGGCCTGGGAGTCGCGCCGCGACGACGCCCGGATGCTGGTGCGCCGCTTCCTCCTGGAAGCCCCCGGCGCCCGGCCCGAGGCGGTGGCGCGCGAGGTGCGCAACGGATTGTGGCGCAGCCTGCTGGAGGGCGTCGAGCACGAGGTCCGCCCGTGGCGCGGCGCCTGGGCCGGGGGCGAGGCCGCCGGGCACCGCATCGCCTACCGCCATCGGGACCGCGCCATGGTGGTCCTGGAACGCTTCCGCGTCCTCGGCGACGTGCTGCTCCAGGCCACCTGGGAGGGCCCGGCCGCCGAAGCCGAGGCCGCCGAGGCCGCGCTCGCCACCTTCCTGCCGGGGCCGTCCTGGGCCCCGGCGCCGCTGCCCCGACGCGATCCCGATCGCGGCCGACGCCCCGGCTCGCTGGCGCGCCCCTTCCCCGGCGGCCTCGAGGTCCGGGCGCGCTGGCGGCCGGCCGTGCCCGACCGCCCCGCCGAGCTGGAGGTCCGGGTCCGCCGCGAGGCCGACGCCGAGCCCGAGGCCGGGACGCTGCCGTGGTTGTTCCCCGAAGGCGCCGACGTCCTGGAGAGCGGTCCGCTCGAGGTGCGCTACCGCCTGGTGCTCTCCCCCGAGGCGCCGGTCGCGTCCTGGGGGCTCGCTCCCGACCGCAACGGCGGCCTCGCCGCCCTCGACGCCGGCTGGCTGGCCGTCCCCGACCCCGGCCCCGGCGCCGTCGCGCCGCCGGCGTGGCGTCTGGTCCTGCTCCACCCGGCCCACTTCACCGCCTTCGGCCCGGACGGCGCAGTGGCCTCGGAGCTCGACCCCGGCGGCGAGGAGTTCCGCACGGAGCCGGTGGTGGTCGGCGCCGATCGCCTGTGGCCCGGGTTCCTGGTCGGGCGCTATGCCGAGCGCGAAGGGGCTCCGATCCCCACCCGCCTGCGGCTGGACGCCCAGGCCGTCCTCCCCGACGAGGCGCCGCGCCTGTTGGGCCGCCTCGCCGCGGCGCGCCGCGACTGGCTCGGCGTCCCGGCGCCCGCCGTGGTGGTCAGCCATCCCGGCCTCGGCGATCGCGTCTTCGGCGACGTCGTGGTCCTCGACGAGACCCGCGGCTGGTGGGACGCGCCCGCCGACGGCAGCCTGGACGGTGAGCCGCGCGTGGTGCACGCAGCCCGCCTGCTGATGCAGCAGGTCTTCGGTGGCCGGCTCCACGGCGACGGCACCGCGGCGCCCTTCCTCGAGGCCTCGCTCGCCGAATGGGCTGCGGCTCGGCTGCTCGAACGCGCCGGCGACTCCGCCGCGGCGCGGCGCTTGCGCGAGTCGTGGCGCGCCCGCGAGGGCCTCGCCGGTCCGCTGCCGATGCCGCTGTCCCTGCTCGGCCCTGCCGACCTCTTCGGCCCGCGTCGGCTGCTGACCGCCGGCCCGCTGCTGTGGGAGGCCGTCGCCGCCCGGGTCGGAGGCGAGGACTTCGAGGCGTGGCTCGCCGAACGCGCCCGCTCCGGCGGCCGCTGGGACACCGCCGACCTCGAGGCCGGACTCGGCCGCCTGGCGCCCCAGGAGGACTGGCGCGCCTTCCTCGACGCCCGACTCTACTCGGTCCACCAGCCATGATCGTCTACTACCACCGCGACTTCGACGGCATCGCCTCGGCCGCCATCCTCGTCGAGGCCCTGGAAGCGGTGCGCGGCGAGAAGGACGTGCGCTGGGCCGGGGTCAACTACGACCGCACCCTCGACTGGGAGTCCTTCGGCATCGGCCAGCGCTTCGCCCTGGTGGACTTCCACTTCCACCGGCGTGCCGAGTACTGGTTCGACCACCACCCGACCACCTTCCTCGACCCGGCCGACGAAGCCGCCTACGAGGAGTCGGACACCCACCACTTCGACCCCACCGCGCCGAGTTGTCCTCCGATCCTGGTCGAGCACGCGCGACGGCGTTGGGGCTGGGAGCCGCCGCGGCACTTCGAGGAGTTGGTGCACTGGTCCAACGTGATCGACGCGGCGCGCTACGCCTCGCCCGAGCAGGCCCTGTTCGGGCTCGAACCCGCCATCCGGGTCAGCCGCTCGCTGACCTGCGCTCCGGACGACGCCTATTCCGACCGCCTGGTCCACCTGCTGCGGACGCGCCCGCTGGCGCGGGCCGCCGACGACGTGGACGTGGACCGCTGCTGGCAGCGTTCCTGCCGCAATCGCGACGCGGCGCTGGAGGCCTTCCCGGCGCACGTGTTGGAACGCTCCCCCGACGTCCTGCTCGCCGATCTGCGCTCCAAGAAGATCCGCCGCGAGCGCTTCGCCCCGTTCTACCTCCACCCCGAACTGCACTACGCCGTGACGCTCCTGCCGACCCGAGCCGGGGCCCACATCACGGCCTCGCGCAACCCGTGGAACCCGCCCGCGGACGACGGGGTCCACCTCGGTGAGCTGATGCGTGGCTACGGCGGCGGCGGGCACGAAGGGGTCGGCGGCTGCAACCCGCCGGACGACGCCACCGCCCTGCTCTGGGGCTGGGAGATCTACCGCACCCTGCGCGACCGCGAGCGGGCCGCCGCCGGTCGCGGATCGGCCTGAACCGCAGAGGCCCGTGTCGCGTCCCGCTCCTCCCGACCACCTGCTGGACCGCCACCCCGCGACCTGGCCCGAGGCCTTCGCCGCGCTCGGAGGACGCCCCTTCCAGGCGCGGAGCGCGGCGCGCTGGCTGTGGCGGCGCGGCGCCGCGGACTGGGACGCGATGACCGACCTGCCGGCCGCCCTGCGCGCCCGGCTGGCCGAGCGCTGGCCGCTGCCGCCGGCTCGGGAGGTCGGCCGCCGCGTCGCCGAGGACGGCGCAGTCAAAGCCCTGTTGGAATTGCGCGACGGGGCGCGCGTCGAGGCGGTGCGCATGCCCGGGACCCGCGGCCACACCCTGTGCATCAGCACCCAGGTCGGCTGCCCGATCCGCTGCGCCTTCTGCGCCAGCGGCATGGACGGGCTGGAGCGCAACCTGACCCCGGGCGAGATCCTGGCCCAGGCGCTGTGGGCGCTCGGCGAGGGCGGCTTCGGGCGGCTCGTCGTCATGGGCATGGGCGAGATGGGCCACAACCTGGAGGCCACCCTCGCCGCGCTGGACGTCCTCCTCGACGAGGACGGTCTCGGCCTCGGCGCGCGAAGGGTCACGGTGAGCACGGTGGGGCCGCGGGGGGCGCTCCAGACGCTCGCGGCGTGGGGACGCCCGGTCCACGTCGCCCTGTCGCTCCACGCACCGGACGACGCGCTGCGCCGAGAGTTGGTGCCCGGAGTCGCCCGACGCAGCATCGCCGAGACGCTCGACGAGGCCGACGCCGCCTTCCGCGCCACCGGGCGCGAGTACACCGTCGAGTACGTCCTCCTGGCCGGGGTCAACGACCGGCCGGAGCAGGCCCAGGCGTTGGCCGAACTGCTGCGGGAACGACGTTGCCACGTCAACCTCATCCCCTACAACCCGGTGGAGGGGCTGCCCTTCGCGCGTCCTCCCCTCGCCGACCGGCGCTCCTTCGCCGCGACCTTGCGCGAGGCCGGGCTCTCGGTCACGCTGCGGCGCAGCCTCGGCCGCTCCGCCGAGGCCGCCTGCGGGCAACTCCGCCGTCGTCCTCCCGCCGCTCCGGTATGAAGCGCTCCGCCCTGCCCCTCGCCCTGGCCGGCTTCCTCGTGGCCGGAACGGTCGCTGCGCCGCTCCGGGCCCAGGGGGCGGGTGGCGGAGACCCGTTCCTGGACCAGCAGTTGCTCGCCGCCCGCGAGGCCCTGGTCGTCGGCGCACCGGAGCGGGCCCTGCGCGAGGTCGAGCGTGCGCTCGAACGCGACGACCGCCACCTCGGAGTGCTCCTGGCGTGGGCCGACGCCGCCGAGGCGCTGGACGACCTGGACACCGCGGTCTACGCGCTGCATCGTTGGCTGTCGGTGGCCGACGCCGCCGAGCGCGGGAGGGTCGATCGCAAGGTGCGCAAGGCCGTCGAGGAGCGCCTGGCGGCGCTCGACCCCGACGCCCGACGATTCCGCGAACTGACCGCGGACTACCTGAAGGAGCTGGCGCGGCTGGAGAAGGACTACAGCCGCAAGAAGCGCTACCACTCGGCGCTCGCCGTACTCGAGGAGATCCTCCACCTCGACCCGCACGACGCGCGCGCCCTGGCGCGGATGCGCGCGATCCGACGCGAAGGCGGGGCCGACGTCGCCGTCGAGGACCTGTACGCCGGGTCGGATCCGCTGGAGGGCGTGGACCCCGAGTGGCTCGCCGAGGAGGACCCCAAGCACCTGGAATGGGAGGACGCCTGGGTGGAGGAGACCGAGAACTATCGGGTTCGGACCAATGCCGGCTACCTGGTGTTGAAGACCGCCGCCATCGCCATGGAGCAGATGAACCGGGCCTATCGGCAGTTCTTCCGCTACGAGCTCGACGGCGACCCGACGCCGCGGATCGACGTCCACATCTTCAAGACGCGCGACGAGTACCTCACCCTCGGCAAGGGACCGCCGGTGAAGTGGTCCGCCGGGCACTTCACCGGCGACGCGGTGGAGACCTACGTCTCCGGCGGCGACGACCCGGTGCGGGACGACGACTCCATCCGCGGCATGTACCACACCCTGTTCCACGAGGCGGCGCACCAGTTCGTGGCGCTGACCGGCCGCGGCGGGGTCCCGGGCTGGCTCAACGAGGCCTACGCCAGCTTCTTCGAGGGCACCATCATCCTGTCCAACGGTTCGGTGAAGTGGAACCAGGTCAACCCCGGACGCCTGTTCGCCCTGGCCAAGCGAATGGACCAGGGTTGGATGTCGGGGCCCAGCGACGGGGTCCGCGACGAGAGCGGGGAATGGGCCACTCCCCCCACCGCGCCGACCCTGGAGATCCTGATCCGCGGCGAGTACGAGTGGGGACCGCCGTGGTACGCGCCGACCTGGGGCGTCGTCTACTTCCTCTACAACTGGCGCGACCCCGAGACCGGTCGGGCGGTGTTGCGCGACCCGCTGCACGAGTACTACCTCTCCGGTGCGGCGCACGTGCCCTCGGACCAGCGCGTCGAGCACTTCGAGTCCATCGTCCTCGCCGCCCCCGAGGCGCCGGCGCGGTCGGTCGCCGAACTGAACGGGATCTGGAGGGACTGGATCCTGCGGCTGCGCGACGCCCAGCTCGGCAAGGGCGAGGCCGCCGACGACGTGCTCGCCTTCGCCGACGCCGCCCTGGAGCGCGGCGACGTGGAACTGGCCGCGGAACTCTACGAGCAGGCCTTCCAGCAGTCGCCGAGCGACCCCGAGATCCTGTGGAAGCAGGCCGAGGCGTTGCGCATGCAGAAGGAGAAGGACCGGGCCGCGGCGCTCTACCGCGGCTTCGTCCGCGAGATGGAGTTGCGGGGACGCACCGAGGACCCGCGCCTCGAGGAGGCGCGCCGGTGGATGGTGGACCTCGACCCGCTGGCGCGGCGCCAGGCCCAGCTCAAGCGCAAGCTGGCCGAGGACGGGCTGGCGCTGGCCCGCCGCTATCGCGAGCGCGGCATGCCGCTGATGGCGATGGAGATCGCCCGGCGGATGAGTGCGTCGTGGTCGGTTCCGGAGGCGCTGGAACTCTACGCCGAGGTCGCGCGCGAGACCGGCAAGAGCCTGGCGCGCTGGAAGCTCGCCTACGACGAGTACGGGCTGGACGGCTGGTCGCACGACCCCGCCTTCTCGGCCTACGGCAAGGTCGTCCGGGCCTGGGTCGAGATGGACCCCGCACTCGCCGAGGAGGGCGCCATCATGACCCACGAGCTCGCCTACGACACGCCGTTCGAGGGCGACTTCAGCATCGAAGCCGAGTTGCGATTGACCAAGGAGCCGACGATGGCCGGGCTCTGCTTCGGGCGCAAGGACCAGGACCACACCCACGCGGTGCTGCTGCATACCAAGGGCTTCCTGGACGTCGCGACCAAGAACGGGGCCGAGTGGACGCTGCGCGACCACCTCCAGGTTCCGGTGGACCCGAAGGAATGGACCCTCTTGCGCATCGACGTGGTCGCCGAGGAGGGCGACCAAGCGGTGGTGGACCTGTACCTCGAGGGGCGCTGGCTGCGCAGCGTGCGCATGCCGCGACAGAGCGTCCGCGGCGCCTTCGGCCTGATCGCCGGGACCGGAGGCTCCGAGTTCCGCAACGTCCGGGTGCTGGCGCGTGACCCCTACGATCCCGCAGCCAGGATCGAGCGCGAGTTGGCGCGCAAGCGCCTGGAGGAGGACGAGTCGCTGCGCACTCCCGGAGTGTTCCTCGGCTTCCCTCCGCCGGAGCCGACCGGCGGCACCTGGCTCCAGGGCGGCCCGGTCACGCTCGCCGAGCGCCGCGGCCTGCCGACCTTGATCGCGTTCTGGACCCTGCCCCAGGAGGAGGCGATCCCGACCGCCGACTACTATGCGCGCCTCGCCGAGGACTACGCCGAGGTCGGCCTGCAGGTGGTCCTGATCCACACCAACGAGAAGCCGAAGGACATGGTGGCGGCGTGGCTCGAGAACCACCCCCTACCGGGCGTGGCGGTGCTGTGGGACGACCAGCTGGCCAACTACCACGCCTACCACGTCGGCGCCGACGGTTGGGAGTTGCCGCGCATCGTGATCGTGGACGTGGACGGCCGGGTCGCCTGGGAGGGCGACCCGAACCTCGCCATCGGCGCCGGTTGGGACCCCGAGGACCCCACCCTGACCCCGGTGGACACGGCGCTGGACGAACTCACCGACCGCCGCGGGCTGTGGACCATCGCCGACCACCGAGGTGACCTGGAGAAGGCGCGCCGGGCGTGGAGCGAAGGTCGTCTCGCCGAAGCGACCGCCCTCCTCGCACCGCTGGCCGCGGTGGCGAACGACTTCCACCCGGCGGTGCTCGAGGCCCGCGACCTCCTGGCCGAGGTCGAAGCCGTCGGAAGGCGCTGGTTCACCGCCGC
The DNA here is from genome assembly GCA_027020785.1 of Planctomycetota bacterium. Lineage (GTDB taxonomy): Bacteria > Planctomycetota > UBA1135 > UBA1135 > UBA1135 > JALUVI01. The sequence continues at coordinate 7,063 of JALUVI010000155.1, read as the reverse complement.
CGAGGCCGCCGCCGAACGGGGGCGCGTCCTCCATGCCGCCCGGCTGTGGCGGCGCGTCGCCGAGCAGTTCCCCGACCTGCCCCTCGGGAAGCTGGCGGCGGAGCGGGCGCAGGCGCTGGAGCGCGGCGCGGCCCACCGCGCGGCGCGGCGGCTCTGGGGGAAGCTGGAGCGTGCCGCCCTCCTCGCCGAGCGCGGCCGCGACGCCGCCGAGATCCGCCCCCTCCTCGAGGAGGCGGGGGCCGGGACGGACCCGGACCTCCTGGCCGCGGTGCGGGCCATGGAGGACGCCCTCTACGGCGAGGCCGGCGTCGCGGGCGTGCCGGCGGCCCTGGCCGAAGCCGAAGCCGCCCTCGGCGCGGCTACAGTCGCGCCAGCGCCGCTTCGGTGATCTCGAGAGCGCGGTCCACCTCGTCGCGCCGGACGCGCAGGTGCGGACGGAAGCGGACGCTGCGTTCCCCGCAGGGCAGGCCGAGCAGACCGCCTTCGCGCAGGGCCTCGACCATGCGGTCGCGCTGCAGACCGTCGGGCAGGTCGAAGGCCATGATCAGGCCGCGACCGCGGCTGTTGCGGACCACGTCGTGGCGCTTCTCGAGCTCGCGCATGCCCTCGAGCCAGTGGGCCCCCTGGGCCGCGGCGTTGGCGGCGAGGTCCTCGTCGCGGATCACCTCCAGGATGCGGGTCGCCCGCACCATGTCCATCAGGTTGCCGCCCCAGGTCGAGTTGATCCGGCTGGACGTCTCGAACACGTTGCCCGGCACCTGACGCACCCTGGGCCCAGCCATGACGCCGCACTGCTGCGACTTCTTGCCGAAGGCGAAGACGTCGGGACGCAGGTCGTCGAAGTGCTCGAAGCACCACGCCCTGCCGGTGGTGAAGAAACCGGTCTGGACCTCGTCGAGGACGAAGAGACAATCCCAGCGCTCGGCGCGCGCCTGGAGCCCACGGAGGAACTCGCCACGGAAGTGGCGGTCGCCGCCCTCGCACTGGATGGGCTCGACGACGATGCACGCGATGTCGTCACCGTAGCGCTCGAACGCCGCATCCACCCGGGCCAGGGCCTCCTCCTCGTCGCGGACCAGGTCGGCGAGCCGCTCCTGGGTGAGCGGGAACTCGGGGGCCGGCGCCGCCACCCGCGGCCACCCCTCGAACTTGGGGAAGTACGCCGTCTTCTCGGGCGAGGTGTTGGTCAACGACATGGTGTAGCCGCTGCGGCCGTGGAAGGCGCGCTCGAAGTGGAGCACGCGCTGGCCGACGTCGGCGTCCACGCCCTTGGCGCGGTTGCGGCGGACCTTCCAGTCGAAGGCGATCTTGAGTGCGTTCTCGACCGCCAGGGCGCCGCCGTCGACGAAGAACATGTCCTCGTAACCCTCGGGACGCGCGACCTCCGCCATGCGCTCGACGAACTCGGCCATCGGCACGGAGTAGAGGTCCGAGTTGCTGGGCTTGTTGACCGCGGCGTCGGCGGCCTTGGCGAGCCAGGCCGGGTCACGCAGCTCGGGCGGGTTCCAGCCCAACGGCGAGGCGCCGAAGCAGCCGAAGAAGTCGAGGTACTCACGCCCTTCGCGCGCGTCCACCAACACCGTGCCGCTGCTGCGCTCCAGGTCGACGACCAAGGGATAGCCGTCGGCGAGGATCCAGCGGCCGAGGATCTCGTGGACGTCCTGGGGGGTGATGGCGGAGCGGGTCAAGGGCATGGGGCAGGGACGGGTACGTACGGGGAAGGGTTCGGGACGGACGGCGGCGAGCTCGGCGGGGAAGTCCTCGCACGCGGCCAGGCCGAGGACGGCGGCCGGTGCGGCCCATCCCGCGACCAGCCCGGGGCCCGGCTGGAGCCGGGTGAGGAGGGCGGGGGACCAGCCGTCGGCGCCCATCCTACCGCCTGCGAGCAGGGCTCCGCCATGGTGGAGGCCGACCCGCAGCGCGGCCCGTCCGCGCTCCCCCATCGCGGCGGGGACGGCCGCGGCGCGTCGCATCCGGGGCGTCAAGGCCTCCTCCCACGCGGCGAGCCGGGTCTCCGGGACCAGGAGCAGCCAGACCCCTGCTTCCCGCCACCCGTCCGCCCAGGCGGCCAGGAGGGAGTCGGCGGTCTGGGCCGGCGGCAGCTCGGGGGCCGGCTCGACGAGGCGAAGCAGCCTCCTGGCGGGGGTATCCTGGGGGCAGTCCATGCTCGAGGCCCCGCCCCAAGGGAACGGCGCCGGGCCCCGGCGGCCCCGCCCCCTGCGCTTGCCGCGGACGACGCGGATCCGTCGCAAGTCCGAGTTCTCGCGCGTGTGGAAGGAGGGCGTTCGCGCCCGAGGTCGCCTCATCCTAGCCGTCGCCGCGCCGTCCCCGACCGGCGAGCCCCGGCTCGGACTGTCGGTCGGACGCAAGTACGATCGCTCGGCGGTGGCCCGCAACCGCGCCCGCCGCCTGCTCCGCGAAGCCTTCCGGTTGCGTCGCCCCGAGCTCCCGGCCCTGGACTTCGTGCTGGTCCCGCTACCCGCCCTCCACGGTGAGCGGGTCCGGGCCGTCGAGGAGGAGCTGGTCACCCTCGCCGGGAAACTCGCCGAGCGCCTCGCGGCGCGCGGCCCGGACGCCGCGTCGGCGGAGGAGCATCCGTGACCCGCCGCCTCCTCCAGCTCCTGGTCCGAGCCTACGCGCTGCTGGTCTCACCGCTCCTCGGCCCCGACAAGTGTCGGTTCGTCCCGCACTGCTCGGCCTACGCCCTGGAAGCCCTGGAGCGGCACGGAGCGCTGCGCGGCGGCTGGCTGACCCTGCGCCGTATCCTGCGCTGTCATCCGCTGTGTCGGGGCGGATACGATCCCGTGCCGCTGCCGCGGCCGACTCCCCCTCGCCCCAAGGACGAACATGTGGACCCTCCTCCTCCTACCCAGCCTGGCCCTCACCGCGAGCGCACAGGAACCGCATCCGAACCAGGAGCCCCCGGTGCCCCTGCCGGTGGACCCCGAACCGGGCCTGCCGACCCCGGAGCCGCTCCGCTTCGCCGGTGAACGGCACTTCGGCGCCATCCGCCGCCTCACCACCGAAGGCGAGAGCGCCGAGGGCTACTTCTCGAGCGACGACACCCGCATCGTCTACCAGGCCAAGGTGGGCGACGCGGAATGCGATCAGATCTACCTCCTCGACCTCCTCACCGGCGCGCGCCGGCTGGTCAGCACCGGTCGAGGGCGAACCACCTGCTCCTTCTTCATGCCCGGCGATCGCAAGGTCGTGTTCGCCAGTACGCACGCCGCGGCCGACGACTGCCTGGAACCGCCGGACTACTCGATGGGCTACGTGTGGAAGATCTACCCCGAGTTCGACCTGTGGGTCCGTGACCTGGACACCTGGGAGCTGACCCCGCTGGCGCCCTCGCCCGCCTACGACGCCGAGGCCGTGGTCTCGCCGGACGGCACCAAGATCGCCTTCACCAGCCGCCGCAACGGCGACCTGGACATCTACGTCATGAACGTGGACGGGACCGGCCTGATCCAACTCACCGACGAGCTCGGCTACGACGGCGGCCCCTTCTTCTCGCCGGACTCCAAGCGGCTGGTCTATCGGGCCTACCACCCCAAGTCCCCCGAGGAGATCGCGCGATACCAGGAACTGCTCGACCAGGACGTGATCGAGCCGATGGCGTTGCAGATCATGGTGATGGACGTGGATGGCTCCAACAAGCGCCAGGTCACCGACAACGGAGCGGCCAACTTCGCGCCCTACTGGCATCCCGACGGTCGTCGCATCATCTACTCGAGCAATCAGGCCGGCGGCGGTCGGAACTTCGACCTCTGGATGATCTCCGAGGACGGTTCCGACAACGAGCGGATCACCTACTGCCCCAGCTTCGACGGGTTCCCGATGTTCTCGAAGGACGGCCGGCGGCTGATCTTCGCCAGCAACCGCAACAACGCCCATCCGCACGACACCAACCTGTTCGTGGCGGAGTGGATCGACTAGGAGCGCACCCCGGGAAGGGAGGGCGTCAGCGCAGGCCGCAGGCGCGGTAGGCCCGGTCGCGCACCTCGGTCGCCTTGCGGCGCGCCTCGGCGCCGCCGGCGGAGAGGACTTCCTCGACCCGTTCGGGGTGCGCCAGCAGCTCTTCGCGCCTGGCGCGCGCCGGTGCGAAGCGCTCCTCGATGGCCTCGGCGAGGCGGGCCTTGAGGTCGCCGTAGCCCGGCGCCCCCGGGCCGCCTCGGCGCACCGCGTCGCGGAGCCCCTCCAGCTCGTCGGGCGGCAGGAACAGGGCCAGCAGGTCGAACAGGAACAGTTCGTCCGGGTCCTTCGGCTCCTCCGGGGGACGGCTGTCGGTGACGATGCGGTTGACCCGCTTCCGCAGTTTCTTGCCGCTCTCGAAGATCCAGAGGTCGTTGCCGTAGGACTTGGACATCTTCTGGCCGTCCAGCCCCGGCACCTTGCGCGCCGCTGCGGTCTCCGGCATCAACATCTCCGGACGCACGAAGACGCGGCTTCCGAAGGTCTCGTTGAAACGGGTCGCCATGTCCTGGGTCATCTCGACGTGCTGGACCTGGTCGCGTCCGACCGGGACCAGTTCGCTGTCGTAGGCCAGGATGTCGGCGGCCATCAGCACAGGGTAGGTGAACAGACCGACGCTCGGCTTGATGCCGCGCGCCACCTTGTCCTTGTAGGAGTGGGCGCGCTCGAGGAGCCCCATCCCCGTCACGCAGGCCAGCAACCAGGCGATCTCGGTGACCTCGGGGACGTCGCTCTGTCGAAACAGGACGGCGCGCTCGGGGTCCAGGCCCAGCGCGAGGTAGGCCACCGCGGTCTCGAACACGTTGCGCCGCAGCAGCTCGGCGTCGTGGACGGTGGTCAGGGCGTGGTAGTCGGCGATGAAGTAGTAGTGCCGCCCCGGCCGCTCCTGCAGGGCGACGTGCCGTTCGATGGCTCCGAAGTAGTTGCCGAGGTGGAGCAGGCCGCTCGGCTGGATGCCCGAGAGGTAGGTCCTGGCCGCGTCGCTCACGACTCCGCCTCCTCCGCGCCGAAACGCCAAGCGATCGGCATCGCCACGCCGGCCTCCAGGGTGGACTTCACGGGGCAGGTCTCGGCGGCGCGCTGGAGCAAGCGGCGCTGCTCCGCGTCCCACGCGCCGGGCAGGGAGACCTCGGTCTCCAGGCGCTCGATGCGGCGGCGCCCCTGCTCCGTCATGTGCTTGACGACGCGGACCCGCGCCCCGGAGAGGTCCCAGCCGTGCCGGTCGGCGACGATGCCCAGGATGGTGAGGATGCAGCTGCCGAGTCCGGTGGCCACCAGGTCGGTCGGCGAGAAGCTCTCGCCGCGGCCGTGGTTGTCGGTCGGGGCGTCGGTGACGAGGGAGGTCCCGCTGGGGCCGTGGACGGCCTCGCAGCGCAGCTCTCCGAGGTAGCGAACGGTGATTTCTACGGCCATGGGCGCCTCCGCTGCGTAAGGATACGGAAGCCCCCGGTTCGCGTCCCGCCATGTCCCGACCGTTCGCCCTCGTCCTCACGCTCCTCCTCGCCGCCGCCCCGGCTCCGGCCCAGGACCGCGATCCCGGCCGCCTCGTCGTCCTGCTCAAGTCCGAGGCCGCGGCCCAGGTGGTGGACCTCGCCGACGGCGCCACCCTGGCCCGCATCCCGACCGGGGTCGGCCCGCACGAGGTCCTGGTCCTGCCCGGCGCGCGGCGCGCCGTGGTGGCGAACTACGGCGGGCGCACGCCCGGCGCCACCTTGACCGTGCTCGACCTGCGCCGCGATCGGGCGCTGCGCACCGTGGACCTCGGCGAGCCGGCCCGCCCGCACGGCCTGGCCGTGACGCCCACCACCGGAGAGCTCTGGGTCACCGCCGAGGAACGCCGCTCGCTGCTCCGCCTGGATCCGCTGGACTGGGTGGTCCGCGAGGAGGTCGCCCTCCCCCACCGTCTCGGGCACATGGTGGCGAGCGACGACGACGGCCGCCTCTACGTCGCCCACCTCGCCGACGGCGGCGTGACCCGGGTCCGCGCCGAGGCGGGCCCGCCCCTTGCCGACGGGCGTCCGGTCCTCCACTACGTGGTGGAGCGCTTCGTCGCGACCGGCGCCGGGTCCGAGGGCCTGGCCTGGGACCCGGTCCACGGCCTCCTCTGGGTCACCGACCGCGAGGCCGACGACGTGGTCGCCCTCGACCCGGAGGACCTGTCGGTGCGCCACCGTCTCGAGGCCGAAGGGTTCCCGATCCGGGCCGCGGTCACCCCCGACGGGGCGCGGCTCCTGGTCAGCTGCGCCCGCGCCGGCGTGCTCCGCGCCTACGACCTGACCGGCCCGGCCCCCGAAGCGGCGGGAACCCTCGACTTCGGCGCCCTCGCCCGCGGCGACGGCGCCGACCGCCTGTTCGGCTCCGCGATGGGCGACAGTCCGACCCCGATCGGCATCACCCTCTCCGGCGACGGCGGTCGCGCCTACGTGTCCCTGGCCCACGCCGACCGCGTCGCCGAGGTCGCCGTGTCGGACCTGGTCGTGCTCCGCACCTTCGCTACGGGACGCGAGCCCGACGGCATCGCGTGGTACCCGACGCCGCGCGAGTGAGTCAGACCTCCTCCACGTAGGGCACGCCGGCCCCGGTGCGGCGGAACTCGTCGGCCTTCTCGGCCAGCCCGCGGACCAGGGCTTCGTGGTCGCCCCACCCCTTCTCGGCGGCGTAGCGGCGCACGTCCTCGGTGATGCGCATCGAGCAGAACTTCGGACCGCACATCGAGCAGAAGTGCGCCGTCTTGGCCGGTTCGGCCGGCAGGGTGGCGTCGTGGTAGGAGCGCGCCGTCACCGGATCCAGCGACAGGGCGAACTGGTCCTCCCAGCGGAACTCGAAGCGGGCCCGCGACAGGGCGTCGTCCCAGGCCCGGGCCCCGGGGTGCCCCTTGGCGACGTCGGCGGCGTGGGCCGCGATGCGATACGCGATCACCCCCTGCTTGACGTCGTCGCGGTTCGGCAGGCCGAGGTGCTCCTTCGGCGTCACGTAGCACAACATGGCAGTGCCGTGCCAGCCGATGTTGGCCGCGCCGATGGCCGAGGTGATGTGGTCGTAGCCGGGCGCGACGTCGGTGACCAGCGGCCCCAGCGTGTAGAAGGGC
>JALUVI010000154.1 GCA_027020785.1 Planctomycetota bacterium | reverse complement strand
CTCGGTCTGGAACTCGAGGTGGGCGCGCTCCGCCTCGGCGTCGTCGGTGTGGCGCGCCGCCGCCAGGTTGCGCCGGGACCCCTCCTCGCCCAACCACGACTCGAGCTCGGAGCGGTCGAGGATCCAACGCTCCAACTCCTCCGGTCCCTGCAGGTCGCGCGCCTCGAGCTCGGTGAGGTAGGGTTCGAGGGCGGCGAAGGAATCGGCGCGGAAGTCTTCCGGCAGCCAGCGGCGGGGCGGCGCCGGATGGCGTTCACCGGCCGGCGAGTCGGGCGGCGGCGGAACGGGGACGGAGCGGGTCGAAGGGGACGCCATGCGGCTCATTCTGCCAACTCGGCCCCGGGCGGCCGCTCCATCAGGCGGCGCACCACGTCGGCCGGCGGGACCCCGTCGAAGAGGACGGCATGGACCGCCGCCGTCACCGGCATGCGGATGCCCTCCTGCGCCGCGGCGGCGTGGACGGCGCGGCAGGTCCACACCCCCTCCGCCACCTTCTCGGTGGACTCGAGGATGGCGTCGAGCGTCTCGCCGCGTCCGATGCGCTCGCCCAGCCCGCGGTTGCGCGAGTGGCGCGAGTAGCAGGTCACGACCAGGTCGCCGGCGCCGGACAGCCCGAGGAAGGTCTCGCGGCGCGCGCCGTGGGCCGTCCCCCACCGCGCCATCTCGAGCAGGCCGCGGTCCACCAACGCCGCCTTGGCGTTGTCCCCGAGGTCGAGCCCGTCGCAGATCCCGGCGGCGATGGCGACGATGTTCTTCAACGCGCCGCCGATCTCGACCCCGCGCAGGTCGGGGTTGGTGTACACGCGCAGGACCTCGCTGGTCATCCGCCGTTGGACCTCCTCGGCGAGCGCGGCGTCGGGACTGGCCGCGACCACGCTCGTGACCCGACCGCGGGCCAGCTCCTCGGCGTGGCTCGGCCCCGACAGGGCGCCGAGCCGCACCCCTGCGCCGAGCGCCGCGGCGAGGATCTCGGTCGGAAGCCGCATGGTGTCGAGCTCCAGCCCCTTGCTCGCGCTGACCACCGGCAGACCGCGGAGCCGCCCGGCGAAGCGTTCGGCCACGCCGGCGACGTACTGGGTCGGCACCACCGACAGCACCAGGTCGGCGCCGTCCACGGCCTCGGCGACGTCGCCGGTCCAGCGCAGCGCCTCGGGGATGGACACGCCGGGCAGGAACTTGCGGTTGACCCGGGTGGCGGCGACCTCGGCGGCGTAGTCGGGGTCCACGCTCCACACCGTGACCGGGTTGCCGGCGCGGTGGGCGGCGAGGGCGAGCGCCGTGCCCCAACCGCCGTCGCCGAGGACCAGGACCCGGCCGCTCACGACGCCGCCCCTCCTCCGTCGCCGCGGCGCGCGGCGCGACGTTCGGCGAGGAAACGACGCAGGTTGGAACGGTGGGTCACGAGCAGGGTCAGTCCGCCGGCGAAGGCGAGGACCAGGACCGGACGCGGCTCGCCGTGGAGCAGGGCGCTCGGGCCGAGGGCGAGCCCGAAGGCGACCGAGCCCATGCCGACGGTGCGGGTCAGGGCGAAGACCACCAGCCAGACCAGCCCGGCCGAGAGGGTCGCGACCGGCGCCAACGCCAGCATGGCGCCGGACAGCGTGGCGACGCCCTTGCCCCCGTGGAAACGGTGCCACAGCGGCAGGACGTGCCCGACGAAGGCCCCCCCGCCCGCGGCGGCCCCCGCAGTGGGGTCGAACAGCGCCAGGCCGAGGGCGGCGGGAGCGGCGCCCTTGAGGGCGTCGAGCAGGTAGACGAACACGCCCCAGCCGCGCCCCAGGGCCCTGCCGACGTTGGTCGCACCGGGGTTGCCGGAGCCGACGGAGCGCAGGTCCACCCCGCGACGGCGGGCGACGAGGAGCGCGAAGTTCACCGACCCCACGAGGTAGCCGGCGAGTCCGGCCCAGGGCGTCGGCGAGGCGAGCTCCATCGCCGCGCAGGATAGCGCCGCCCCGGGGCGCGAGCCCCGGGCAGGAATGTCCGAAAAGTGCTTGACCGGGAGGCGGCCCGCGCTATCTAGAGGTCCGACCCGGCACCCCCCTCCCCCCGCCGGGAACCCGGTACGCATCACCGCCGTGACCTACGTCATCACCGAACCCTGCGTCAACACCAAGGACACCGCCTGCGTGGACGTGTGTCCCGTCGAGTGCATCTACGAGGCCGAGCCCCATCCCGGCACGCTGAACCTGCCGATGTTCATCCACCCGGACGAGTGCATCGACTGCGGGGCCTGCGAGCCGGAATGCCCGGTGGACGCCATCTTCCCCGAGGACGAGGTGCCGGAGCAGTGGCAGGCCTTCATCCAGGCCAACGCCGACCTCGCCGAGGCCCAGGACTCGGCCTGACTCAGCCGCGACGGTCCGCCCGCTGACGCCTCGCCGCCGGCCGGCTCCGGAGCGGTCAGCGACGCTGGATTCGCCGCACTCCGAACGAAGACGGGCCCGACGCCTGGCGTCGGGCCCGTCCGGGTTTTGGAGCGGCTGATCGGACTCGAACCGACGACAGCTACCTTGGCAAGGTAGTGCTCTACCAACTGAGCTACAGCCGCGAAGCGCGCGAAAGGATAGTCCCGGATCCGGTCGCTGTCAACGATTCCGGGGTGTGGAAGGCACCGGCGGGATGAGGGGCTCTTCCGGGGCGTCGCCCACCGCGAGGACGCTCCGCGCCCGCCCCCGCAGCCGCTCCCGCACCTCCTCCAGGTCGGCGCCGTCCAACCGCAACTGACCGCCGGCCATGCGTCCGTGCCCGCCGCAGGCCCCTTCGCCGTCGAGGATGGCGCGCAGGGTCGGGTAGGCGTCGGCCCCGGGCAGGTCGGTCCGCAGGGAGACCTGATAGACCCCGTCGCAGGCCCCCCCGGCCAGCGACCACTCGGCGCCGTCCAGCCGCATGAACCAATCGGCGACCTCGGCGACGGTCTCGGGACTGCGGACCTCGCCGAGCAGGGTCAGCACCAGCCCGCCGGACAGACGGCAGGTCTCGATGGCCTCGTGCATCTGGACGAACCAGTGGCGCGGCAGGGGCGGCTGGTCGATCTCGGCGACCATGCGCCGGTTGGCCCGCCGCTCGAGCTCGCGGAAGGCTTCCTCGTCGCGCGGCCCCGCCTCGCGCAGGAGGTTGTTCGTGTCGTAGCGCACGCCGCAGAACAGGGCGGTGGCGGTGCGCTCGTCCGGCTCGAGGTCGAAGGCCCGGAGCAGGTCCCAGACCATGGTCGAGGTCGCGCCGTAGTCGGGCGCCACCCAGAAGAAGGGGACGTCCTCGGGGGCGGCCTCCTCGGAACCGCGATGGTGGTCGATGACGGCCAGGACGGGCAGGGCGCCGGGGGGGTGGGTGTGGCTGAACCCGGGCTGGGCGTCGACCACGACGACCCCGGCGTACTGCGCCGGGTCCACCCCACCCTTGGGCAGGGCGTCGATGCCGAGGATCTCGCGCATCGCCAGGTTCTCGGCGCGGCGGATGCGGCCCTCCAGCACGAAGTCGGCGGCGATCCCGAACCGGGTCTTGAGCAGGTACTCGATGCCCACCATGGCGCCGAGCCCGTCGGGGTCGGGGTGACGATGCGTGGTCAGCACCAGCCGCCCCTCCTCGGGGAGGGCGCGGGCGAAGTCGCGGGGGTCGGGGCGGGTCATCTCGGGGTGCCGGGAGCGGCACGGGGAGGCTCCAGGACCGCGGCGGCCTGGGTCACCCATTCTGACGGATGCGAAGGCGGCAGGGCCACCACCCGCACCGCGGTCCGGGGCAGGTACTCCCGGAGGAGGGCCCAGTCGGCCGTCCCGGCGCCCGGGGGGACCACCCCGGCCCCCGGAGCCCAGTCGCACAAGGCCACGCCCTGGATGCGTCCCCCGAAGCGGTCGAGCCACTCGCCCGGGGGCGGCAGGCCGAGGGCCGCGCGGCGCTCGGCGTCGGCGCAGTCCCACCACAGCCCCAGGGCCGACGGGCGGCCCAGGACGCCCAGGAGCAGGGCGAAACGGTCGGGATCGAGGAGGGACACGGGCGAGGCGCCGGGGTGGAGCGCGACCTCGAGCCCCGGGGCGGCGCGCAGGAGGGCGTGGAGGAACGCCGCGAGTTCCTGGAGGTCCTCTTCGGCGGCCGCGGCGGGCTGCTGGAGGAGTTCCTCCACCGCCTCGTCCCCGCGGAGGGACTCGCCGTGGGCCAGCCTCTCGAGGAGCCGCTCGCCGCGCAGCCGCTCGGCCTCGGGGCCGACGGCGCCGACCGGCACGACGACGCGGCGCGCCCGCAGCCGGGCCAGGCGCGACAGGGCGGGACCGAGGTCCGCCGTGGACCAGGTCCGGCCGCCGGCCTCGCCCTCGGCGAGACGGTCGGCGAGCGCGTCCCAGGCCACGGCGCCGACGCGCTCGGGCTCGAGCGCGGGCGGCGGCTCGGCGGCCCCCTCGGGCAGCGGACTGCGCGGCAGGACGGCGACGCCCCGGAAGCCGAGCTCGGCGCTCTCGCGGAGCTGTTCGGCGAGACCGCGGGCGCGGCGCCCGAACCAGGAGGTGGCGAGGTACACGGTCCCCCCATGATGCCCACGTTCCGGCCCCGCGTGGAGGGGGCTCCTAGAATCGGCTCGAGCCATGAGCTTCTGCACCGCCGTCAACTGCATGGACGGCCGCGCCCAGGACCCGGTCGCCGCCTTCCTGCGTGAGCACTACGGAGTGCGCTGGGTGGACGCCGTCACGGAGGCGGGCGCCGTGCGTCACCTGGTCGAGGGCACCGACCGCGTCGCGGGCATCCTGGAGCGCTGCCGCATCTCGTTCGCCGCGCACGACTCGGTGGGCCTCGCCGTCGCCGGCCACGCCGACTGCGCCGGCCACCCGGTGGACGACGAGCGCCACCAAGCCGACCTCCTCTCCGCCGCCCGGGTCCTCGCCGACCGCTTCCCGGGTGTGCCCGTGGTCGCCCTCTGGGTGGACGCCGCAGGCGAAGTCCACCCCGTCTCGGGCTGAATCCTCCCGCACATCCCGCTGCGTCGCGCTGCCGCCCTGGAATGGGCGCTATCCTCCGGGGAACGGCCCCACCGGGGCCGCGCCCGCCGTGCTGTCCGCCCTCCTCCTCGTCGTCGCCCTCCCAGGACGGACCTGGATCGTCGCCCCGAGCGGCGGTGACTTCACCCGCATCCAGGACGCGCTCGACGTCGCTGCGGCCGGCGACGTCGTCGAGGTCTACGACCGCCCCGGCGGCTACCACGAGGTCCTGGTCTTCCGCCGCGGCGGCGACCCCGTGCAGGGCCCCCTGGTGCTCCGCGCCGGCCCCGGACAGCGTCCGCTCGTCACGGGCGGCGGCACCACCTCCTCCGACCTGCTCCGCATCCACGACGTCTCCCACGTCGTGGTGGAGGGCTTCGAGTTCACCGGCCTCCAGACCCTCGACGCAGCCGCCATCCGCATCACCGGAGCCTGCGAGGACGTGGTCCTGCGCGGCAATCGGATCCATGCGCTGCGCGGCGCCAACGCCGGCGGGATCTGGGCGCTCGGCACCTCGCCCACCGCTCCCATCCGCCGCCTGGTGATCGAGGGCAACGAAATCCACGACTGCGACGTCGCACCGAGCGAAGCCCTGGTCGTGAGCGGGCACGTGGACGGATTCCTGGTCGCGGACAACCACGTCCACGACGTGAACAACATCGGCATCGACGTCATCGGCGGGGAGTCGTGGGTGGACCCCGTCCACGTCCCGCGCCACGGCGTGGTCCGCGGCAATCGGGTGGAGCGGGCCAACTCCGTCTACGGGGGCGGCTTCGCCGCCGGTCTCTACGTGGACGGTGCGCGCGACCTCCTCCTCGAGGGCAACGTCGTCACGGAATGCGACCTCGGCATCGAGGTCGGGGCCGAGAACGCAGGCTTCGACGTCTCCGGAGTCGTGGTCCGCAGCAACCTGCTCTACGGCAACCTGAAAGCGGGCCTGGTCTTCGGAGGCTACGACCGGGCGGTCGGCCGGGTCCGCGATTGCGAGTTTGCCTTCAACACGCTGTGGCGGAACGACACCACCGGGCAGTTCCTGGGCGAGATCTGGATCCAGTGGGCCGAGGACTGCTCCGTCCACGACAACGTCTGCGTGACCACCGACCAGGCGGTCGCGCTCTACTCCGAGCGGGGCAACGTCGGCAACGTGCTCGACGGCAACCTGTGGTGGTCGCCCGCCGGCGCCGACGGGACCGAGTGGGTGTGGCGCGGCGTCTCCTTCCCCGGCTTCGCCGCCTTCCGCGCCGGGACCGGCCAGGAGGCGCACGGCGCCTTCGCCGACCCGCTGCTCGCGTCTCCGGCGAGCGGCGACTTCACTCCGACCGCCGGCTCCCCGGCGTTGGATGCGGGGAGCCCCGCCGAGGCTGCCGGGCTCGACCTCCTCGGCTGGCCCCGGGTCCTGGACGGCGACCTCGACGGGATCGCCCTGCCGGACCGCGGCGCCGTCGAGCGGCACCTGGTCACCCTGGAAGTGACGGGAGCACCCGTCCCGGGCGGCCCGCTGACGGTGACCCTCGACGGCCCTGCGGGGTGGAGCGGCTGGCTCGCCGTCGGCCTCCCCGGCGCCGCCCGTCTGCCCGGACTCGGCCTCGCCGCGCTGGACCTCGGGCGCCCCCACCGGGCTTCCTTCCTCGGCGCCCTGCCCCTGAACACCGCCTGGACGCTGCCCGGCGCCGTCCCTCCGGGCACCGTGGTGGTGCTCCAAGGAGCGGGGCTGTCTGCGGGGCTCGGCTCGCTCTCGAATCCGACGACCATGGTCGTCGAGTGAGGGCGGCTCCACGACGCCCCCGCCCCGACGACGTCAGGGGACGACGACCAGGCGCGTGGGCGCGCTCGTGAAGGTGCCCGTGCCCTGGTCCGAAGCGAGGACGGCGAGCCAGGCGGCGCGCCCGACGTGGGCCGCGAGGTCGCCCGGCCCGAAGGTCAGGACGACGTTCGCCCTGCCCTGGGCGTCGAGCTGGCCGACGGGGTTGGTCACCGAGGGGAACATCCCGTAGTCGCCCGAGAGCGTGCGCTGGAAGAAGGGGTCGTCGGTGAGCGGGACGTCGAGGCCGAGCGCCGTCGTCGGCCCGATGCCGGAGACCGACAGCAGGAGCTGGTAGTCGTCGCCGGCGGCGGCCGCGGGGAAGTCGGCCTCGAGGGTCACGCTGCCGCCGGTCGCGCCCGAGACCTCGACGGACACCGGACGGAGGAAGGGGTCGCGCAGGAGGAAGACGACTTCGCCGTCTCCGTCCGGGAAGGGGTGGCCGACGAAGGGCACGCCCACCGCCAGGTCCAAGGACAGGCCGTCGCCGTCGAAGTCGCCGCAGGCGAGGTCGGTGCCGAACTCGTCGCCGTTGCCGTCGCCCCACCACAGGTTCAGGAGCGAACCGTCGGCGCCGGCGAGGAGGACCACCCCGCCGACCTCGGCGCGCCAGCCCCGATCGAGCTGGGGTACGCCGACGGCGACGTCGGCGACACCGTCGCCGTCCACGTCGCCGGGCGACGCCACCGCCTCGCCGAAGCCGAGGTAGGCCTGCGGCGAGTCCACGTACCAAAGCACCGAGCCGTCGGCCGAGGAGCGGACCTCGACCCGTCCCGCGTACCAGCCGGCCGCGGCCACGTAGCCGGTGTCGCCGACCACGAGGTCGGCCAGGCCGTCACCGTCCATGTCGAGGATCGGGGCGAGCGCATCGCCGAACGAGTCGTAGTCGCTGCCGGCGGGCACCCAGTGCTGGAGGACGGTCCCCGACGCCCCGGTGGCGAGCTTCACCTCGCCGCGCGGGTAGGCGGCGTAGTTGCCGACGGCGTAGTCGGGGAGACCGTCGCCGGTGACGTCGGGCAGTGCGGCCAGCGCGTAGCCGCCGAGGTCGCCCCCGTTCATGGCGATGCCGGCATGCACCGCGCCGGTGTCGCCCGATTGGAGGTAGGCCTTGCTCGCCCAGGGGTCGGCGACCAGGAAGTCGGGAACCCCGTCGCCGGTGACGTCGCCGACCCCCTGGACGGCGCGACCGTAGGTCCCGGACAGGGTCGGGCTCTGGACCTGGTAGAGCTGGGTGCCGGTGGCGCCCGAGAAGACGTGGACCCATCCGGCGCCGTCGGGGCGCGCCACCACGAAGTCGTGGACCCCGTCGCCGTCCACGTCGCCGAGGTCGCTGACGTCGTAGCCGAAGAGACCGGTGGGACCGGAGACCTCGAGCAGGACGGCGCCGGTGGCGGACGAGACCACGGCGGCGTGCTGGTGCGAGCCGACGAGGAGGTCGTCCGCGCCGTCACCATCCCAGTCCGCGTAGGGAGCGACCGCCTGTCCCCAGTCCCAACGATTGAACGGGGCCACCGAAGTCGGCCCGTCGTTCCAGACGCCGCCGACCTGGGCCGGAGACGAGGTCACGGCGAAGAGGGCGAGGGCGGCGACGGGCGCCCACGTGGAGACCGGCAAGGCATGGAGGAGACGTTTCACGTCTCCAGCATAGACCGCGCGCCGGCGTTCGACGGTGCCGGGCGTCAGACCCGCACCGCACCCTCGGGCGGGCGGACGTCGGCGCGCTCGGCCAGCAGCGGCTCCACCACCTCGGCCAGGTAGTCGCGCACCTGCTCCGGGGCGCGGCCGACGAAGCGCGACGGCTCGGTGAGGTCGTCGAGACGGTCGGCGACCGCGGCGAAGGCCGGGTCGGCGGCGATGCGTTCCAGCAGGTCGTTGACCCCGTCGCCGGTCTTGAGGCGCGTCGCCGCCTCCTGGGCGTGGACGCGGATGCGCTCGTGCAGGTCCTGGCGGTCGCCGCCGGCCTGGACCGCGGCCATGAGGATGGACTCGGTCGCGAAGAAGGGCAGCTCGCGGCGCAGGTTGGCGGCGATGACCTTGGGGTAGGGCACCAGCCCGGCGGCGAGGTCCTGGAGCAGGACCAGCACGGCGTCGGCGGCGAGGAAGGACTCGGCGATGGCCAGCCGCCGGTTGGCCGAGTCGTCCAACGTGCGCTCCAGCCACTGGTTGGACGCGGTGTCGAGCGCGTTCGGCGTCAGGTGGAGCAGGTAGCGGCTCAACGCCGTGACCCGCTCGGCGCGCATCGGGTTGCGCTTGTAGGGCATCGCCGAGGAGCCGATCTGCTTCTTGCCGAACGGCTCCTCCAGCTCGCGCCGGTGCGCCATCAACCGCAGGTCCACGGCGAACTTGGCCGCCGAGGCGGCGATGCCGGAGAGGACGCCGAGGACGCGCCCGTCCCACTTGCGCGGATAGGTCTGCCCGGTCAACGCCACGCTGCGCCGGAAGCCCATGCGCTCGGTGACGCGGCGGTCGAGCTCGCGGACCTTGTCGTGGTCGCCGCCGAACAGCTGCAGGAACGACGCCTGGGTGCCGGTGGTGCCCTTGACGCCGCGGAAC
>JALUVI010000153.1 GCA_027020785.1 Planctomycetota bacterium | reverse complement strand
GGACTCGGTGAGCCGCAAGGTGTAGACGTCGATGCCGTTGTTCGAGGTCGACTCGCTGCGTCCGGTGGCGACGACGCCTCCCCCGGGAACGATCCCGACGTGGGTCAGCCAGTCCTTGCTGTTCCAGGCGGGGCCGTCACGAAACCAGGTCCACAGGAGGTTGCCCGTCGTGTCGAAGGCCAGGACCGCCTGGTCGAGCAGGGTCGCAGGGGTGCGGCTGGCGCCGACCACGTACAGGCGATCGAGCGTCGGGTCCAAGGCCAGGTCGTAGGGAACGTCACGGTAGCCGTAGCCGGCGCCCCGACCGGTCCAGACGGTCTCCCAGAGCAGGACTCCCGCCGGGTCGAGGGCGAAGAGGTAGACGTCACCCCAGCCGCCGATGTCGTACTGCTCGTCGATCATCAACACGTAGGTGACGTCCTGGTCGTCCACGACGACGTCCACGACGTCGTCCTGGCTTCCGCGATCGAAGACCTTCGACCACAGGAGCGAGCCCGAGGCATCGAAACAGTACACCGCAGCATCCCAACTGCTCATCCAAGGGTTCGACCCCCAGTGGCCTGCGCACACGACGGAACCGTTGGATCGCATCGCAATGGCCTCGGCGCTCAAGGTATTCGTGGTGGTCGAAGTCCACAGGGCCATGCCCTGGTCGTCGTATCGGGTCAGATATCCGGCGCTGCCGCTCACGGCGAAGGCCCAGGAGTCGCCCGCACCGTCCTGGACCAGCACGTGGGAGTCCAGGCCGGACGAGACCTGCCAATCGGGGAGGACGCGGACCGCGGCGGCCGGCCCGGGTCCGGCGGACGGGGGGTGCAGCGCCCCCTGGACGGCGGGAGCGACGAGGAGCAGGGACGGGATCATGGCAACGAAGAGCTCGATGGGGCCAGGAGACGTGGTGACGCCATGGTAGCCGAAGTCGGTGAACTCGCAAGCCGCCGCTCTCCGGTACGGCTACTCGTGATCGTCACCCCACCGCCGCAACCCCCAGTAGGCGGCCGTCAGCGCGACCACGGAGAAACCGAGGGCGAAGACCGCGGACGGGGTGGTCGCCTTCAGGTCCAGGATGATGAACTTCCGGGCCACCGCCAGGAGCGCGACCAGCAAGACGGTACGGACCTGGACGACGTGGGCCGTGCGCTTCGCGACGTCGATGATGGTGTGGTTCAGCTCCAACGCGATCAGCACCGTCATGATCTTGCCGAACAGGACGTGGAAGGGGTCCTTCGCGCCGGCCTCCGCCCAGAGCCCGCCGACGAGCTCCCGCGCCAGGTCCACCATGGCGGCCGCGATGACCAGGGCGATGGCGAAGGCCAGGACCAGGGCGACGACCTGCTCGAACTTGCCGTACAGGGTCAACTCCTTCCAGACGGCCCGGTCCAGCGTCGAGCTGCGGCGGGAGGAGGGGAGGTCGCGTTCCGATTCCACGGCCCCGAGGATAGCGGTCCGCGGCGGCCGCCCCCGGCCTGCGCGACGGCGCCGAGCTTCCATCGGAGGGTAGGATGCTCCCATGCTCGCCCCGGCCTTGCTCCTGGCCTTGCTCGGTCCGTCCCCCGCCGCCCCGCTGCCGCAGCGGGGGACCCCCTCCGCACCCGACGGCCCGCCCCCCGTCGTCCCGCTGGAAGGGGCCGAGGCCGCAACCCCCGAGGACATGGCGGCCTACGTCGAGCACGTCCCCGGCACCGCGGTCTCGTTCCGCATGATCCCGATCCCCGGCGGCGAGTTCACCATGGGCAGCCCCGAGGACGAACCGGGGCGCGCACCGGACGAGGGCCCTCGGGTGCGCGTTCGGGTGTCGCCGTTCTGGATGGAGGAGCACGAGGTCACCTGGGACGAGTACCGCGTCTTCCAGTTCGCCCTGGACCGCAGCGACCGCAGCGAAGCGACCCCACAGGATCCCTGGGCCGACGCCGTCAGCCGGCCGACGCCTCCCTACGTTCCGATGGACTTCGGCATGGGCGTGGAGGGCTACCCGGCGATCTGCATGACCCAGCTCGCGGCGCGGCAGTACACCAAGTGGCTGACCATGAAGACCGGGCGCTTCCACCGCCTCCCCACCGAAGCCGAGTGGGAGTACGCCTGCCGCGCCGGCACCGATACGCCCTGGTCCTTCGGCGCCGACCCGGAAGCGCTCGACCGCCACGCCTGGTACGCCGGCAACGCCGGCGAGGGCTACCACCTCGTGATGACCCTCGAGCCGAACCCCTGGGGTCTCTACGACATGCACGGCAACGTCGCCGAGTGGGTGCTGGACGCCTACGACCCGGAAACCTATGCACGCTGGGCCGCGGCCGGTGAGCCCGTGACGGACCCGGTGGTGTGGCCCGAGAAGGTGTATCCCCGCGTGGTCCGCGGCGGCGGCTGGACCGACCCCGCTCCGGCGACCCGTTCGGCGGCCCGGCGGGGGTCGGACCCGACGTGGAAGGTTCGCGACCCCCAGTTCCCGAAGTCCATCTGGTACCACACCGACGCCCGTTTCGTCGGCTTCCGGGTGGTCCGCCCGCTCCGACCGCCGCCTCCGGAGGAGTGGGAGCGCTACTGGGCCCCGTCCAGCGCCTCGGTGAAGCGGGTCCTGGAGGCGCAGCGCGCCGGCGAACGTTCCTGACCCCTCCCACCGCCGGGAGCCGGGGCCGTAGGATGGGGCCGACCCTCCGGGGCCCGGCCCCGGCTCCCGCCAACGCCCACGGGCCTCTCCCGTAGCCGAACGGGGCGCCCTTCGCGCCTTCCGTTCCGGCTCCGATGCGAGGGGCCCCCAACCGAAACCCGACCATGAACACCCTGATCACCCTCGGACTGCTGCTCGCCGCCGGTCCGCTCGCCCCACTGGAGGTCCAGGAACCGGCCTCCTCCATCCACTGGTTCGCCGACTACGACGCCGGCATGGAGGCCGCCCGCAAGAGCGGCAAGCCGGTGGTCCTCGAGTTCTCCGGCTCCGACTGGTGAGGCTACTGCAAGCGCCTCCGTGCAGAGGTGTGGGAAGACGCCGGCTTCCAGGAGAAGGCCGCGGACGAATTCGTCTTCGTCTCGCTCGACTTCCCGAGGAGCGAGGAAGTGAAGGCCAAGGTTCCGAATCCGGAACGCAACGAAGAGATCATGAGGCAGTTCGGGGTCCGCGGCTTCCCGACCGTCTTCGTGCTCACCCCCGAGGGGGACGTGGTCGGGCAGACCGGCTATCTCGGCATCCCGGCCGATGAGTACTTGAACAACCTCCGAGAGCTCGCCGTGGAGGGTCGCAAGGCCCTGGAGCAGGCCAAGGAGTTTGCGACCGGTTACGCCGCCGCCGAGGACAAGCCGGGCTACGTGCGCCAGGCCATCGAACTCGTGTCCGGGATGGACGCATCGAGCCCCGGCATCGCCGACTATGCCTCCGTCGTACGCAAGGCCTTCGAACTCGATCCCGACGGCTCCAACGGCCTGCGGACGGCCGCCCTCGCCGTGCTGCTGAAGGCAGGCATCGCGACCGACGACGAGATCGCCGCGGCGCGCAAGGTCGACCCGAAGAACGAGGCCGGCGTCCTCGAGTCCCTGGTCATGCACGACCTCATGCAGTTGAGCAAGGCCGAGCAGCTCGAGGGCTGGACCGTCGAAGCCAAGCGACTCGCCGAGTCCGGCAACTACCATGACCGCGAGATGTGTCAGGAGATCTTCGCCAACGCGGCGCGTCTGGCGATGCAGTTCCTCGACGACCCGGAGATGGCGCTGATGTTCGCCAGGAAGGCCAAGGAGCTGGGGGATCTGCCCCAGCCCATGGCGTCGCTGGTCGAGGACATCATCTCCTCCGCAACCAAGGCTCTCGAGGCGAAGTAGCCTCATCGGCCCATGATCTCGGCCGGCGTCGCGCTCTGTTGCCTCGCCGTCCTCCCGGTGCAGCGGCCGGACTCCGAGAGGGGTCCGGCCGCTCTCGTGGAGGAGGGTTTCCGCGACCTCTGCGCCGAAGGCTTCTCGGCCTGGCGCGGCCGGCCCCACCTGGCGCCGGGCAGCGAAGGGACCTGGACGCCGGAAGAACGGGAGCGGCGCCAGCGCGCATGGGACGAGGCCCTGCGCGAACACTGGACCTGGGAGGACGGGGTCTTCGTCTCGGACGGCGCCGGCCCCTACCTGACGACGCGCGACGCCTTCGGCGACGTGGACCTGCGCTTGGAGTGGCGCATGGAACCCGGCGCCGACGGCGGCATCTACCTGCGGGCGACCCCCCAGGTCCAGCTCTGGGACCCGGCCGATCCGACCCAACGTGACGCCGGCAACGCCTGGGGCTCCGGCGGCCTGTGGAACGATCGGGTGCACCCGCGCTTCCCGCTCGAGAACCGTGACCGCCCCGCCGGCGAATGGAACGAGATGCGCATCGTCCAGGTCGGCGAGCGGGTCGCGGTGTGGCTGAACGGCGGTCTGGTCGTCGCCTGGGCGCCCCTGGAGAACTATTGGGACCGCTCCCGACCGCTGCCGCCGAGCGGGCCGATCCAATTCCAGACCCACGGCGGCCGGATCGAGTTCCGGCGCGTCCGCGTCCGCGAGCTCTCCGCCGACGAGGCCAACGCCGTGCTGCGGGCGATTCCCCCCGAGACGGCGTTCGGCCGCGGACGCCCGGCGGCCGGAGGCGACACCTTCCATCCCCTGCTGGTCGGACGCGACGGTGAGGGCTGGGCCGGGCCGCTCGCGGGCTGGGAGTTCCCCGAGGACGGCATGGTGCGCTGCCGAGCGGGTCAGGGAGGCACCATCTACGCCGAGAAGGTCCTCCGCGACTTCCAGGTCCGTCTGGAGTTCCTGCTCCCGCCGGGCGGCAACAACGGGCTGGCCATCCGCTATCCCGGCGAGGGGGACACCGCCTACGTCGGGATGTGCGAACTCCAGGTCCTCGACGACTCGCACGAACGCTACGCCGGCCTCCACCCCTACCAGTACCACGGTTCGGCCTATGGCATGGTGCCTTCCCTCCGGGGCTACCAACGCCCGGTCGGAGAATGGAACTTCCAGGAGGTGACGGTCCAGGGCGGGCGGGTCCGCGTCGAGCTGAACGGCACCGTCATCCTGGACGCCGACCTGTGGGAGATCGAGGAGACCGCCGACGGCAAGGAACACCCCGGCAGGATGCGGACCGAAGGCTTCTTCGGCTTCGCCGGGCACGGCGACCCGGTCGCCTTCCGCAACGTGGAGGTGCGAGAGCTGTGAGTCGCGGCTCCAGTCGACGCGCCTTCCTCAGAAGCTCGGCCGCCCTCTTCGCCGGGCTGGCGCTGCCCCGGTTCCGGCTCCGCCGCAGTGACGGCCCACTGCCGTTCTCGATCTCGCTCGCCGAGTGGTCGTTCCATCGCGCTCTGATGTCCGGTCGGATGGCCAACCTGGACTTCCCGCAGCGCGCCCGTGAGCTCGGTTTCCGCGGTATCGAGTACGTCAACGTCTTCTTCGGCGACCACGTGAAGGACCTCGGCTACCTCGGCGAGCTGCGGCGGCGCTGCGACCACGCCGGGGTACGGAGCCTCCTGATCATGTGCGACGGCCTCGGGGCGCTCGGCGATCCCGACCCGGCGGCACGGCGGCGGGCGGTCGCAGCCCACCGCCCTTGGCTCGAGGCCGCAGCCTTCCTCGGGTGCCACTCCATCCGCGTCAACGCACGCAGTTCCGGATCCTGGGACGAACAGCGCGACCGCGCAGCCGAAGGCCTGCATGCCTTGGCGCTCCTGGCCGATCCGCTCGCCCTGGACGTCCTGGTCGAGAACCACGGCGGGCTGTCCTCCAATGGGCGCTGGCTCGCCGAGACCCTGGCCGCGGCCGACCACCCGAGGGTCGGGGCCCTGCCGGACTTCGGCAACTTCCGTGTCGGCCCCGAAGAGGAGTACGACCGCTACCGCGGGGTCGCCGAGTTGATGCCCTTCGCCCGCGCGGTCAGCGCCAAGTCCTACGACTTCGATGCGGAAGGGTGGGAGACCACCCTCGACTATCCCCGATTGCTCGGCATCGTCCTGGACGCCGGCTATCGCGGCTGGATCGGGGTGGAGTACGAGGGGGCCCGCCTCTCCGAGGAAGACGGCATCCGCGCCACCAAGACGCTGCTCGAGCGGGTCGGCCGCGCCTGGGCCGCCGACCATCCGTCGGAGGATCGCAGGGGAAGATGACACCCCTCGCTGCGCTGCCCCTGGTCCTCCTCGCTGCGCTCCTGCCGCAGGACCCGCCGGCGGCAGCCACCGCGCCACCGCTGGACGCCGCCGCCGAGAGCCTGCAGCGGCTGGTGGACCTGCCGACGGCCAAGCAACGCAGGAAGGAGGCCGTCGCGCTGGCCCGACGCCAGGACGTCCCATTGGAGTCGTGGCTGCAGGCGGCCGCCTCCTTCGCGCCGCTGCCGCCCCCACCCGAACTCGCCCGGCCGGGGCGGCATCGGATCGAGGTGGATCTCGTGGTCGGCGGCGAGACCGTGCCGACGCGCCTCCACCTCTGGGTGCCCTCCGCGCCGGCCGACGGGCCGCGCCCGCTGATCCTCGCCCACCATGGAGCCGGCGGCAACGGGGCGGGCATGGTGGAGCAATGGCGCAGCGTCGCCGAGGAACTCGGCGCGCTGGTCTGCGCTCCCGACGACACGGGACCGAACCAGGGCTACCGCTTCACGCCGCAAGAACGCGCGTCCGCCCTCGCCGCCCTGCGCTGGATGCGACGCCACTTCGACGTGGACGAGAACCGCATCCATCTGACCGGCCAGAGCCGCGGCGGGCACCTGGTCTGGGACCTCGCCGTCCGCAACCCCGACCTCTGGGCCAGCGTGACCCCGATGATCGGAGGACCGACCTTCGTGATCTCCGAGGGGCGCAACTCGCTGCGCTACGTCGAGAACCTGGCGGACGTGCCGCTGCTGCAGCTGCAGGGCGCCGGCGACGATCCGAAACTCCTCCTGAACCTGGGCATCGCCTTCGAACGCCTCGAGGCCGCCGGAGCCGCCGACGCCAGACTGGTCCTCCAGGAGGGCCTGCTGCACGGCTACGACTTCACCGCGGTGGACTGGGTGGACTACCTGGGAAGTCGGGTACGCGACCCGTTCCCGAGCCGCATCCGCATCCGTGAGGCGCGCAAGCAGTCCCCCCGTCGGTGGTGGGCGCAGGCGACCCGACTCGACGGTTCGGTGAAGGAGACCTTCCCGATCAAGGTCGAGCCGGCCCGCTGGAACCGCCTCGACCACGAAGGCAAGGTGCGTTTCGTCATGGAGTTGGCCGACCTGCACACCGCCGATGCCACGCTGCGCCTGGAAGAGGGGCCGGACGGCCCCACGGTCGTGGTCGAGGGGCAGGGGGTGCGGGAATTCCGACTCCTGTTCCCCGCCGCCTTCGCCGCCGACCATCCGCGCCTCGGCTGGCGCGGCGCCGGGAAGCGCAAAGGAACCCTGCGTCTGCGGCCATCCGCGCGTACGCTGCTCGAGGACTTCGCGGAGCGCTTCGACCGGACGTTCCTGCCGGTCGCCGCCGCGACCCTGAAACCCTGAATGCACCCCCGTGGAGCCGCTAGCCTGACCCCGATGAGAATCCCCGCCCTCCTCCTCGTCCCCACCCTCCTCCTGATGCCCTGGGCCCTGGTCCCGGTGGACGACGCCCGGGAATCCGCGCCCGACCCCGCGCCCCAGGAGCCCGCCGCCGAGGCCCATGAACACGGCGACCACGAGCACGACGACGACTCGCCGCTCCATGAGATCATGGAGGAGCTCGGCGACCACCAGAAGCGGCTGCGCAAGCTCCTGGGAGGCGAGGGAGACCGCGCCGAGATGTTCCAGGTGCTGCACGAGATGCAGACCCTGGCGCTGAAAGCAGCGACGCTGCCGCCGGAGCCGTGGGAGGAGATGAGCGACGACGACCGCATCCTGTGGCGGATCGCCTTCCAGCGGCGCATCCTGGACGTGGTGGACCACCTGCTCCGGATCGAGCGGGCCGTGGTCCTGGGCGAGGCCGACGAGGCGCGCGGGCTCTATCGGGAGATGATCTCCATCAAGAAGAAGGGCCACGACACCTTCATCCCCCCCGACGAGGACGAGGATTGAGCGTCTTCGCCGTCCTGGCCCTGGCCGTCTTGGTCCAGACCCCGGAGGAACACCATTCGGTTCCCTCGGCCGAGGCCCGGTTGGCTGCTGAAGTCGAGCACCTCTTCCTCGACCGCTGCGCGAGCTGCCACACCCCCGATGCCGACGAGCGCAAGGCCCGGCGGAAGTGGGACGGGGCGCGGGACCTCGCCGCGACCCGTGAGGAGCTGGTCGAACCCGGAGACCTCCTCCTGTCCGACCTGTGGGCGGTACTCGAGGAAGGCGACATGCCGCCCGACGACTCGGACGTACCGCCGCTGGAAGAGTGGGAACTCGCCCTGGTCCGCACCTGGATCGAAGCGGGAGCGCCACTCGGCGGCGACGCCGAGGTCGTGCGCCCGCCCCCTCCGCCCCCACCGAGCCTCGGGCGACGCGCGCTGACCCTGGCCGGGCGCCAGCACGTCCGCCTGGTCCACTTCCCCATCGCGCTGCTCCTCTCGGCGGCGCTGGCGCGGATGCTGTCCTGGTCGACACACCGCGGCCCCCGGGGCCGGAGCCTGCTCACCCTGTTGCGCACCGCGGAAGGCTGGTCCCTCGCCCTCGGCGCGCTCGGCGCCCTCGCCGCGGCCCCGACGGGCTGGTTGCGCGCCGAGGAACTCGCCCCTGAATCCGACCTGACCCTCCACCGCTGGCTCGGCGTCGCCACTGCCGCGGCATCCCTCCTCCTCCTGGCGGCGTTCGCGCGTCATCGTGAGAAGAGGGCCTTCGGGCTCGCCCTCCTCGCCCTGGCCGGCCTCACGGCCGTCGCCGCCCACTTCGGCGGGCTGCTCGCCTGGGGCGAGTCCTACTTCTCCGTTTGACTCTCCGTCCGAGCGAACCCATGTCCAACCATCTCCGACACGGACCGGAACGACTCGCGGCGTACCTCCGCAGCCGAGGCATCCGCGACCCGCGCGTGCTCGATGCCTTCGCCAAGGTGCCGCGGCACGTCTTCGCGCCCCCCGGCGCCGAAGACCTCGCCTACGAAGACCAGGTCCTGTTCATCAAGGAGGGCATCACCCTGTCGCAACCGCTGGTCGTCGCCAGCATGCTGGAGGCCCTCGAGCTCACCGGCGACGAGAAGGCTCTCGACGTCGGCGCCGGCACCGGGTACACCACCGCCCTGCTCGCGGAACTGGTGCGCTGGGTGCGAGGCATCGAACTCGACGCCGACGAAGCGCGCAAGGCCAACGAGCGGCTCGCAGCGCTCGGCTATGGAGACGATCTCGTGGTCGCCGGTGACGGCTGGAAGGGGATGCCCGAGGAGGCCCCCTTCGACGCCATCCTGGTCAACGCCGCGGCGGCGCGCTGGCCGATCGCCTTGATCGAGCAACTCGCCCCCGGCGGACGGATGGTCGCGCCCATCCACCAGGACCACCAGCAGAAGCTCCAGGTCCTGCGCAAGGACCCCGACGGCCGGCGGCTCTGGGTGCGTGACCTCTACGAGGTCCGCTTCGTCCCGCTGGTGGAGGCGGACGAGGGCGAAGCCGGGAGCTGACCGGACGGGCCACCGCGCAGGACGCCGCACCACACCAGACCGCACCAGGTCACGGCCAGGAAGAACTCCAGGGTCTCGGAGACGAAGCGGCCCGGGGCCGCCGGGGGCAACCCCAGAGAGCGGGCGTCGAACCAGAACCAGCCTCGGAGCATGGCGAGGATGCCGGCGAGGACGAGCAGGAACACCGGCACGAGCGGCGGACCGGGAAGGACCGGGCCGAGCGCCGGGAAGGACCGGGCGAGCCTTCGGCGGGCGACCACACCGACCAGGCCGAGGACCGCAGCGAAGGCGAGGAAACCGTGGCGCATCTGCTGGAGAGGGCCGAGGTTGTGCAGGGTGAACTCGCCTTGGCGGTTGACCTCGGCCATGAGCGCAGGCGGGTCGAACCCGAGGAGGCGCTGCCCCCAACTGATCTCCTCGACCCACACCAGCAGGCTCGCAAAGAGCAGGAAACCGAGGGGCCAGCGTGGCGGCCGGGCGCGCCGGAACAGGACGAGGAGCCCGAGACAGGAGCCGAACCAGGCCTGGGCCTGGGCGTCCTCGACCAGCGCCCCTTCGCGGAACCAAGCGTAGGCTTCGACCGGGGCGAAGTGCATCGCCGCCAGGACCATGCCGACGCATGCTGCCGCGAGGAGGCCGGGAAGGAGGGACGTCAAGGGGACTGCTCCGGAAGGACGGCGGCCCCGGCGCGGGCGGCGACGGCGCGGGCGAATCGGGAGACGGCGCCGGGTTGGTGGGTGAGGAAGAGGGAGGGCTCGACGAGCTCCAGCTCGGAGAGGCGGAGGCCGTACGGTGCCTCCGAATCCGCCACGGCGTCCACGCGAGCATAGAGGAGCGGCCGCGCCGATTCGAAGGGGACGCGGGCGAGGACCTCGGCAGCGAAGGCCGACTCGGCCGCGGTCGGAGGCCGCCCCGTCCCCACCGACTCGGCGTCGTCGGCGAAGCGGGGCCGCTTGACCACCACGTGGTGGGGGCGACCGTCGAAGCAGACGACGGCGCGCTCGCCGGGGTCGGCGAAGGCGGGCAGGAAGGGCTGCAGGAGGACGTCTTCCTTCCGCAGGAGAGCTGCGGCGAAGGCATCGGCCGCCTCGAGTTCGGAACGGTCGAAACGACGGGTGTCCCGCGAGGCCGCCGAGACCGCGGGCTTGACCACGATGCTCTCGGCTCCGAACTCGTCCCAGGCCGCGCCGACGGCGGCGGATTCGCCGCGGCGCCGCAGCCGGGTCGGGACCACGGGGACCCCGGCGGCTCCGAGCTCCAGGAGGTAGCGCTTGTGCAGGTTCCACTCGACCACCGGCAAGGGGTTCAGGAGCCGGGTCGCCGCAGCGACACGAACCAGCCAGGCGCGGAAGGCTTCCCCGGCGCGGGAGTAGTCCCAGGTGCTCCGCAGGACGACGAGGTCGAAGTCCTCCGGCGACGGAGCCGCGGAGTCACGCCAGGGAAGGAGCCGAACGGAACATCCCTCGCGCTCGAGCGCAGCTACGAGGGGGAACTCGTCGGGGTCGGGTTCGGGCAGCGGTCGAGTCGTGGCCAACCCGACCCGAGGCCGGCAGGCGGCCGTCATCCGCTCCTCCCCGCCCGCGGGGTCAGGGCGGCCAGGATGCGGGTCTCGGCGACCAGGCTCGCCAGCTCCGCCGGCAGGAGCGCCTGCGGGCCGTCGCTCCGCGCCTGCTCGGGCCGGGGATGCACTTCCACCGTGAGGCCGTCGGCGCCGCAGGCCACGGCGGCGCGGGCCAGCGGCGGGATGAAGCGAGCGATGCCCACCGCGTGCGCAGGGTCCACCACCACCGGGAGGTGCGTGCGCTCGCGGAGCACCGGCAGGACGGTGAGGTCGAGGGTGTTGCGTGTCGCGGTCTCGAAGGTGCGGATGCCGCGCTCGCACAGCACCACCTGGTCGCAGCCGTGGGCCATCAGGTACTCGGCCGACTGCAGCCACTCGTCGAGGGTCATCGCCAGGCCACGCTTCAAGAGGACCGGACGCCCGGCCGCGGCGATCGCCTTGAGCAGGGTGAAGTTCTGGGAGTTGCGCGCGCCGACCTGGAGCAGGTCCACGTCGTGATCGAGGAAGGCGGGCAGGTGGGCCGCGTCCATGATCTCGGCGCAGACCGGCAGACCGTGGGCGCGGCCGGCCTCGACCAGCTGCGCCAGCCCCTCCACGCCGAAGCCCTGGAAGGAGTAGGGCGAAGTACGCGGCTTGAACGCGCCGCCGCGGAGGATGCGCGCTCCTCCGGCGGCCACGGCGGCGGCGACCTCGGTCATGAAGTCGCGCCCCTCCACCGAACAGGGACCGGCGATGACCGGGACCTCGGGGCCGCCGATGACGACGGCGCCCGGGCCGCGCCCGACGCGGACCCGGGTCGGCGATTCGCGGAAGGCGCGGGCCGCGAGGCGAAGCCCCCCGGGCGGCGCGACCACCTCCTCGACCTCGGGGCGGTCGGCCAGGGCGGCGGCGAGGTCGTCGCCCCCACCGCCGGCCGAGGCCACGATGGGGCGGGCCGATTCGGTGGAGCGCCAGACCCGGGCGCCGGAGCGCTCGAGCTCGGCAACGACCTCCTGGACCGCGTGCGCGACCGCCGAGGGGGTGAAGCGGACGATCACGACACCCCCTCCTCCGCTGCGTCGCAGGCGTCGTCGAGGAGGCGGAAGAGACGCTCCACCGACTCGGTCGGAAGGTCGCCGCAGTGGCGCCGCAGGAGGTCCCCCACCGCGGCGCGACGCGCGGGGTCGGCGGCGGGCAGGGCGGCGCGGATGCGGGCGCGCTCCTCGACCAGGGCGAGGAGGGCGAGGTCGAGTCGGCGCAGCTGGACGCGTTCGGGGAGGTCGGTCATCGTCGGGTGGGAGCGAGGAGGGAGCGGACGAAGGAGCGCGCCGAGGCTACCCGGTCCCCGCCGGCCTCGGCGGCGTGGTGCACGTGCTGGACCAGCGCCGAGCCGACGATGGCGAGGTCGGCGCGCTCCAGGGCAGCGGCGACGGTGCTCGCGTCCCGCAACCCGAATCCGAGGGCCACGGGGACCCGTGCTGCGGAGCGGACCGCCGCGAGCAGGGCGTCGAGGTCGCCGTCGAGTCGGGTCGCCGCACCCGTCACCCCGACCCGACCGACCACGTAGACGAAGGCGGTGCTGGCGAGCGTCACGGCAGCGGCGCGCGAAGGCGGCGTGGTCGGAGCGACGAAGCCGACGACGCCGAGCCCTGCTTCCGCCGCAGTCGTGGTCAGCGAGGGGGCCGCGTCCAGCGGCGCGTCGGGGATCACCAGGGCGTCGCAGCCCGCATCACGCGCGGCGCGACAGGCGGCGGCGAAGCCGGGGCGCAACAGCGGGTTCAGGTACGACATGAGCGCCAGCGGGAGACCGCCGCCGGCCGCGCGGTAGGCGGCGACGCGGGCGAGGACGCCGTCCAGGTCGGCGCCGGCGGCGAGCGCGCGCGCGGCCGCGGCCTGCAGTTCGGGACCGTCGGCGATGGGGTCGCCAAAGGGCAGGCCGACTTCGACCGCGGCGACGCCTTCCGCCTCGAGCCCGTGGAGCAGGTCGGGCAGGAGGTCGAGGCCGCCGTCTCCCGCCATCACGAAGGGGGCGAGACCGCGCAGGCCGGAGGCGAAGCGGCTCACGACTCCTCCTCCCCGCGGCGCAGCCGCGCGAGCACGGTGTGGAGGTCCTTGTCGCCGCGGCCGGAAAGGTTGACGACGATGCGCAGGCCGTCGGCCAGACGGCCCGCGGTGCGCTCCCGCAGCACCCAGGCCAGGGCGTGGGAGCTCTCGAGCGCCGGCAGGATGCCCTCGGTGCGGGTCAGCCGCAGGAAGGCGTCCAGGGCTTCGTCGTCCCCAGCGGCGACGTAGCGGGCGCGCCCGGTGCGGGCGAGCTCGGCGTGCTCGGGCCCGACCGCGGGGTAGTCGAGCCCGGCGCTGATGCTGTGCGTCGGCAGCACCTGTCCGGCCGCGTCCTGCAACACTCGGGTGTGGCAGCCGTGCAGTACGCCCGGAGCGCCGCCCTCGCCGGAGAAGCGGGCGGCGTGGAGGCCCGGCGAGGTCCCGGTGCCGCCGGCTTCGACGCCGACCAGTTCCACCGGGTCGTCGAGGAAGCCGCGGAACAGCCCGATGGCGTTGGAGCCGCCGCCGACGCAAGCGACGGCGAGGTCCGGGAGGGCGCCCGCCTGGTCGAGGACCTGGGCGCGGGCCTCGCGGCCGATGACCTCCTGCAGACCGGCGACGATGGTCGGGAAGGGATGCGGACCGAGGGCGCTGCCGAGCAGGTAGTGCGCCTCGGGGTCGCCGACCCAGGCGCGCAGGGCGGCGTTGACCGCATCCTTGAGCGTGGTCTGGCCATCCTCGACCAGTTCGATGCGCGCGCCGAGGAGCTCCATGCGCTCGACGTTCGGCGCCTGGCGCGCGGCGTCCACCGCGCCCATGTAGACCACGCATTCCAAACCCAGCAGGGCGCATGCGGTCGCCGTGGCGACGCCGTGCTGGCCGGCGCCGGTCTCGGCGAGGATGCGGGTCTTGCCCATGCGGCGCGCGATCAGCGCCTGGCCGAGCGCGTTGTTGAGCTTGTGCGCGCCGGTGTGGAGCAGGTCCTCGCGCTTGAGCCAGAGCTCCACGCCGAGTTCGGCGCCGAGCCGACGCGCCGGGAACAGCGGAGTGGGCCGGCCGGCGAAGTCGCGCAGGACGGCGTCCCACTCCTCGCGCGCCGCCGGGTCGCTGCGGAAGTCGTGCCACGCAGCTTCCAGCTCCTCGAGGTTCGCGACCAACGTCTCGGGGGCGAAGCGCCCGCCCCAAGGCCCGAACCAACCCGGGCCGGGTGCGTCGTGGAGGAAGACGGGGTCAGGCGAGGAGCTCATGGGCGGTTCGGACGAAGGCGCGGACCCGCTCCGGGTCCTTGCGCCCGGGAGCGGACTCGAGGGCGGAGGAGGCGTCGAAGCCCAGCGCTCCCGCGGCGGCCGCTGCGGGAAGGGCCGCAGCGTCGAGGCCCCCGGCCAGCAGGCAGGGGAGGTCGGCGGCGAGGCGGGCGGCGACCTCGAGCTCGACGCGGCGGCCGGTCCCCCCGGCGGCGGCGGGATGGTCGAGCACGAACAGGGCCGCGACGTCGCGCCACGCCGCGGCCTCGCGCGGCCCGGTGACGGCGTCCACGGGGAGGCGACGCCACACCGGCAGGGGGAAGTCGGCGAAGTCCGCGGGTCGTTCGTCGCCGCAGAGCTGGACCGCGTGCAGGCCGACCTCGGCGGCGATGCGCTCGGCCTCGCCGCGGGTGACCCCGGCGAAGACGCCGACCACCAACGCGTCGGAGGCGACCGCAGCGAGCGCCGCGCCCCGCGTGGGGGTGACGACGCGCGGCGAGGCGGGGGCGAACACCAAACCGACGGCGTCGGCGCCGGCGGCGACGGCGGCGGCGACGTCCTGCTCGCGCGTCAGGCCGCAGACCTTGGTGCGCGGCGGCGCGAACTGTGAGCGCCAGCCGCGAAGCACGGCGTCGGGCCGCGGCGCGCGCATCAGGGTCTCGCCGACCAGGACGGCACGGGCCCCCGCGGCGGCGGCGCGTCGGACGTCGGCGGCGGAGCGGATGCCGCTCTCGGCGACCGCGGGGACGGCGTCCGGGACCCGGGCCAGCAACTCGGCGGCTCGTTCTGGGTCGACGCGGAAGGTCGTCAGGTCGCGGGCGTTGACCCCGAGCAGGTCGGGCGAGACGGCCAGGGCGCGGTCGAGCTCGGCCTCGTCGTGGACCTCGAGCAGGACGGCGAGCCCCAGCTCGCCCGCGAGGGCGCGGAGCTCGGCGAGGCGGGCGTCGTCGAGCACGCAGGCGAGGAGCAGCACGGCGTCGGCGCCGGCCGCGGCCGATTCCAGGACCATGCCCTCGTCGAGGAGGAAGTCCTTGCGCAAGCGCGGCAGCGTGGTGCCCACGGCGCGGAGG
Organism: Planctomycetota bacterium; assembly: GCA_027020785.1. Taxonomy (GTDB): domain Bacteria; phylum Planctomycetota; class UBA1135; order UBA1135; family UBA1135; genus JALUVI01. The sequence continues at coordinate 21,950 of JALUVI010000153.1, read as the reverse complement.
TCGGCGAGAGAACCGGCGAAGTGGTCTTCCTCGGTCAGCACCGAGAGGCTGGAAGCCCCGCCGCGGGCGTAGGCGGCAGCGCGTTCTGCGAGGTCCACTCCGGGAGCGAGGTCTCCGGCGGAGGGCGAACGCCGCTTGCACTCGGCGATCACGCCCGGGCCCGGGCCGGCGAGGAGAGCGTCGAGGAAGCGCTGGCGCCGGGCGGGTTCGGGACGCACTTCGCGACGCAGCGCAGCGAGCGGAGACTCGGCGCGGCGGGCCGCGGCGCGGCGGGCGACGTCGCGGACGATCGGGCCGAGACGTCCGGGCAGGACCGGCGCGCTCATCGGGCGCTCCCTCCTGCCGCGACCTCCCGGGTCGCCGCAACGAGTTCCTCGAGGACGGCGGCGGCGCGGCCCGAGTCCACGGCCTCGCCGGCGCGCTGCAGCTCGGACGCGATCCGATCCGACCCCGGGGGGGTCGTCCCACAACCGGCCACGGCCAGGGCCGCCGCCGCGTTCAGGAGCACCGCGTCGCGCAGCGGTCCCGGCTCGCCGTCGAGCACGGAGCGAAGCAACGCGAGGTTGGTCGCGGCGTCGCCGCCGCGGAGCGCGGCGTTCGGCGCGGCGTCGAGCCCGAGGGCGCCGGCGTCCAGGCGCTCGGCGGTCACTCCGCCGGGGAGGACCCAACGCACTTCGGCGGGCCCCTCGAGGGTCAGCTCGTCGGCGCCGCCCGCGCCGTGGACCGCCGCAGCGGCGGAGACGCCGAGCTCCGCGAGGACGGCGGCGTAGTCGTCGAGGCGGTCGGCGGCCGAGACACCGAGGAGCTGCCGACGCACCCCCGCCGGATTGCACAGGGGACCCAGGAAGTTGAAGATGGTCCGCACCCCGAGCCGGCGGCGCAGGGGGGCCAGGCGGCCGAGCGCGGGATGGAAGGCCGGGGCGAAGAGGAAGACGAAGCCGCAGCGCTCGAGGACTTCGGCGGCGGCTTCGGGGGTCAGGGCGAGGCGCACGCCTGCGGCCTCGAGGAGGTCGGCGCTGCCGCAGCGCGACGACGCGGCGCGGTTGCCGTGCTTGACCACGGGCACGCCGCAGGCCGCCACGACCAGGGCGGCCGCGGTCGAGAGGTTGAAGCTGCCGAGGCCGTCACCGCCGGTGCCGCAGGTGTCCACGGCATCGGCCGCGGATGCGGCGTGGAAGGGCACCATCGCCCCCCGCATCGCCTCGGCGGCGCCGAGGATCTCGGCGGCGGTCTCACCGCGGGCGGCGAGGGCGGTGAGGAGGTCGCCCAGGAGTTCCTCGTCGCCGGGGTCGGCCAGCACGGCGGCGAACAGCGCCCGCGATGCGTCGCGGGTCAGGACGCCGCCGCCGCGGACGCGGTCCAGGGCCTCGGCGACGTTCACGGAAGCGGCGCCGGCAGCCCGGCGAGGTCGAGGAAGTTGGCGAGCAGGCGCTCGCCCTGGGGGGTGAGGATGGACTCGGGGTGGAACTGCACGCCCCAGTGCGGGCGCTCGCGGTGCTTCACCCCCATCACGATGCCGTCCTCGGTCCAGGCGGTGAGCTCCAGAATGGTGGGCAGGCTCTCGCGTTCGGCCCGCAACGAGTGGTAGCGGCCGGCGGGGAAGGGCTCAGGCAGACCCGCGAACAGAGGAGCACCCTCGTGATGGACCAGCGAGGCCTTGCCGTGGACCGGAACGTCGTCCACGACCAGGCGTCCGCCGTGGTGCTGGACCAGGGCCTGGTGGCCGAGGCACACGCCGAGGAACGGCAGCTCGTCGGGGATGCGGGCGATCAGCTCCGGCAGGACGCCGGCGTCCTCGGGGCGCCCCGGCCCCGGCGAGGAGACGACCGCGACCGGGCCGACGGCGAGCAGCTCGTCCACGCTGCAGGCGTCGTTGCGGACCACCTCGACCTCGGCGCCGCGCGCCGCCAGTGCCTGGTAGAGGTTCCAGGTGAAGGAGTCGTAGTTGTCGAGCAGGAGGATCATCGCAGGTCTCCCTCGCGCGCAGCGAGCTCCAGGGCCTCGGCGACGGCGCGCGCCTTGTGCTCGGTCTCGAGGAACTCGGCCTCGGGGCGCGAATCGTGGACGATGCCGGCGCCGGCGCCGATGGCCACCGTGCCGCGGACCTCGTGCCTTCCCCCGTCCGGTGAGGGTGCGTCATGGTTGGCGACGAAGGTGCGCAGCACGATGGCGGTGTCCAGGTTGCCGTAGTCGTCGAGGTAGCCGAAGGCGCCGGCGTAGGCACCGCGGGCGACCGGCTCGAGGGCGGCGAGCAATTCCATGGCGCGGACCTTGGGCGCCCCCGACACGGTGCCAGCGGGGAAGGCGGCGGCCAGGGCGTCCAGCGGTCCGAAGGGCGCGGCGAGGTCGCACTCGACCCGACTCACCAGGTGCTGGACGCGGGCGAAGCGCTCGAGGACGGCGCGCTCCACGACCTCGACCGTGCCGGTGCGGGCGATGCGGCCGAGGTCGTTGCGGGCGAGGTCCACCAGCATGTCGTGCTCGGCGCGTTCCTTGGCGTCGGCCAGGAGCTCGGCGCCGAGCCGCCGGTCCTCGGCCTCGACGGCGTGGCGTGGGCGGGTCCCGGCGATGGGCCGGTTCTGGACACGGCGTCCGGTCACCGAGACCAGCCGCTCGGGCGAGGAACCGACCAGGGTCCGGCCGCCGGACGAGAAGTAGAACATGTGCGGCGCCGGGTTGGTCAGACGCAGCATGCGGTAGAGCGTGAACGGATCTCCGACGAAGTCCCACTCCAAGCGCCGCGCCAGCACGGCCTGGAAGACCTCGCCCTGGCGGATGGCCTCGGCCAGCGCCTCGACCCCGGCGACGTAGCCGGCGCGGTCGAGCGAGCTCCGGGGTTCGAGAGAGCCGACCTCGAAGGCGGAGCTCGGCGGAGCCGGCTGGGCGAGGTCTTCGGCGATGCCCTCGAGCCGAGTCATGGCGTCCTGGAACCCGGTCCCGCCCTCGGGGCAGCGGCGCACCAGGTAGAGACGCTGTGCCGCGTGGTCGAAGGCGACCACGGTCGGATAGCGCCGGAAGTCGGCCATGGGTTCGCCGCTCGGGCGCTGCCCGGCAGCGCGGGCGGCCGCTGCGACGCGCGGTTCGAGCTCTCCGGCCCACGTGTAGGAGAGGGCCCCGACCCAACCCCCGAGGAAGGGCGGCAGGCCGGGCGGCGGAGCGGCGACGCGAGGCGCGGCGAGCGCAACGAGACGGGCCAGGAGCGGCCCCTCCGTGGCGCCGTCGGCTCCCGGCACTCCCTCGACCTGGACCCGACCGTCCTCGTCGGCGAGGAGGCGGGCATCGGGGTCGCACGGCAGGAACGAGTGGCGGGCCAGCCGCTCCGGCCCCTCGGCGGACTCCAACAGTCCGGGCTCACGCCCTCCCGCTCGGAGCCGCAGGAACGCCGTCACCGGGGTCAGGAAGTCGGCCGGGAGGACCATCCACACGAGGCCGTGGTGGTCCGCGTCCTCGGGACGCGACCGCTCGAGGACGATCGGGCGTTGGGCGGGCGGGGGCATCGGGGAGTGGGTTCTCATCGGCATTCCGGGCCGAAAAAGGAAGCGGGCCCCGGTGGGAAACCGGGGCCCGCGGGCTTCCAGGGGCGGCGAGGTCAACCAGCGACCCCGGCGCCCGGGAAGACCCCGGGCCCGTCGGGCCACGACCACGCATGGAAGCGGTGCACGAGCGAAGTATAGCGGAAACTGGGTGTCCAGGATGTGCTGGATTCGACTCAAGTCCCCCGCACCGGGGGGCATGAGGCCGGGAACGGAGCCGGGCTCGCCCGGGCGGCAAAAACGCCGCAACCTCCTGCCAGTCAATGTCTTACACGGAATGGCGAGGAGGAGTAGAACAATCTTCGCACCCAGTTTCCGAGCCGGGGCCGCCATGCCCCCCCGGCAGCCGCTCGCCGCAGCGCAGGCAGTGGACCACGGTCCCGGCGAGCGGGGGCGGCAGCTTGTTCACCGCCCCGCAGGCCGGGCACTGGACCAAGCGGTAGCCACGGGCCCTGAGGAGGGCATCGCTCGCGGCGCGGGCCCGTTCGGCCGGACCGGGGGCTCCAGGAGGCGCGGCCGCAGGGGCCACGGCGGAGGCGTGGGCCGGCAGCCCCGGGCCCGGGGCCTCGGCGTGGCGCACCAGGCGCCGGCCCCGCACCCGCTCGAAGGCGGCGGCGTAGTCGGCGATGCCGGCTCCCGCCATGCTGCGCAGGATGCGGACGCGCTCCTCCACCGGGGGGTGGGTCGAGAACCAGGCCGGACGGCGGGCGCCGCGGGCGGCCATCGCCCCCGGCGGCAGCGGCGGCACGATGTACATGGGGGCGGTCACGGGGTCCACGGAGCGCGCAGGCACTCGGACGCCGGAGATCTTCTCGAGGGCGCGGGCCAGACCCTCCGGATAGCGCGTGTAGGCGGCCCCGCAGGCGTCGGCGAGGTACTCCCGTCGCCTCGACAAGGCGAAGTAGAGGAGCTGGGCGAAGATCGGCGCCAGGACGACCACCAGCAGGGCCAGGGCGACGGCGGCGGCCTGCGGCGCCCCGTCGCCGCCGGAGCGGGAGCGCACCCTTCCCCCGCCCCACCACAAGGCGCGCCTCCCCACCGCCGCCAGCAGGGCGACCGAACCGAGCATGACGCCGGCGGTCACCATCAGGGCGACGTCACGGTTGCGCACGTGCCCGATCTCGTGCGCGACCACGCCCTGGAGCTCGTCGCGATCCAACCGACGGAGGAGACCCGTGGTCACCGTGACCGCGGCCTTGTCCGGCCGCAGACCGGTGGCGAAGGCGTTCGGCGCATCGTCCTCGATCACGAACACCCGGGGCTTGACGGGCAGCGCGGCCGCGATCGCCATCTCCTCGACCACGTTGTGCAGCATGGGGAAGTCCGACCGGCTCACTTCCTGGGCGCCGGCGATGCGCAGCATCAGGTCGTCGCCGCGCGAGACCGAGGTCGCCCAGAGGGCGAGCCAGACGGCCAGTGCAGCGGCTACACCGATCCACGTGCCGCCCTCGCCGCCGAACAGCAGCCCGAGCGCGGCGCCGACCACTCCGAGCAGGACCGCCATCCCGGTGACGACCAGGAAGCTGCGGGTCCGGTTGGATCGAATCTGTTCCCACATGGGACGAAACGGTCAGACCGCGGACCGTCCGGCGAGGTCGTCGAGCGTGACGTCCGGCGTACGGCGCGCGGCCTCGTCCTTCATGGTGAAGTACGGATAAGGCTCGAAGCCGCCGGCCAGCAGCCGGTCGGGAAAGCTCTCCCGCAGCGTCATGTATCGTGCCACCGCATCGTTGTAGGCCTGTCGCGCGAACGCGATCCGGTTCTCGGTGCTCGCCAGCTCCTCCTGCAACGCCAGGAAGTTCCGGCTCGCCTTGAGCTCGGGATAGGCCTCGGCGATGCCGAGCAGGCGCGAGATGGCGAGGCCGAGGGTGGTCTCGGCCTCGCCCAGCTCGCCGGCTGCATCGGCTCCGCGCGAGGCCAGGCGAACGGCTCGACTCCGCGCCTCGGCGACCTCACGCAAGAGGTCGGCCTCGTGCCTGGCGTAGCCCTTGACCACCTCGACCAGGTTGGGCACGAGGTCGTGGCGGCGGGCCAGCTGGACGTCGATCTGCGACCAGGCGTTGCGTACGTCGTTGCGCGACCGCACCAGACGGTTCCACAGGAAGACGCCCCACACGAAGAGGACGGCGAGGACGAGGGCGACCAGCAGGGGTGGGGACACGGAATCAGGGGGCGGGTTCCAGGAAGTCGGCGAGGTAGTCGCGGACCGACACGAGGGCGTCACCGTCCAATCGCGCGGCGAGCAGGGCAGCGAGCTCGCCGGGGTCGAACCACAGGCCATGACCCGCCGGGCAACGGTCCAGCCAGGGTGCGTCGTTCGCCTCCGGGCGCACCAGCTCCATCGGACGGTCGCACCGCGGACAGGGACGCCCCGTTCTGGAAGCGGGCAGAGCGGCGAGTTCCGCCTCCAGGCCTGCCAGCGCATCTCCACCGCTCCGCTCCACCAACATCCGCAGCTCGTCCCGGTCCCACCAACGTCCGTGCCCCGCGGGGCAGACGTCCAGCTCGACCCCCCGATGTTCGACGGCCGCCAGTGGGCCTCGACACTCCGGGCAGGGAATCATCGCGAAACGGGCCGCGAAGCGACCACGGCGGCGGCGGCTTCGTCGAGGTACCACGTCACCGCAGGGTGCCGCTGCAGCCAGCTCGCCGGGAGGTCCGCGTACGGACGTGACTGCAGCGCGGCGGCGACCACGGCGGCCTTGGCCTCGCCGGTGGCCAGCACCGACACCCGACGCGCCGCCAGGATGGTGCCCAGCCCCAACGTCAGGGCATGGCGGACGTCCTGCCACGCCGGGTCCATGGCTCCGGCCGCGAGCCGACTGCTCGGCAGCAGGCGCACCAGTCGGGTCCTCGAGTCGGGCGACGAACCGGGCTCGTTGTAGGCGAGGTGCCCGTTGATGCCGATGCCGAGGACGACGTGGCCGAGCCCACCGACGGAACGGATCCTGGCTTCGTACTCAGAACACACGGCCTGACACGCAGCCTCGTCGGCCGCGCCCTCGAGGAAGTGGAGGTTCTCTTCGCGGAAGTCGGCACCTCCGAGCAGTCGCTCGCGGAGGAAGGCGCCGAACCCGCCGCCCGGGGGTGTCGGCCACAATTCGTCGAGGTGGAACACGACGGCGCGCGCGAAGGAGAGGCCCTCTTCGCGATGGCGGCGCAGGAGCTCCTCGTAGAGCGGCAACACGGTCCGCCCCGTCGGCAACGCCCAGACCACCCGGCCGCGTCGGCGTTCCGCTCCCCGCAGCTCGGCCTCGAGCGCGTCGGCGAGTCGCGCCGCAGCGGTCGGTGCGTCGGGGTGGATGGCCAGCATCCCCATGAGTCTAAGGCAGGATGGACGGGAAGTGGGCGTTCCGCGAGGATGGGCTCGTGGGCGCGGCCTCCCTCCCCCTGCGTTGCGGCGTGGCCGGCGCCGGCGGCCTGCTCGGCCGGCGGCTGACTGCACGGCTGGCGGAACGGGGACGAACCGAGGTGCGGCGCATCGGGCGCACCGCCGCGGACCTCACCGACCTGGACCTCCTGTTCCTGGCGGTGCCGGCGGCCGCGGCCGACGAGCTCGCCAACGCAGCGCCGCAGACCACCCGCATCGTGGACCTGTCCGATGCCGCCCGTCTCCGCCCGGAGGTGCCCCTGGTGCTGCCCGGCGTCGCCCCGGCGCCGCGCGGGGCCCGGCGCGTCGCCACCCCGGATTGCATGGTGACGCCCATCGCCTTCGTGCTCGACGCGATCCGAGCCGTCGCCACGCCGGAACGCGTCCTCGCCACGACGCTGCAGGCGGCAAGTGGCCTCGGGCGGCGCGGCATGGCCGCGGCTCGGGCCGCCGGCCTCACTGCCACGCCGGCCTGCGGCGAGGCCCCCGACCCGAGCACCGGAGACTGGGGCCAGGAACGGGCGTTGACCGCCGAGCTGCGCCGGGTCCTCGGCCTGCCCGAGCTCGTCGGCCACTTCACCGCCGTACGCTGCGCACACGAGGTCGGGCACGCCGCCGACCTCGTCGTGGAGACCGCGGCCCCGGCGCCGGTCGAAGACCTCGCCGCAGCCCTCGCAGCATCGCCCCGCCTGCGCTGCGCGAGCCGCCCCGAAGCCTGGGACGTAGCGGGGGTCCGGGATCGCGAAGAGGTCCTCGTCGCGCGCCTCCGCCCGCTCGGCGACAGCAGGTTCCGTCTCTGGCTGGCGGCCGACAACCTGGCGCTGCCGATCCGCGTCGCCCTGGAGACGGCCGGCCTCGCCGCAGGATGACTCACTCTCCCGAAGCCGGCGAAGGGACCGAGGCGACGGTGGCTCCCCCTGTGTCGCCCCCTTCCCCGATGGTGCGCCCGCTGGAGAGCATGATCGCGATCGGTCGCGTGCGCTCGAAGTTCCACAGGACGATCTGCAGGGCGTTGGTCAGCGGGACCGCCAGGAAGGCGCCGACGATGCCCCAGACCCCGCCCCAGACCACCACCGAGACGATGATCACCAGTGGAGAGAGGTTCAGTTCGCGGCCGAGGATCTTCGGCTCGAGATAGCTGCCGAGGACGAGGTTGACGGCGACGTAGCCGGTCGCCACGATCGCCGTGACCTCCCACGACCCAGTCGCGGCAAGCGCGATCAGACTGGCGAAGATGCCGGCGACGATGCTGCCGAACGTCGGGATGTAGTTGAGCAGGAAGGTGCCGAAGGCGAGGAGCAGCGCATAGGGCACCTGACAGGCGACCAGTAGCAGGTAGCACAGCGTGCCGGTGAGCAACGAGATCACCGTCTTCACCGAGAGGTAGCGCTGGATGCCGAGCGAGAGGTGGCGCAGGGTCTCCTCCGCCGAGTCACGGCGGGTGCCGGCAATGGCGAGGATCTTGCGCCGGAAGATGCGCGCCTCGGCGAACATGAAGATCATGTAGATCATCACGATCACCAGGACCCGAGTGAAGTCGATGCCGCTCGAGATGCCGCCCCGCGCCAGGGTCGCCGGATCCACGCCCTCGAGCGAGTCGGTGATCATCCCGACCACCGGCTTGGGGGTGGACGAGGCTTCGAGCCGCTGGCGGACGTTCTCGACGATGGCGCTCCATCCGAACTCGCTGGAACGCTCGACCTGCTCCGGGCTCAAGGGATCGATCGAGTGCGCCTCCGAGGGCGCGGCGCCGAGGAACTGCGCCACGTTGGCCTGGAGGAGGAGACCGGCCTGAGCCAGCCCGATGAAGAGGAGCACCACCAAGGCGACCACGGTCAATGCCGGCGGCACGTGCCACCGCGACAGGGTGCGCACCACCGGCGCCAGGGTGTTGGCCAACAGCAGGGCGATGACGAGGGGCTGCAGGATGCCCGCGCCGACGTGGAGCACCCAACCGAACAGGACCGTCGCGATGAGGCCCAGGAGGAAGACCGAGGTGCGGAGGTGGCGGGCGACGGGGTCCATCGGGGGAGGGCGGTCGGGGCCGCGGCTAGAATAGCCGCCCCATGTTGCGCCCCCTCGCCCTGGGCGGCCTCGGCTTCCTCCTCGTCGCCGTCGGCCTCCTCCCCTTCGAGGCCCTGGCCGAACGCATCGGCCTCTCCCGCGAGATCCCCTTCGACGTCGGGCCCGCCGCCGTCTTCGTCGCCGCCCAATCCGGGCTGGTCGTCCTCGGGATCGCCGCGATCCTGACGACGCTGGCGCCGCGGCTGCGCTCGCGCCGCTTCGGTCTCCTGGCCGTCGCCCTCGCAGTGGTCGCCTCGGCCTGGTCCTGGCCGCGCGCCGAGGCCGAGGTCGGGCTGTCGTCCATCCGGCGCCTCGCCTTCTGGCGCAACGGGTCACCACAGTACACCGCGCCACCCGAGTACCTGGCCTGGGCCGAGGCCTTCGCCGAGCGCCTGGAAGGGAGGCCCTCGGTGGCGCGCCAAGCCTACTTCGTCCACCTCCGGCTCGGCGACTACTTCCTGCGGATCGGCGAGTACCGCAAGGCGCTGTCCCAGTTCCAGGCGGCGCTCGACAACCTCCAAGCCCATCGGGACGAGGTGCCCGAGGAGCTCTACCAGAAGTACCTGACCTCGACCTGGCGCTGGCTCGCGGTCGCCAACCTGCGCCGGGGCGAGGCCGAGTTCTGCATCGACCAGTACAACCCCCTGAGCTGCATCTACCCGCTGCGGGGCACCGGCATCTGGGCCAACCCGATCGACGCCCGCACGGCACAGGACTTCCTGTCGCGGATCCTCGACCTCGACCCGGGCCAGGTCGGAGCGGCATGGCTGCTGAACGTCGCCCACATGGTGGCCGGGACGTTCCCCGAGGGGGTGCCCGAACGCTGGCTCCTGCCCGAGTCGGCCTGGAAACCGGTCGAGCGGGCGCCGGTCTTCGTCAACGTGGGCCAGGAACTCGGCGTGGACCACTTGAGCATCTCCGGCGGCGCCATCGTGGAGGACTTCGACAACGACGGCTTCCTCGACCTGATGGCGAGCTGCCTCCACCAGGAGGTGCCGATGGTGTACTACCACAACGACGGCGACGGCACCTTCAGCGACTGGTCGCACCGCAGCGGGGTCGACCAGGTGACCGGCTCGTTGAGCATCGTCCAGGGCGACTACGACGGCGACGGCTGGGTGGACGTGTTCGTGGCCCGCGGCGCCTGGATGGCCGAGGATGGGCGCATCCCCAACGTCCTGCTCCGCAACCGCGGCGACGGCACCTTCGAGGACGTCACCGAGGCAGCCGGCCTGGCCGACCCCGCCTGGCCCTGCCTCGCCGCCGCGTGGTGCGACTACGACCAGGACGGCGACCTCGACCTCTACGTGGGCAACGAACGCTTGAGCCGCGGTCGGTTCGCTCCGTCGCAACTGTTCCAGAACCAGGGTGACGGCACCTTCGTGGACGTGGCCAAGGAGGCCGGGGTCACCAACGACCGATTCAGCCGCGGCGTCTGCTGGGGCGACTACGACAACGACGGCGACTTCGACCTCTACGTCTCCAACTTCGGGCAACCGAACCGGCTCTACCGCAACCGCGGCGACGGTACCTTCGAGGACGTCGCCCCGGAGCTCGGCGTGGACCTCCAGACCGACAACCCGCGCAAGCAGCGCAGCTTCCAGAGCTGGTTCTTCGACGTGGACGGCGACGGCTGGCTCGACCTGTTCTGCGCCCCTTATCCCCTCGGCGGAGTCGGCGGCAGCGTCGAGGGCACGGCGCGGAGCTACTTCGGCCTGGAGCCCACCGAGGAGGTCTGCCGCTTCTGGCTCAACGACGGCCGGGGCGGGTTCCGTGAGGTCACCGCGGAGTACGGCCTCCTCCGCACCCTGCCGGTGATGGGCGCCAACTACGCCGACGTGGACAACGACGGTTTCCAAGACATCTACCTCGGCACCGGCGCCCCCTCGTTCGAGGTCATCGTCCCGAACGTGCTGTTCAGGAACGTGGACGGGAAACGCTTCGGCGACGCCACCGTGGCCAGCGGCCTGGGCCACTTCCAGAAGGGGCACGGCGTGGCCTTCGGCGACGTCGACAACGACGGCGACGTGGACCTCTACGCCCAGCTCGGTGGCTGGTACCTCGACGGTCGCTACTACAACGCCCTGTTCCGCAACGAGGGCGACCCCCGCCACCACTGGCTGACCCTGCGCCTGCGCGGCCGGAGGTCCAACTCCTTCGGCGTCGGCACCCGGGTGAAGGCCGTGGTCCTCGAGGACGGCCGCGAGCGCGAGATCCACGCCATCGCCGGCACTGGAGCCTCCTTCGGCGGCAACTCGCTCCAGGTGGAACTCGGCCTGGGCCGAGCGGAGCGCCTGCTCCGGGTCGAGCTCGACTGGCCGGTGGAAGGCCCCCCCGAGGTCCTGGAAGGCCTCCCCATGGACCGGATCCTCGAGGTCGTCGAGGGCGAGGGTTGGAGTGAGGTCGGAACGCCGCGACTGCGGCTCGGCACGCTGCCCGAATAGTCCGACCGCGACCGCGAAAGTTTTCCGGGATTCGTGAGAGTCCCGGCACCCGGAATCCGCATGACAGGACGGAGGAGGAGCCCCTCCAACCCCACGGACTTCCTTCCGTCTTCCTTTTCGGCCCCGGGGCGGCCGGTGAGCGCCCGCTCCCGGCCTCCCGGGCGACCGACCCCCCGCTGCGGCCCCTAACCGCCGACGCTCCGTCCCGCCGCCCGCAGCTGCTCCACCTGGGCCAGGCCGTCCGCGACCCGGGCCCCGAGTTCGTCGGCGACCTCGACCTCGGCTCCCACGAGCTGCTCCCGCGCCCCGCGGAAGGCCGTCTCGGCTCCCCCGGCGTCGCCGAGGTCCACGCGGGCCTGCCCCAGGTCCAGGAGGAGCCGCGCCAGGCGCACCGGGTCGGCATCGTCCTGCGCCTCGTACTCGCGCACGGCTCGCTCGAACACGCTCTCCGCGGAGCGGGGGCGTTCCTCGGCGAGGTAGGCCAGCCCGAGCGCCTGGAGCAGGTCCACGCGGACCGCGTTGCCCTCGGGAACGCTGCGTCGGGCCCGCTCCCAGGCCTGGGCCAGCAGACTGCGGGCCTCCCAGGTCCGGCCCAGCCGGAGCAGGCTGCGGGCTTCGTTCAGCTGGAGCAAGAGCGTCGCCAGGTGGTCGTCGCCGAGCCGCTCGGCGGTCGCCGCGGCAGCCTCGTGGAAAGCCGTGGCCGCGCCGGAGTAGTCGCCGGCCCGGTACCGCGCCACCGCCAGGTTGTTGCGGGTCGCGGCGAGGTCGGGGTGCCCCCGCTCCAGCAGCCTCTGACGGACGTCGAGGGCCTTGCGGAACGACTCCTCGGCCTCGGCGAGACGCCCCTGCTCCATCAAGACCAGACCGAGGTTGTTGAGGGTGTTGGCGGTGTGGAGGTCGTCTCCCCCGTCGGCCACCGCCCGCTGCGCCGCGAGCACCGACCGCAGGGCGGCCTCGGCCTCGGCCCAACGACGCCTCTGATAGAGCAGACTGGCGAGGTTGCCTTGGACCACCAGGGTGGAGGGGTGATCGGGCCCGAGCTCGCGGCGCCGAACCTCGAGGGCGCGCTGGAACCATTGTTCGGCCTCACCCAGCTCGCCCTCCTCCATCAGGACCAGGCCCAGGGCGTTCTCGGCCCGGGACGCCTGGAGATGGTCGAGCCCCCAAGTGGCTTCCCACTGCCGCAGGGCGTCGCGTAGCACCTCCTCGGCCTCGGCCAGCCGCCCCCGTGCCCGGAGCAACTCGCCCCAGGGCTCCAGGGCCTCGGCGATCTGAGGATGGGGTTCGTCATAGGTCCGGCGTCGCAGCTCGAGGCTGTCACGCAACAGCCTCTCGGCGCGGTCGGGCAGCCCCAGGTTCAGGAACACGCGGCCGAGCGCATTCAGCAACGTGGCGCGTACGGCCTCGTTTCCGCCGAGGTCACCCCGGAGGAGCTCGGCGCCGTGCTCGACCAGGTCGCGCGCGCGGAGGTCCTGCGGATTGCCCGCCCCCGGGTCGGAGCTCTCGAACAGCCCGACCAGGAGGTCCACCACCTGATTGAGGCTGTCGCTCTGCCGGCGGGCGAAGTCGGCCTCCTCGCGGGCGATACGGGCCTGCCGGGCGATGCCGACGAAGGCGCCGGCAACGGTCAGCAGGACCAGGAGGGCGGCGACGACGAGATGGGCGTTGCGCCGCGCCCACTTCGCCGTGAGGTATCCCAGCGAATCCCCGCGGGCCACCACCGGCTGGCCCTGGAGGTGGCGCTCCAGGTCCTCGGCGAAGTGGCCGGCCGAGGCGTAGCGCCGCTCGGGCTCGATGCGCAATGCGGTCTGGACGATGGTGTCGAGGTCGCCCCGCAGCTGGCGCCGGAGGAGGTCGCGCTTGGTGCCGCGCAGCTCGGCCGCGGCTTCGGTCACGACCTGGCTCGGCCGCGGGGGCGGGTCGAGCGCGCCCTGGCGGGCCTCCTCGAACGATCCCTCGCGCCGGGGAAAGGGTCGGCGGCCGGTGAGGAGCTCGAACAACACCACCCCGAGCGAATAGACGTCCGAACTCGTGGACACCGGCAGGCCGCGCAGCTGCTCGGGGCTGGCGTAGCGCGGGGTGAGGAGCCCGGGGCCCAACTCGGTCGGAGCGGTGGCTCCCCCTTCCGCCGAGAACATCTTGGCGACCCCGAAGTCGAGCAGCTTGGGGACGCCGTCTCGGGTGACCAGGACGTTGCTCGGCTTGAGGTCACGGTGGACCACCAGCGAGCGGTGCATGAAATGGACCGCTTCGCAGACCTGGACGAACAGACGCAGCCGATCGCGCACCCCGAGGCGGCGCTCGTCGCACCATTCGACCAGCGACGCCCCTTCGATGTACTCCATGACCAGATACGGGCGGTCGTCGGCGGTGACCCCGGCATCCACCAGAGCGGCGACGTTGGGATGGTTCAGGAGGGCGAGCGTGCGCTGTTCCTGGGCGAAGCGACGCAGCATGATGGCCGTGTCCAGGCCGCGGCGGATGAACTTGAGGGCGAACACCCGCTCCGGGTCGTCACGCAGGTGCGCCTTCCACACCGACCCCATGCCGCCGGTGCCGATGCGGCACTCCAAGACGTAGCGCCCGACTTCCTGACCGGGGTGCAACAGGTCGGGGTCGGGCCGCAGGAAGGCGCCGAGCGCCTCCTCGGCGGTGCCGTGGAGGAACCCCGGAAGCGCACCGTCGGCCTGGAGCAGCGAGCGGACCTCGTCGGCGAGCTCGGACGACTCGGCGGCGAGCTCGTCGAGCCGCGTCGCCGCGGTCTCCGGCGCGAGCTCGCGCAACTCGAGGAACAGCGCCTTGACGCGCTCCCAGTCGAGGACCTCGCGCGGCTCGCTCACGACTCTCCGTGCCGCGTGATCTCGCGGTGCAACCAGGTGCGGGCGAAGGCCCAGTCACGGTGAGCCGTCGCCGGGCTGACGTCGAGGACGCCGGCGGCCTCCTCCATGGAGAGTCCGGCGAAGAAGCGGAGTTCGACCAGACGGGCCGCCCGATGGTCCACCCGGTCGAGGCGGACCAACGCCTCGTCGAGGGCGACCAAGTAGGCGTCGGGGTCGGTGCCCTGACTGGCGGCGAGGTCGTGGACGTCCACCCGGACCCGGGCGCGGCCGCCGCCGCGCTTGGCGGCGCGGCGGCTGCGCGCGTAGTCCACCAGGATGCGGCGCATCACCCGCGCTGCGGTGGCCAGGAAGTGGTGGCGGTCCTGGAAGCCTCCGCTCCCCGAGCGCTCGAGGCGCTCCCAAGTCTCGTGGACCAGCGCCGTCGCCTGGAGGGTGTGGTCCGGCCGCTCCCGTCGGAGGTAGCCCTCCGCGAGCCCGCGCAGCTCCCGGTAGAGGAGCAGGAAGTCGGTGTCCTCGACGCCTGGAGTCATGGGAAGGGGCCGTCTCCCTGGTGGGGCACGCAGCCGAGGCCTCCAAGGTAGCAATCAGGAGCGGCGGCTTCCGAGGCGAGCCCCCCGGCCCCGCTCCTGCCAGCGTGGACTAGGATGGAAGCGTGAGCAACCCCCGAACCTGGGTCGGGGCCGGATTGGTCCTGCTCGCGCTCGCGCTCTCCCTGCTGTGGCGCGATTCCCACCGCTCGGGCTCCGACGGCGGCCCGACGAGGGGAGACGGCGCCGCCCGTCGGGCCGGTGCCGCCGGCAACGAGGTGACGGCCTCCGACGGCGTTCCGGAGCCCCTCCGCGAGTTCCCGAGGACGAGCGAGGAGACGGAGCAGGGCGAGACTCGATCCTGGCCTCCTCCACGAAAGGGAAGCGAGGTCACCGTGCGCGTCGCCGTCACCGAAGCACCCGACCGTGGCGTGGCCGGCGCGGAGGTCCTCGAACTCGTCCTGGAAGCGGACGACCTGGACCGCGTCCAGGAGAGCCTGGCCGAGGGGGCGAACCTTCCCGACACCTACGCGGCGCTGGCTCGCTCACGACGGCGTACCGATGGGGAGGGCCGGGCGGCGGTGCCGCGCCCCGAGACGGGACTGCTGTGGGCGCTGGCGGCGCGCCACGGCGGGCGCTTCGTGATGGTGCTCGAACCGGAGCCGACCCCCGAGGGCGAGGTGGTCCTGCTGCTTCCGCCGGCCCGCACCGTCGTGGTTCGGGTCGAGGAGGAAGACGGCGCGCCGGCGGGCGGCGTGCCCGTGGTCTTCGCCGAGATCGGCGACGAAGGCCGCACGCGTCCGCGGTGGACCGTGCGCACCGACCCGCGCTCGGGACTCGCCGTGTTCCCGAACCTGGAGGTCTTCCTGCCGGACGCCGGATCGGACCGGCGGGTGGCCTTCGTGGTGGCGGCGCCGCTGCGCGAACCGCCTCGGACCGACCTCGCCTGGGGGGAGCTGCCGGACGAGCCGATCGTCCTGCGCCTCCCGGCGCACGGTGCGCTCGAGGTGCGCCTGCTCACCCAGGCGGGCGAACCCTACCCCGGACCGGTGACGGTGACGGCCTACCCCCGGCCGAAGGCGGGCGAGCGGCCGCCGCCGCGGTGGCGACGACCGCGGGAGCGGAGCGCGGACGGAACCGCTCTCTTTCCGGTGGTTCCCCTCGGTGAATCGCTGGTCGTCGAGGCCTTCGTCGCAGACGTCGTCCCCTTCGCCGACCCCGTCGCCACGGACGGCCCCGAGCGTCCAGGCGCCACGCGGACGGTGGCGCTGCGCCGCCCCAGCGCCGACCCGATCGTCACCGGCCGCGCCGTGGACGGCGGCGGCCGTCCGCTCGCCGCGACCGAACTCTTCGTCGAGGCGCTTCCCGATTGGGCCTTCGCGGAGAGCGGCGTGGTGGTGGCCACCGACGAGACCGGGCGGTTCGCACTCACCCTCACGCCGGTGACGGACCCCGCCCAGGGCCCGCCGGCGTGGCTGGACGTTCGCCTGCGCGGCGATCCGGCGATCGGCGCCGGCGCCACTCTCCCCCCGCTCGTTCCCGGCCGGCCCGCCGACCTCGGCGACCTGCGGCTGGAGCCGATCCCGCTCCTGGTCGCGGGGGTCGTCCTCGACCCGCAAGGCCGACCCTTCCCCGACCTCCTGCTCGAGGTGACGGCGCCGGCTCGCTACGGCGACGAGGAGGCCTGGCGGATGACGGTGGGCCGCGGCCTGCGCACCGACGCCGACGGACGGTTCGAACTTCGCTCCCATCCGGCCCCCTGGACGGAAGAGCACTTCCTCGTCGTCACCTCGCCCCACGCCTGGGCCCCCGAGACGTCCTTCGTCCCGGGGGAGACGCTGCGTCTCACCGCCTGGCGCCATGCCGCGCTGTCCGGACGTCTGCTGCTGGACGCGGACCATCCGCCGTGGGCCCGACTCGGCATCGAGTCGACCCTGACCCGGCCCGACGGGTCGGAGCAGCGGCTCGCGTACGGGGTGGACGACGACGGTCGCTTCGTGCTCGACGGACTGGTTCCCGGCCTGGCCGCCGCCCAGTTGTTCCACGAGGACCTGCCCGCGCTCGCCCTGGCCCGTCTGGAGGGCATCGAGGTCGGCGGCGCGGACGACCCGCGCCTCGACCCCTGGGACCTCCGCGGCCGCTTCACCTGGTGCGACCTCGTCGTGCGCGGCGCGGAGGGCGGGGTGATCCGGCGCGCCCAGTTGCGCGTCCCCCCGGACTTCGAGGCGTCCGCCTTCGCGCGCGCCGCTTCGTTCGACGCCCGGCGCCCCTACCGACTCTGGCTACCCACCGGCGAGCGGGTCCAAGGTCGGGTCTCCGCATCCGGCCGCCTGGACCGGGTGGTCACCCTGACCCCGCCCACCACGGAAGTCGCGCTGGCGCCGGCGCCCGTCCTGGGCGTCACGGTGGAGGGATGCGATGCGCTGCCCCCCGGGGTGGTCGGCGAAGTCGTCCTGGCGCAACGCGACCGGCATCCGATCCGGAAGCTGGACGACCGCCATCGAGCCGTCTTCCGCCTTCCGTTCGGCGGCGAGTGGCGAGCCGAGCTCCGCCTCCGCAGCGGAGACGGCGCGAGACGGACGGTCGCCCTCGGCGTCGTCGCATGGGACCCGTCCCGAGGCCCGACCGAGACCGTCCTGCGTCCGGACCCGAAGGAACTCGCCGCCGCTCTGGCAGCGCTCGCGGACTGACCCGCGGTCAGCGCTTCACGAGTCGGAGCGCGTCGGCCACCACGACCCATCCCGCGGGGCCGTCGTTGGCCACGCCGACCTTGGAGAGACGCCCCTGGGGCAGCCACCAGGTTCCGATCAGGTTCCAACGGCCGCCGTCGTGCTGCTGGTCCACGGTGGTCGTCGTCAAGCCGGACGGCGTTCGAGCGCCGACCAGGGTCTGGGGGTTGCGGTTCCAGCCCTGCGGCCACCACAGGTAGACGTCGTACCAGCCGGCGGATGGGACGTCGGGCTCCCACCACGCCACCAGCCGCGAACCGGTGCCGGTGCTGGTCCAGCGATAGTCCGGCCCGTACTTGTCGGACGACGACGAGCCCAGGCTCCAGGCGCCGAGCAGGTGGAGCTGGTCGGTATCGAGCACGACCTGGCCGCCGCCTCCGTTCAGCCGCGCTGCAATGGCCTGGCGGATGGCGTCGAGCCGGGCGTAGGCCTGGTCGCCCGGGCAGGAAGTGGAACGTACGTCGCGATGGCCGTAGACGTTCGCGACCACCCCGCCGTAGCCGTCGTACCACGAGGCCCCCAGGGGATCGATGCCCTTCTGGTCGCACTTCCAGGCGCCGAGCTCGGCGATGGCGTCCTCCATCGCCGGCGTCAGGGTCTGCGAGTAGGGCGGGTGGAAGTAGCCCATGCACGAGATCGCCATGGACCCGAGGTTGTAGGCGTCGTGGGCGCCGACCACGTCGTCGCCGCCGCCGCGGCCCTCGAAGAGGTCACCGTGGACGCAGACGAGGTAGTGGTAGCCGATGTCGCACCAGCCGTTCACGTACATGTGGTAGGACTGCGTGGCCTTCACGTTCGCCGCGCACTCGGACCAGCTCGTGCTCCAGTATTCGCTGGCGCTCGCGGTGTGGTGGATGGCGACGTGGTCCACGCTCCAGTACGAGTAACCGCACTGCGGCGGGTCGGCCCCCCAGGAGCCGCGGTCGTACACGAAGGGCTTGGGGTAGCCCGCCGCGCCCGGAAACGGCGGCGGCGCCGGGCGCCGCGCGCCCTCCCCGGCCCCGGGCACCCACACCAGGGCGAGGTCGCGGAGGCGCGCCGGCCCGGTGACCGTCAGGACGACCGCGTGGGAATCACCGCCGTAGCCGTGGTGGAGGGCGCCGACGATCGCGCCGGTCGGCGCTGCGGCCCCGGGCCCGCGAGCGCCGGCGGTGAGGTCGTCGTTGCGGACCAGGGGCGAGACGGGCGAAGTCGAGCCGTCGTTGCGGACCAGACGCGTGGTCGCCGCTGCGAACCCGCCGCGCCAGAAGGCGCCGAACGAGCGGAAGGGCTGCGGCGCGGTGACGGCCAGGACCGCCCGCTCGCCCGGAGCGAGACTCCAGGAACCGTCGGCCTCGAGGCGTCCGATCCCGCTCCGGGCCGCGAGTTCGGCCGCGGTCAGGACGTCGTGGCGCGGACCGGTCTGGGGTGCGAGGAGGAAGGGGGAAGCGAGGAGGAAGGCGGAGAGGGTCATCGGGGGAACCGCCCCGGGAGGCGTGCCGGGACCAGCTTAGCCGACCAGCTCCGGCCGGCGTACTCCGTGCCGCCGGTTTCCCTCATCCGAGCTGGGGTCCGAGGCGCCGCCGCGCCTCCTCCAGCGACACCCCCCGTCGCACCGCCCAGTCCGCGAGTTGGTCCTCTCCGATGCGGCCGATGCCGAAGTAGCGGGCCTCGGGGTGGGCGAGCCAGAAACCGGCGACGGTCGCGGGCGGGGACATGGCCCAGGAATCGCCGAGGCCGACCCCGATGCGGACCTCGGCATCGAGCAGGCGGAACAGGTCCTCCTTGAGGTCGTGGTTGGGGCAGGCCGGATAGCCCGGAGCGGGACGGATGCCCCGAAACTCCTCGCGCAGGAGCCGCGCCGGGTCGGCGTCCTCGTCGGGGGCATAGCCCCAGTCCTCACGACGGATGCGCAGGTGGAGGGCCTCGGCCAGCGCCTCGGCCAGGCGGTCGCCGAGCGCCTGGGCCAGGATGGCGCGGTAGTCGTCGCCGGCGTCGCGGAAGCGGGCGGCCTCGGCGTCCACCTCGGAGCCGGCGGTCACCACGAAGGCGCCGAGGTGGTCCGTGAGCCCGGACTCCTCGGGAGCGACGAAGTCCGCGAGGGAACGGTTGACCGCGTCACCACGCCCGGCGCGCTGCTGGCGCAACATCGGCAGCACCGCGAGCACGCGGTCGTCGGCATCCCGGACCACCACGTCGTCGCCGCGCGCGGCGGCGCGGAAGAAACCGTGGACCGACCGCGGCTGGATTCGACCCGAGCGCTCCCACGCATCGAGCAGGTCCTCGGCATCGGCGAGCAACGAACGGGCCTGCTCCCCCACCGACGGGTCGTCGAGGAGTTCCGGATAGCGGCCCTTCAGCTCCCAGGCGGCGAAGAACGGGGTCCAGTCCACGAACGGACGCAGGTCGGCCACGCTCCAGGCCTCACGGCGCACGCCGAGGTAGCGCGGCGTCGGCCTGGCGTCGTCGTCGAACGAGAGTCGGGGGGCCCGAGAGCGGGCTTCGGCCAGCGACAGCAGTTCGCGCCCGGCTTCGCGAGCGGTCCGCCGCTGCCGCAGCTCCTCCTGACGGGCGGCGGCCGCCGCCAGCAGGGCGGCGCGGCGGCGGGGGTCGAGCAGGTCGCCGACCACCCCCACCGCCCGGGACGCGTCGGGGACGTGGAGCACGGGGCCCGAGCGCCGTGGCGCGATCTTCACCGCGGTGTGGACCGGACTGGTGGTGGCGCCGCCGATGAGCAGCGGCAGGTCCATGCCGAGCCGTTCCATCTCGGCGGCGACGTGGACCATCTCGTCGAGCGACGGCGTGATGAGCCCCGACAGGCCGACCACGTCGACGCCTTCGTCGCATGCGACCTCCAGGATGCGGTTCGCCGGCACCATCACCCCGAGGTCGATGACTTCGTAGCCGTTGCAGCCGAGGATGACGCCGACGATGTTCTTGCCGATGTCGTGGACGTCTCCCTTGACGGTGGCCAGGAGTACCTTGCCGCGGGCCGCGGGCGCCTCGTCCCCCACCGCGGCGAGGTGCGGCTCGAGCCAGGCGACGGCCTTCTTCATCACCCGAGCCGACTTGACGACCTGGGGTAGGAACATGCGGCCGCTGCCGAACAACTCGCCGACTCGATCCATTCCGACCATCAGCGGCCCCTCGATGACGGCGAGGGCGGCGCCGTGCCGGGCCAGTGCCTCGGGGAGGTCCTGCTCGAGGAAGGCATCCTGTCCGTGGACCAAGGCGTGCTCCAAGCGCGCGTCCACGTCGAGCCGCCGCCATTCGGCTTCCTCCGGGGCCGGAGCCTCGCCGGCGCCCTCACGGCGCTCGCGTTCGGCGAGCTCGAGCAGCTCCGCCGCCGCCTCGGGCCGCCGCGCCAGGATCAGGTCCTCGCACTTCTCCCGCAACTCGGCCGGCAGGTCCTCGTAGAGGTCCAGCTGCCCGGCATGGACGATGCCCATCGTCAGGCCGGCCCGCACCGCGTGGTACAGGAACACGCTGTGCAGCGCACGCCGGATGCGCTCGGCGCCGCGGAAGGCGAAGGACAGATTGCTGATGCCGCCGCTGAAGCTGCAGGAGGGAAAGCGCTGCTTCAGGACGGCGAGGGCTTCGAGGAAGTCGCGTGCATAACGGTCGTGCTCGGCGATCCCGGTGCCGACGGCGAGCACGTTCAGATCGAAGATCAGGTCTTCGTCGGCGAAACCGACCTCCCGCAGGATGCGGTGGGCCCGCTCGACGATGGCGATGCGGCGCTCCACGTCCACGGCCTGCCCCTCCTCGTCGAAGGCCATGACCACGACCGCGGCGCCGAACCGCAGCGCCTCGCGGGCCCGCGCGCGGAACTCCTCCTCGCCTTCCTTGAGCGACAGCGAGTTGACGATGGAACGGCCCTGCAGCTGCTCCAGCCCGGCGACGATGGTCTCGAAGCGGCTGGAGTCGACCATGACCGGCAGCCGCGCCACCTCGGGATCGGAGGCGACCAGGCGCAGGAAGCGCCGCATCGCCGCCGGGCCGTCCAACATGCCCTCGTCCATGCACACGTCGAGCGCCTGGGCGCCGTTCTCGGCCTGGTCTCGGGCCACCGCCAACGCCTCCTCGTAGCGCTCCTCGCGAATCAGCCGCGCAAAGCGCCGTGACCCGGTCACGTTGCAGCGCTCGCCGATGTCGATGAGGTTGGAGTCCGGCCGGACCTCGAGTTCCTCCAGCCCGGCGAAGCGGGGCCGTGGAGGGCGTCCCTTGGGACGACGCGGGGCGACCCCCGCCACCGCCTCGGCCAAGGCGCGGACGTGTTCCGGGGTGGTCCCGCAGCAACCGCCGACCAGGTTCACCAATCCCGCGCGCGCCCATTCGCCGACGTGCTCCGCCATGGCCTCCGGCCCGAGCACGTAGTTCCCGAGCTCGTCGGGGAGGCCGGCGTTCGGATAGGCCAGGACGAAGGTCTCGCAGATGCGGTCCAACTCTTCGAGGTGGGGCCGC
>JALUVI010000152.1 GCA_027020785.1 Planctomycetota bacterium | reverse complement strand
GGCCGCATCGTCGGCGAGGGTACGCCCGAAGCCCTGCGCCGCGGGCTCGGCGACTGGGTGGTGTGGGCGGCGCTCCACGAGCACCCCGAACCGGGCGACCACCAGCGACTGTTGGAGCTGGTCGCCGGACTCGACGCGGTCGCACTGCCGCCGGCGCCGGACGACCCGGCCCGCGCCTTCGCCGTGCGCGGCGAACCCGAAGCGGGGACCTGGGCCGACCAGCTCCAGGCCCGCGCCCGCGGGCGCGGCCTGGAACTGGCCGCGGTCGGGCAGCGTCGCCCGACCCTGCAGGACGCCTACCTCGCCGCCACCGCCGAAACCGCCCCCCCCGCCCCATGAGCTCGCCCTTCTGGCAGGAGACCCGGACCCAGGCCTGGCGCTGGTTCCTCCACTCCAAGCGCCGACCGGTGGTCGTCGCCAGCGGCCTGTTCCAGCCGCTGATCTGGATGGCGCTGTTCGTCCTGGTGTTCCAGGACTCGATGCAGGAAGCGCTCGGCGAGAGCTACCTCGCCTTCGTGACGCCGGGCGCGCTGTTGTTCACCGCCTTCAACGCCAGCCTCAACGCCGGCGTGCCGGTGCTGTTCGACCGAGAACTCGGCTTCCTGGACCGTCTGCGCGTGGCCCCGCTGGCCGACCGCCTGTCCATCGTGCTCGCCAGCGCCATCCACATCGCCACGATCACGCTGCTGCAGTGCGGGGTCATCCTGATCGCGGCGCTCGCACTCGGCGTACCCTTCCGCGGCGGCTTCCTCGGCGCGCTGTTGGGGTTCACGGCCCTGTTGCTCGTGGTCCTCGGCTTCACCGCCTTGAGCCTCGGACTGGCCTTCCAGTTCGAGCGCCACTTCGAGATGCTCGCGGTGGTCATGATCGTGACCCTGCCGCTGATCTTCCTGTCGAGCGCCTTCGCCCCGCTCGACCGACTGCCGTCGGCGCTGCGGGTCGCGGTCCTGTTCAACCCGGTAACCCTCGCCATCGAGCCGCTGCGGATGGTCTTCCTCCAGGCCGACTGGAGCCTGACCACTCCGCTGGCCCGGACCGCTCTCGGCACGCTGACTCCGGCGGTCTGCCTCGCCGGACTGGTCCTCTTCGTGGTCCTGGCATCGCTCTGGAGCCGTCGCGTGCTCCGACGCAAGCTGGCCTGACGCAGCGCGCCTCCCAACGCTTATCTTGGGGAGGTCATGAGATTCCGAGTTCCCACCCTGCTCTGCGCCGGCCTCCTCGGCGGCGCCCTCCTCGCCGGTGCGCACCGCACCGTCCCCTCGCCCGCCCCCAGCGGCGGCGAGCTCACCGACCTCGCCTGGTTGAGCGGCACCTGGACCCTCGACGAGACCGACACCGTCGCCGACCTGGTGTTCCCGCCCGCCCGCGGCGATTCCATGACCGGGGTCTTTCGCCGCATCGGCGAGGGGCGGGTCGTCCGCCAGCTCGTCCTCTCCATCGGCTGGATGAAGCCCCCGCGTCCCGGCGGCGGCGGGGTGCCGCTCCCCGGGCAGGGCGCGCCCGAGCGCCTCGTGCTCCGGGTCTTCGACCTTCCGGCCGACCCCCAGGAGCGGGGCTCCACCTTCGGTCTTCAGCTGGACGGCTACTCCGAGGAATCGCTCGAGTTCTACTCGCCCCGGGCCGTCGGCCTGCAGCGCATCCGCCTGGAACGGGACGGCGACGCACTGGTGCTCGCCATCGAGGACGAGGGCATGGACCCGGTCCTCCTGCGGATGACCCGCCCCGACGCGGCGAAGGGGGGAGGGGAGGGATCCAAGCGTGCGAAGAAACGCCGAAGCCGCTGATTCCGCGGGCGCTGCGGGGTAGGCTTGGGACATGGACAACCGCCCCCAACGCGCCTCGGTGCTGGTTCCGGCCCTCGTCGCCTGCGCTCTCCTGCTCGGTCTCGCCCTCGGCCTCTCGGCCCAGGAACCGTCGCGACGCAATCGCGTGGAAGGCCCGCCCATGCCGCCGAACCCGGCCGAGCAACGGCTCGAGATGATCCAGGTCCTGAAGTCCATCGACGCCCGGCTCAAGTCCATGGACGAGCGACTCGCACGGGCCGAGAAGACCCTGGAAGCCATCGAACGGCACGAGCGTCAGGCGCTGGTGCTGCTCGGCAACCAGTAGCCGACGTCGCCGTAGGAGAAGAAGCGGTAGCCGCGGGCTACGGCTTCGGCATAGACGGCCTCGACGAAGGCGAGGCCGTCCTCGGCCCCGAGGTGCTCGGCGAAGGCGGCCACCAGGGCCAGCAGCGTGCTGCGCGGGGTGTGGAAGTTGGTGAGCAACGCGTCCACCACCCGGAAACGGAAGCCAGGGGCGATGAGCAAGCGGGTGCTGCCGCGCTCGCCGCGCGCCCAGGCCTCGAGGGCGCGACACACGGTGGTGCCGACCGCGACCACGCGCCCGCCGCGCTCGGCCCGGCGCGCCAACGCCGCCTCGAGGTCGGGGCCGACGTGGAATCGCTCCTCGTGCATCGGGTGGGCCAGCAGCGACGGCGCCTCCACCGGCAGGAAGGTGCCGGCCCCGACGTGGAGGGTCAGACGCCCGACCTCGACGCCGGACGCCTCCAGCCGCTCCAGGGCCGCGGCGTCGAAGTGGAGCGCCGCCGTCGGCGCCGCCACCGAACCGGGACGTTCCGCCCAGACGGTCTGGTAGCGCTCGCGGTCCTCCGGGGTCTCGTCGGGTTCTCCGCAGCGCTCGCGCAAGCGGCGCACGTAGGGCGGAAGCGGCACCCGCCCGTGCCGTCCCAGCCACTCGGCCCAGTCGGCGGCGTCGGCTTCGGGCAGCAGGGCGAGCCGCCAGCGGCCGCCGCCCAGGCGCTCGCCGAGACGCAGGCTCGGCGCCGCCTCGCCCGCGGCCCGCAGCAGGAGGCCGGGGCGCAGCCGCGGGTTGGAGAGGAAGGCGACCGCGTCGCGCCCCTGGGCCTCGAGCCACAGGCCCTCGACCACGCCACCGGTCTCCTTGCGCAGGTCCAGGCGGGCCGGGACCACCCGTGTGTCGTTCAGCACCAGGAGGTCGCCGGGGCGCAGGAATTCGGCGAAGTCGGAGAAGCGGCGGTGCTCGAGGCGGGCTGCGGCGGAGGCGGCGGGGCCGGCGCCGTGGACGACGAGCAACCTCGAGTCGGCGCGCCGCTCCGCCGGGTGGCGCGCGATCAGTTCCTCCGGCAAGGGGAAGTCGAGCGCCTCCAGCGGCAGGTCGCGCAGCTCGTCCCCGTGGTCAGCGTCCGCCATCGCGGTCCCGGTCCACCCAACGACGCAGGACCTCCATCTGACGATGGAAGTCGTGGTCGGGGAAGCCGACCGGGTGCTTGAAGAAGGGAGCCGCGGCCGCGATCGGGCCGCCTTCACCGCGACGCTTCGCGAGCAACGCGAGTCGGGCCAGGTCGATGACCAGGGGAGCGGCCAGCGCCGAATCGGAACCGTGCCAGGTGAACTGCAGCGACATCCGCGCACCGAGGAAGCCCTCGAAGTGCACGTAGTCCATCGCGGTCTTCCAGTCGTGCAGGCTCGGCACGAAGTCGATGCGCACTCCGGACTGGAGATGCGCGTCCTCGAGGATCTCGCGCAGCACCTCGTCCTTGTTGGCGACCTTGCCGACGGCCCGCGTCGGATCGGCGAGCGCGGCTCCGTCGCGGTTGCCGAGCATGTTGTAGCCCTGCCACGCCATGACCCGCAGGTTGCGGTCGCGGAACATCGGCGCCAGCGCGGTCTTGAGCAGGGTCTCGCCGGTCTTGCCGTCGTTGCCGAGCACCGGCACGCCGCGGCGGCGGGCGAAGCCGGCGAGGGCCGGCACGGCGGGCCCCGGCGCCGCGGTGAAGTTGACGAAGGGCACGCCCTCGGCGACGGCGGCGATCCCGTAGAGCAGCGACCGCGACAGGTCGGGCGGAGCGTGGCGGAGCAACTCCAGGGGGTCGGCATCGGAGTCGTCCCAGCCCTGCGGCAGCTCGCGGGCGCGCTCGGCCGAGGCCAGGTAGACGACGACGCCGTCGCGCAGCCTGGGCGCGTCCAGCCAACCGCGGAGGTCGTCACGCAGCGCTTCGACCTGGTCAGCCGGGGACAGGGCCAGCCGGTCGGCGGCGGCGCGGTCGGCGAGCTGCGCGTCCTCGGGTTCGGGAACGCCGGGCGCGAGCGAGAGGGCGTAGCGGTCGCGGAGCACCGCGGCCAGCTCGACCAGGTCCTCGGGCAGGACCCCCTGCCGCGCCAGCTCCTCCGCGCTGCGGTGGACGTCGCCGGCGACGTCCCAGCCGAAGCATTCGAAGCGCGTCGGGTCGGCGAGCTCCACGCCGAGGAACGCCGGGGTCTCGGTGACCATGCCGACCGGAGGCATGCCGGAGCGGAGCGCCTCGAGCCCGTGGAGCACGGTGGTGGCGATGGCGCCGCGGGCGCCGACCAGGAAGAGGCCGAACTTCTCGGGGTCGGGATTCACTGGGGGGTGGCCTCGGCTTCGGGACGGGAGGCGCGCCACCGGTGGTAGCGCTCCACTGCTGCGGCCTCGTCGGCGGGGGCGCCGGGGGCGAGGGGACCGCGCGCGTCGGGCCATTCTCGGCCCGCGCCCGCACCTGCGCCATCCTCGCCGTCGCCCCGGAGCTCGGGGGGAGGCGGCTGTGGTCGGACCACGCGGGCGGGCGGCGGCGCGGCCCCCGGCGAC
>JALUVI010000151.1 GCA_027020785.1 Planctomycetota bacterium | reverse complement strand
GGAGGGCCCGGGTCCCGGTCGGGGGACGACACAGCCAGCGCGCCGACGCCGGTCGCAGCGAGGAGGACCAGGGCCGGAGCCCACTCGCCGACCGGGCGGAAGCGCGGGCGCGCCGAGCCGAGCCGCGAACGCAGGAGCTCGGCCCAGGGCGAGGCCGGCGGCAGGTCGAGCAGGGCGCGCATGGAGCCGTCCGGATCCGCGTCGGGGCGCACCTCACCGCTCGGCCGCGCCGTCGGCGGCGCAGCGAGCAGGGTCGCCAGCCCGGCCGCCAGCGCCGGGACCAGCAGGAGCGGATGCCAGCCCGCCGGCTCACTCCCCGCCGCTCCGGCCAGGTGCAGGGCCAGGGCGGCGAGGGCGACGACCGAGGCGGCCCCGGCGACGCGGACGAGGCCGAGGCGGAGCCTCGCCCGCCTTCCGACGTCAGCCGTCCTCGCCATCCCCGGCCTCGACCGTCGTCGCCGCAGGGCCGCCCCGCCGCGACGGGCACGGCGGCGGATCCAAGGAGAACACGAGCTCGACCTCGTGGCCGACCTCCGGCAGGAGGAAGACGTTCGGGAACCAGACGTCCTGATAGCCGGAGTCGGGATCGGCGCCGGTGAGCAACTCGTGGCCGGTGCCGAAGACGACGAGGCTGATGAGGTTGCCGTCCTTCTCGGCGGACCAGTACTCCCGAGCGTCCGCGTGGGGCTTGACGAAGCGGCTGCCGAGGTAGATCCAGGGGCCACGCTGGTAGGTCCGCGACTCGCGCGCGTTCAGGACCAGGTCCTCGACGCGATAGCAGAACTCCTCGACGCGGCCGTCGTCCATGGTCTCGGTCCAGTACGCGGTGACGTAGAAGCCGTCACCCCGGGCCGGGTGGGTGACCAGGGTGTCGGCCCCCTGCCGCACTTCTTCCAGCGTCGGCCGCGGCTGCACCGCTTCGGTGGTCCCCGGGGTACCGGGCTCGACGCCGAAGAGGAGCATCGCGGCGTTGAGCATGCGCACGTCGAGCTCGTCCGCCTCGACGGCGAACAGGGACTCGTGGTCCCGTCCCTGGGGCTGGACCACCAGCAGGTACTCGAGCGGGTCCCACAACAGGTTGACTCGGGCCGGGAAGCGGATCTCACGGCGTTCGAAGTCGACGGAGAGCCCGCCGTCCGCGAAGGCCCGCTCCAGGGCCTCGCGCCGGGCGGGATCGGTCGGGACCCCGTCGGGCAGGCCGAGCCCCGGCTCCTGCGCCACGACCGCTGCCGGGGCGACCAAGAGGGAAGCGAGCAGCACGAAGACACCGGGAGGGCTCATCCGCGCAGGATACCCGCGGAAACCGGCCACGAGAGGTCGGCACACCCTGGATGGCCAGTTTCCGCTCATCGCCCTGCAGAGGCGGGATGCGCGCCCAGCCACGCCTCCGCTTCGTCGCGCAGCGGGAAGCCGGGCGGGAGCAGGCGCAGGACCACGGTCCACGAGCGACGCGCTCGCTCCAGGTCGCCGGCGGCCTCGGCGATGCGGGCGGCGGCGGCGCGGACCTCGGGGTCGAGCGGGTGCAGGTCCACGGCGTGGTCGGCGAGCCGCACCGCGAGCGCGAAGGCGCCGCGCTCCCGAGCCAGGTCGAGAGCGGCGGCGAGGGTCTCGGCCTCGGCCCAGCCCTCGAGCAGGGCGGCGAGGACGTCGGCCGCGTCCTCGTCGGCGGCGAGCTCGGCCTCGGCCAGGACCAGACGATCGGCGAGGCGGTCGTGCGGCAGGTTCCAACCCGCCCCCTCCGGGGCGAACGCTGCACGCAAGGCGAAGGTCCTCGCCCGCAGGGCGACCAGGTCCTCGAGCAGGGCGCGCAGACTGCGCACCCGGTCGGCGGCGGAGCGGGCGCGGGCCGCCCGGAGCGCGCGGACGCGGAACTGGTTGGCCTCGGTGAGCTCCAACCCGTCCAAGCGATCCAGCCACGCCACCGCGAGATCGGGGTCGAGCCGGGCCCAGGCCCCGGCCGCCCAGTAGAGGACCTCGGGGGCGACCCCGTCGGGGCTCCAACCGCGCAGCCCGATGCTCGCGTCGAGCTCGGGATGGAGGCGGGCCAGCTCGCGCAGCGCCCCGACCACCGCCGCAGCCTCGGGGTGCTCGCCTCCGATGGAGACGAGGTCGCGCCAGTCCTCGTCGGCGGGGCGACCGGCGGCCCCTTCGAGCAACCGACCGAAGGCCGTCCCCAGGCGCGGCGCCTCCTCGGGGTCGCCGGAGCGCGCCAGCGCCTGCCACGCGGCGATGCGCAAGCCAAGCCGTTCGCGCGGGTCGTCGCGCCCCAGGCCGGAGGCGGCGGCGCGCAGACCGAGTTCGCGCCGCTCGCCGCGGCCGAACTCGACCAGCGCCGCCACCAGGGCCTCGGCCACGCCGTAGTCGCGGGGCGGTTCGGCGAGCATCCGCTCCACGAGCCCAGCACCGGCACCGGCGCGGACGAGGGCGCGCACGGCCTCGGAACGTACTGCGGACGCCGCGTCCGGCGACTCGGCGACTTCGGCGAGCAACGCCTGGTCGCGCGGGTCGCCGAGGGCGCCGAGGCGGATCACGGCCTGCGTCGCCTCGAGCCCGGCGGGACGGCGCAACAGACGGCGCAGGTGGTCGCGCGCGGCGGAGGAATCCGCGGCGCGGCCGAGCGCGAGCGGCAACAACACCCGCCCCGGCAGGTCGGGGTTCTCGAACAGCGCCGGCAGGATGGGGTCCACGGCGGGGCTCCGGGCGAGGGCGCGGACCACGGGGAGGGCCTCCACCCCGAGCGACCAACCGCCGTCGGCGAGCCAGCGCGCCGCCTCTTCCTGGGCTTCGACCAGCGGCGACAGCGCGAGCGTCGGCATCCACGCGGCGCGCGCGGCGAGCCCGACCCCGTCGGCGCGGGCGGCGCGGTATTCCTCGAGCAGCGCCTCGGGGCCGCCGAACTGCGCGAGCGAGCGCATCGCGAGGGCGCGCTGGTCGGCGTCACCGAGGTGGACCCAGCGCCGCAGCTCGTCGGCGAGTCCGGGGTCGGGCCCGCCGCGGGCCAGGGCGTCGAGGGCGACCGCGGCGTGCGCCGGGTCGGGCCATTCCATCGCCAGGCGCAAGACCTCGAGCCGCCGCGCCGGGTCGCGCTCGACGCCGGCCCAGAGCTGGAGCGCATAGGCCGCCATGCGCGGCGCACCCTCGTGGACGATGGGTTCGAGCAGGGCGACGTCGCCGGCGTCGAGGACGCCGCGCCAGGCGGTGAAGACCTGACGCAGGATGGGCTCGGGGGTGTCGGGTGCGAGCAGGGGGACGAGTCGCTCAAGCGCCGGGCGCCCCTCCACCAGGATCAGCTCCTGGGCGAGCGCGCCGCGCAGGGAGGGCTCCACCCGCGGGTCGAGCGCAAGGGCCTCGGCGACGTCGCGGCGCGCCGAATACGGGGCCGAACGCAACAGCGAGGCGACGTGACCGGCGAGCCGCTCGCCGTCGCCGCCGCGCAACGCGTCGGCGAGTCGCGCGACCTCGTCCGGCCCGAGCAGGCCGCGGAGACGAACGCTGGTCAGGGTGGAGCGGGCATCGCCCTCGCCGTCGAGCCAGACGTCGAGCACGCGGGCGACGGCGGCGCGGACCTCGGCCTCGGGGACGCGGCGCCCCGAGACCCGCGACGGCGCCAGGAGACCGAGGTCGTGGGCGAGGCGGCGACTGGCGTCGGTATCGGCGTCGAGACGCACCGAGGCCGGGACTCCGTCGTGGACCCACCCGAGCCGCTCGTCGTCGGGCGGTGCGGCGTCGAAGCCCTGCGGGGCGAGGGCCAGGGCGAGGGCGAGCAGCGTCATGACGCGGAGGAGCCCCCGGTGCGGGCGGCATGGAGGCGGCAGGCGCGGCCGAGGGCGGCGGCGACGTCCGAGGCGACCAGACCCTCGACGCCGACGTCGAGCGCGGCGAGGTCGCCGGCGAGACCGTGGAGGTGGACGCCGAGCCGGGCGGCGCCGAGGGCGTCGAGCCCGCGCGCGGCGAGCGCGCCGACGAGACCGGCGAGCACGTCGCCGCTGCCCGCCGTGGCGAGGCCGGGGTTGCCGGTGGCGTTGCGCCACGGCTCGTCGCCGCGGCGGCCGACCAGGGTGCCGGCACCCTTGAGGACGACGACGGCGGGGGTCGCCGCGACGAGCGCCGCCAACGCGGCGGCGCGGTCGGCCTGGACCCGCGCCGCACCCTCGTCCCAACCGAGCAGGCGCGCCGCTTCACCGGGGTGCGGGGTGAGGACGACGTCGGAGTCGAGGTCGCCGAGGGCGCCGGCCTCGGACAGCGCGAAGAGGGCATCCGCGTCGGCCACCGCGGGGAGCCCGTCGGGCCGCTCGAGCAACAGCCGCGGCACCCAGTCGGCGACGCCGGGATCGCGGCCGAGCCCTGGACCGACCACCAGCGCATCGGCGGTCGCCGCGGTTGCGAGCAGCGCGTCGAGGTCGTCGGCGCGCAGCCCCTCGCGGTCGCGGTCGCCGTGCGGCGCGAGGACGGCCTCCGGGACCCCGACGGTCACGACGTCGGCGACGGCGCCGGGGCACGCGACCACGGCGTAGCCGGCCCCGCCGCGCAGGGCGCCGGTGGCGGCCAGCACCGCGGCTCCGGCCATGCCGCGACGCCCCGCGACGAGGAGGACCCGGCCCATGGAGCCCTTGTGGGCGTCCCGGGGGCGTTCCGGCAGCGGGGGCAGGTCGCTCATCGGACCTCCAGGTTACGGGGCAGGAGCGCGCGTCGTGGGCCTATCCTCGGCGCGTGGAGGAGTCCGACCCCCTGCCGCAGAAGCTGCGGGTCTACGAGGAGCCGCAGGTCGCGGCGAGCTACGACCGGCGCTGGGCCGGGAGGCGCGG
>JALUVI010000150.1 GCA_027020785.1 Planctomycetota bacterium | reverse complement strand
ATCCGACATCACGGCGATCGAGGTCCGCAACGCGGCCGGGGACCTCATGGGCGAGACCACCGACGTCGCCGGGTTCGATACCGGCGGGGTCACCATCTCCACCCTCCAGAACAACACCGTGGCCGACGACGGCTCCGTGGAGCTTTGGATCTGGATCACCCTGGCCGTTCCCCCACAGGCCCAGGAGGACGCCGTCCGCGGCCGCACGGTCCAGCTCGAGACCACCGTCCACCACCTGGAGAACGGCGCCACCTACCAGGCGACCGTGGCCTCCGCCGCCACGTTCACCATCGATATCAACCACCGGCCGGTGGTGGACTTCACCTGGAGCCCCCTCGAGCCCACCTGGGAGGACGAGATCACCTTCACCCCGGATGTCACCGACCCCGACGGCGACGCCATCGTGTGGTCGCGGTGGGACTTCGGCGACGGGACCGACCCCATCGTACGCGACGGGCCGCCCGAGGTCGTGACCCACACCTACCCCGATGGGGGCACGTTCACCGTGACCCTCACCGTGCGCGACGCCCGCGGGGTGGAGGGCTCGGCGGCGAAGGAGATCGCCGTCCAGGAGCGCCCCAACCAACCGCCCCAGGTGGACTTCACCTGGGATCCGGCGGAGCCCGGCGTCGGCCAGGACGTCACCTTCACCCCGGATGTCACCGATCCCGACGGCGACGAGATCGTGCGCGCCAGCTGGGACTTCGGGGACGGGACGGTGGTGACGCGCGAAGCCCCCGGCGAGGACCCGCTCGCCCCCATCACCCACGCCTACGCGGCGGCCGGGGATTACGACGTGTCCCTCACCGTGACCGACGCCCGGGGCGCCGAGAACTCGGCCACCAAGACCGTCACCGTGGCCAACCGACCGCCCACGATCACCTCCCTCACTTATGACCCGTCGGAGCCGGTGGCCGGCCAGGCGGTCACGTTTACCGTCACCGCCCAGGATCCCGACGGCGACACGATCACCGATTGGGAATGGGACTTCAACGGCGACGGGACCGTCGACTCCACCGACGCCCCGCCCGTATCCCACACCTACGACCGCGAGGGCGTCTATACCGTGCGGGTGCGGGCCAAGGACGCCGGGGGCAGTGACCGATGGGGCGCCTGGTTCACGCGCACCGTCTACGTCCGCCGCCCCGGTGGCCCCGAGGTGGGGGCGTACGTCGAGCGCAACCCCGTCTCCGACCGGGCGACCATCGTGTACTTCCTCCCCGCGGGGACGACCGAGGCGCGGCTCCTGGTGTTCGACCTCTTGGGGCGGCTCGTGTTCGAGGCGCAGCTCGACCCCGGCACCAACGCCTACGCCTGGGACCTCCGGAACACGGCGG
Organism: Planctomycetota bacterium; assembly: GCA_027020785.1. Taxonomy (GTDB): domain Bacteria; phylum Planctomycetota; class UBA1135; order UBA1135; family UBA1135; genus JALUVI01. Next base: position 736 of record JALUVI010000150.1, on the reverse strand, counting down.
GGGCCGACGTCCCCAGCGGCCTCTACTTCTTCGTCATCACCGGGCAGGCGGACGGGCGGGCCGTCCGCTCGGACGTGGGGCGGATCCTCGTGGTCCGCCGAGGAGGGTGACGATGAGGCGCTATTTCCTCGGCCTGTTCGCGGTATTTATCGGCGGGATCGCCCTGGGCCAGGGGTTGATAAACCCCTTCGACCTCGAGCCCTCGGCCCGGGCCGCCGGGTACGGGGGGGCCTACTGCGCCCTGGCCGAGGGCGCCGACGCCCTCATCTTCAACCCGGCCGGCCTGAGTTGGGGCCGGGACCTGTACCTCGATTCCGGTTACCTCGCCCACATGGGGGGCCTGTCCTCGGTGATCTGGCTCGGCGGGTCGTTCGGCCCCTTCGCCGCCGCGTTCACCACCCTCTCCGCGGGCGGGATCCAGGCGGCCCCCGGCGGGTCCGCCCTCGCCTTCTCCCACATGGGGGCCGCGGTGGGCGCGGGGATCCCGGGCGACATCTTCGGGTTCCGCGCCCCGGGCCTCCGCTGGGGGGTGGGGGTCGCCGTCCGCTACGACCGGGCTCAGCTCGCCGACCAGGCGGGCTCCGGCCTCTCGCTTTCGCTGGGGGCGCTAGGGATCGTGCCCCTCGGCCCGTGGGAGCTCCGGTTCGGGCTCGCCGTGGAGGACATCGGGTTCGGCATCACCTTCGCCGACGTCCAGCGCCGGGAGCCGTGGACCATGGCGATGCGGGCCGGGGTG
>JALUVI010000149.1 GCA_027020785.1 Planctomycetota bacterium | reverse complement strand
GGATGGCGCGACACCACCCGCCAACGGGTGACGGCGTGCTGGCCGACTCCGTCCTCGCGCACTGCCATCTTCAGCCGGACCTCGGCGCCGAGCGCCTTGCCGATGGGCCGGTCCACGACGCCCTCGTCCTCGGCGAGCAGCCCCTCGACCAGGGCCAGATAGGTCTTCTTCACCCGCCGCTGCTCGAAGGCGCGCCCGATGCGGGTCCGCGCCCGGCGGTCCTTGGCGCACAACAGGAGCCCCGTGGTCTCGCGGTCGAGCCGATGGCACAGCGTCGGCATCGCACCCTCGCCGCCGCCGAGCGCGCGGTGCCGCTCGTGCACCAGGTGGATGAGCGAACCGGTCAGATGACCGCGCGACGGGTGGACCGCGACGCCGGGCGGCTTGTTCACCGCCACCAGCCACTCGTCCTCGTACACCACTTCGAGCTCCGGGACCTCGGCCGTCTCGGCCGCCGGCTCCGCTCCATCCCCGGCGCCGGGCGCCGGCAGCCGGACCACCACCTCCTGGCCCTTGCGCAGCTTGAGCCCGGGCTTGACCGCAGCCACCGGTGCCTGCTGCGGGTCCTTGTGCGGCAGCACCCGGACCGGACCGTCGGGTACCAGGTCGTCCCGCATCGCGGTCCGCGAACGCCACGGCAGGCGCGCCGCCAGGAACACGTCGAGCCGCTGGCCGTGCTCCGGGTCCCCCACCTCGAAACGCCACTCCTGCCAGGGCAGGCTCAAGTCGCGCTGCCCTCGCGGCAACTTCTTCTCGGCGGGCGGGCGGGCCATGGTCGGCGCTCGGCGGTGGCGGAAGGACGGGTCGGAACGCGCACGACCCCGGCTCCGTGGTCGGGAGCCGGGGCCGGAATCGCGACGTGCGGGCCTCGCGGCCCCGCGACTAGCAGCGCTGCAGGCGGCGCATCCGCTCGGCGCGGCGGATGACGCGCATGCGCTCCATCTTCTCGAGACGGCGGCGCTCGGAGGGCTTCAGGTAGAACTGCTTCTCCTTCATGCGCGTGAACAGCCCGGCCTGGTTGGCCTGGCGCTTGAACCGCCGCAGAGCGGCTTCGAGCGATTCGTTGGGACGGACTTGGACCTTGATCATGCGGGTGACCTCGGAAGGGCGCGACATGATAGCCGACGGGCCGTCTACCGTAAAGGGCGCCCCCGGGCGCCCCCTCCCCATGGCCCGAGCCTCCGACCCCCGCGACCGCCGCGAGCGCCCCCACGAGGTGCTCGAGGGGCGGGTCACCGGGGTGGTCTTCTGCAACCCCGACACCGGCTTCGCGGTGGTCCGGCTGCTGACCGGCGGCGCCGAGGTCACGGCCGCGGGCGACCTGGCGCCGGTCCACGAGGGCGAGGAGCTGCGCCTCCATGGCCGCTGGGAGGAGCACGCCCGCTTCGGGCTCCAGTTCCGGGCCGCCTGGGCCGAGCGGACGACGCCGACCACCCGCGACGGCCTGGTCCGCTACCTCGGGGGCGGGGCCTTCCCCGGCATCGGCCCCGACCTGGCCCGCCGCCTCGTGGACCACTTCGGCGACGCCACCCTGGACGCCCTGGAGCGCGGCGAGGAGGCCCTGCGTGAGGTGCCGGGCATCGGGGCCAAGCGGGCCCGCGCCCTGGCCGAGGCCTACCGCGAGGACGCCGCTCGCCACCGCGTCCTCGCCGAGCTCCGCGGCTTCGGGCTGACCGGCGGCCAGGCGGCCACGCTCTACGAACGCTGGGGGCCGGAGGCGCCGACCCGGGTCGTCCGCGACCCGTGGGCCCTCATCGAAGAGGTCCACGGCATCGGCTTCCAGACCGCCGAGCGCATCGCCCACGCCGCCGGGGTGCCGCTCGACTCCATGGAGCGGGCGCGCGGCGTGGCACTGCACCTCCTGCGCGAGGCGACGCGCGAGGGCCACGCCTGCCTGCCCGAGCGGGTGGTGTGGGAACGGCTGCTCGACCTCGGCTGCTCGGAGGAGGTCGTCGCCGAAGCGGTCGCCGACCTGCTGGCCCGCGCCCGCATCGTGCGCGAGGAGCTGCCGAGCCCGGAAGACCCGTCGCTCTACCTGCCCGAACTCCACGCCGCCGAGGCCGGGGTCGCGGCCCACCTGGCGCGGCTGGCGCGCGGCGCGCACGGCCCGCTCGCCGACGAGGCCGCCCTGGCGCGCGCGCTGGCCCGCTCCGGGCTGACCCCGGACGACAGCCAGCGCCGCGCGCTCGAGCTGGCGCTGGCCGAGCCGGTGGCGGTGATGACGGGCGGCCCCGGCACCGGCAAGACGACCACCCTGCGCGTCCTCCTCGACCTGTTGGAGGACCGCGGCGTCGGCCCGGTGCGGCTGGCCTCGCCGACCGGGCGCGCCGCACGCCGGCTGCAGGACGCGACCGGGCGCGAGGCCTCGACCCTGCACCGCCTGCTCGGCTGGGACCCCGTCGCCAACGCCTTCCGCCACCACGCCGACGAGCCGCTCGAACTCGCCTACCTGGTGGTGGACGAGGTCAGCATGCTCGACCTGCCGCTCGCGGCGTCCGTACTCGCCGCGGTCCCCGACGGCGCGCGCGTCCTCTTCGTCGGCGACGCCGACCAGCTGCCCTCGGTGGGCCCCGGCGCGGTGCTCGCCGACCTCGTCGCCGCACCCGAGGTGCCGACGGTACGGCTGTCGCGCATCCACCGCCAGGGTGAGGGCTCGGCCATCGTCGAGGCGGCCCACGCCGTGCTCCAGGGCGAGGCGCCGCGCTCGCGGCGCACCGGCGGCAGCGGCGACTTCTTCGTGGTCGAGATCGACGACCCGGACGAGGCCGCGGCCATGGTCGAGCGCATCGTCGCCGAGCGCATCCCCGAGGCCTACGGCCTCGACCCGATGCAGGACGTCCTGGTGCTGGCGCCGATGTACCGCGGTCCGCTCGGCGTGGACGAGCTCAACCGGCGGCTGGCCGAACGCCTGAACCCCGGGCCCGCCGAGGGCCCGCCCTGGGCGAAGGGGCTGCGGGTCGGCGACCGCGTCATGGTGGTGCGCAACGACTACGACCGCGAGGTGTTCAACGGCGACACCGGGCGCGTGGTGCGGCTCACCGCCGACACGCTGACCGTCGAGGTGGACGGGCGGCTCCACGACTACGGTCCGCCCCAGCTCGACGACCTGGTGCCGGCGTGGTGCGTCACCGTCCACCGCGCCCAGGGCACCGAGGCGCGCGCCGTGGTCGTCGCCCTGGCCTCGTCGCACTACCTGATGCTGCGCCGCAACCTCCTCTACACCGCCGTCACCCGCGGACGCGACCTGGTCGTCGTCGTCAGCAGCCGCGGCGCGCTGTGGCGGGCGGTGCGCAACGACGAGGAACGCCACCGCCTCGGCAACCTGCGCCACCGTCTCGCCCGCGCGCTGGCGGCGTCCTCCTGAAGCGGCCGGGTCAGTCGGCGGCGCCGGCGAGGCCGGGGCGGCGGTGGTCGCGGGTGCGGCGCACCTCGTCGCGCACCTGGGGCGGCAGCGCGGCCCCGGCTCGGCGCAGCGGGGCGACGGCGCGAAGGAGACCTGCCGGGTCCACGAAGACGACCGCGGGCCGCGGGCGGCCGGCGACCCGCCAACCGCTGCCGCCGGGCGCATCGCCGCGCGCGTGCATCACCAGGGTCGCCCCGCCGGGCGGCGCCGACTCGGCGAGCGCCGCCGCCAGGACGTCGCGCTCGGCCGCGGGCAGTTCTTCGGGAACGACGACGACCAGCGGCTGGGTCGCCTCCTCGCGCACCAGTTCCGAGGCGACGAGCCGGACCGCGGCCTGCATCCGCTCACCGCGGGCTTCGGCCCCCTCGGCCGCGGCGTCGGGCGGGTCGGCCCCGAACCACAAGAGCACCGTCCCCGAGTCGCCGAGCGGCAGGCCGGTGACCGGACGCCCGACCAGGTCGCGCCAGGCCGCGGCTCCGGGCAGGCGCGGGTCGAGCCCCGCGCCCCACGCGGCGGCGGCCGGCCCCCAGGCGAGACGGTCCTCGCGGCGCACCATCGGCTGGACCACGCGCATCGCGCCCTGCGAGGTGAAGAAGCCGATGCGCCCCTGGATGGGACGGCCGTCCTGCTCGGTATGGGTGGCGAGCCGCTCGCCGTCCATCCACAGCTCGACGGTGGGGCCGTCCACCCGCAGTTCGAGCTCGAAACCGGTGGCCTCGCCGCCGAAGGCGTGGCCGCCGCGCAGGTCGGCGGTGCGCTGCCAGTGTCCGCCGAGCGTCCACGACAGGCGGTCGCTCGCGGCCCGCTCGTCGGCCTCGCCGGCGGCGTACTTCCAGTCCCCCATCGAGAACGACAGGAGGACGTTGCGGTCGCGGCGCGTCCAGCCGAGCACGACCCCGCCGGAGAGGAAGCTCGTGGTCGCCTCGATGCGGCAGCGCAGCGTGTAGCGGCCGGGCCCCTGCCACGCGCCGGCGAAGACGACGGCGTCGCGCCAGTACGCGGTGCGGTCCTGGGCGCCGGTCTCGCCGCGCGGCCCCTTGCGGCCGACGTGGAGGTCACGGTTCACGTCCTCGCCCCACAGGCCGGGAACGCGGCGGTCCTCGTGACCGACCAGCCCCGCCTCGCTCCAACCGGAGGCGCCGAGCCGCCGCCACGGATGGACGAAGGGATGGAGCGCGCCGTCCGGCGCGGGGTCGGCGAGGACGGCGGCGGGCAGGTCGAGGTCGAGCGGGGCGAGCCCCAGCCATGCGGCGAGTTCGTCGTGCTCGGCAGCCAGGGCGAGCGCGGTGCGGGGGCGCCCGGCGGCGGCCTCGGCGGCGGCGCGCTCTGCGAGCACGTCCACCAGCCGGACCACGGGGCGCAACCGCTTCAGGAAGGGGGCCGGCGTTCGCTCGGCGAGCCGCCGCCGCCGCGGCGAGTGGTAGCGCGGCCAGTGGTCGAGCGCCCAGGCCGCGTCGTCGCTGCCGCGCCGACGCAGCAGGTCCGCGAAGGCGGCGAGTTCGGCGTCGGAGGGTTCGTCCACCGCGAGCGACCACGAGTAGGCCGCGACGGCGTCCTCCTCGCGGCCGTCCTCGGCCAGCACCTCGGCGGCGAGCCGCGCCTGCTCCTGGCCGAACCAGGGCTCGGCGCGGGCGCGCAGCCAGCTGAAGGTCGGCTCGTCCATCACCAGCTCCCCGCCCTCGCCGAGCGGGGCCGACCGGCGGTAGCGCTCGGTCCAATCGGCGGGCTCGCGCCAGTCGAACCCGACCAGGAAGGCAGCGAACTCCTCGGCGAAGGCGTCGAGGCCGTCGGGGCGGCCGGCCTCGCCGTCGGCGAACCAGCGCACGAACAGGTCGGACGGGTCCTTGCGCCACCTGGCGCAGGCCCGCATGTAGGGCTCGAGGCGTGCGGCGAAGAGCGGTTGCCCGCCCTCGTCCGGGCCGCGCCACGAGCGGAGGAAGACCCACAGGGCGTAGCCGACGGGGTAGTTGTCGCGGTATTCCTCGTTCTCGCCGTCCAGGATCTCCTCGAGCTTGCGCACGTCGCCGTAGCCCATGCCGCGGACACGGTTCATGGTGCCGAAGTCCACGTAGTCGTCCACGAACTCGACGTCGTCCATGCGCCCGTAGGAAGCGGCCGTCCAAACCGCCCGCCCCTCGGTCAACCACGACGGCATGCCCGGGAACAGGGCGCCGTCGAAGCGGTGGGTCAGCTCGTGCGTCAAGGTGCGCCCCAGCCCCGGGATGGTGCCGTAGGTGAACTTGACGGTGGTCACGTCGCCGCCCTGGAAGCCGCCGACCCACCAGAACGGAGCGCCCTCCATCTCGAGGCCGTACGACTCCTTCACGATGCGCACGATGCCCTGCCGTTCGAGGAAGGGGTCGGTTCCGTACCAGTTCACCAGCCGCGCGTGGTGCAGCTCGACCGTGCGCGCTGCGCCGAGGAGGGTGCCGTGCCCGCACTCGGTCTCGATGCGATAGCGCGCGTTCGGCGACAGGGCGACGCCCGGGTCCACGAAACTCGCATGCTGCAGGGTGAAGGCGCGGGCCTCGTCCTCGGTCATCGCCTCGAGTTCCGCGATGCTCCACACCCGCGCCTTCTCGGCGAGCCGCTCCCGGGCGCGCGCCAACGCGGCCGCCGCCTGCCGGGCCTCGCGCGTGACGTCGAGCGGCTCGGGCCCGGAGACCTCCTCGTCCCAGTCGGCGGCTTGCGCAGCGAGCCCGGCGAGGACGCGGGCGGCGCGGATCTGGAGGTCGAGCCGACCACGGCCGGCGGCGCGCTCGACCACGGCGAGCAACGCGCGCACCACCCGGCGACGGCGGCGGCGGTCCGGCGCGACGCCCGGAGCGGGCGGGTCGGCGCCGAGGACGGCGGGCTGCTCGCGCCCGAGCACGAGCAGGAGGTCCTCGGCCCACTCGGCGAGCAGGGGGTCGCCGACCCGGGAGGAGGCCCGGGTCGCCCGGACGAAGTCGCGCAGGGAAGCCGCGGCCTCCGCGCGCGCGGCGGCCTCCTCGAGCAGGAGGATGCGCGCCTCTTCACCGACCCCCGCGGCGGCCAGGGTCCTGGGGGCGACGCGGCCGCGCGCGTCGGCGGCGAGGCGCACGAGCTCGCGCGCCCAGGCCCGGGCGGCGTCGGCGTCCCCGCCTTCGCGGCAGGCCGCGACCAGCTCGATCAGCGCCGGAACGGGGTCGTCGAGCCGGGCGACGGCATAGCGCAGGTGCTCCACCGCCTGCACCGTGTCGCCGGCCGCGCGCGCCTCGCGCCCGGCCTCCAGGGCGCGGCGAGCAGCGTCCTGGGCGCGGGCCGCCGTCGCGAAGAGCAGGGCCGCGGCGAGCACGGGGAGGAAGGTCTGGAGCCGCATCGTGTCGGTCCCACAGGATAGAGGGGTGGGGACGGGGCAACCGGACGTCGGTCGGCCGCTAGAATCCGCCACTCCTCCCGAGATGCCGCTCACACTCACGTTCGCCCTCGCGGCCCTGTTCCCCGCTTCCCTGCAGGAGCCGCCCGACCCACCCCCCGAAGCCGAAGCCGAAGCCGAGGCCGGGGAGCCGGCGCCCGTGGTGAACGACGGGGGGCCGACCCTGGACGGACGACTGGAGGAGCTGGAGCGCCGCCTCGCTGCGTGGCGCGACGCCGCCGCCGCGGGTGCGCAGGCCGTGAAGCACCCGGACCCGCAAGGCAAGGGCGGCGCGCGGGGAGGCCAGTCGAAGCGGGACGACCAGGAGGACGCGAACGAGATCGTCCACCCCAGGTACCAGGGCGTCATCGACCAGCTGCACGCCATCGGGCGCCTCGACACCCCGGAAGCCGCGCAAGCGCTGCGCGACCTGCTACCCAGGCTGGAGGGCCGGCTGGAGGACGCGGCCATCCACGGCATCGCCCTGTGCCGCGCCCCCGAGGCCCGCGAGATCCTCCACGAGCTCGCCGAGAGCGACCACCCGCGCCAACGGCGGCGCGCGTACCGCGAGCTGGCCGAGCTCGACGAGGTCGAGCGGGCCTGGCTGCAGAAGAAGCGCCTGCGCAAGGAGCGCGACCCGCGTCTGAAGGCGCAACTGGTCGAACTCCTGGTCGAGAACGGTACTCCTCGCATGGAGTCCGCGGTGTTGTCCGCCGCCAAGTCGAAGGAGAAGGTCCTGGTCGCGGCCGGCCTGCGCGGCATCGGGGTCCTCAAGATCAAGCGCGGGCTCAAACTGGTCGAGAAGCGCACCGGCGACCCCGACGTGTTCCTCCGCCGCCGCGCCTTCGAAGCGCTCGGCGCCTTCGGCGGCCGCGACGCGATGCTCGCGTTGCTCGAGGCCTACGGGGACGCCCGCAACATCGCGCTGCGCCCGCGCATCCTCGACCAGTTGCGCAAGGCCCGCACCAAGGAAGAGGTCAGCGCACTGATCCGATCCGGAATCGGCAGCCGCGACGAGGAGGTGGCGGCTGCGGCGCTCGAGGCGCTCTCCTTCGCCGCCCGGTACCAGCCCGACCTCTGCGGTCCGGTCCTCCTCGACCACCTGCGCGAGGACGACCCGCGGATGCGCAGCATCGCCATCGAGGGTCTGGTGCGCGCCCGGCCGCCCGGACTGATCGCAGCGCTGGTCGAGCGGCTCGGTGATCGCGACCCGCAGACCCGAGCCGATGCGGCCTGGGCGCTGGCCCAGCTCGGTGGACTGCCCACCGAAGCCGAGGGGAAGATGGTCGAGCTGACCCGCGATCCGCGGGCCTCGGTGCGCATCCAGGCCACGCTCGGTCTGCGCTGGTTCCCCGAGTCGGACTTCGCCTTCCAGGCCCTGCTGGAACGGTTCCACGACGACCTGTGGTCGGTGCGCTCCGCGGCCGTCGAGGCCTCGCTCGCCTTCCGCCGCCGCGAGACCCTCGACGCGCTCGGCGCCCTGGTCGCCACGGAGAAGGGGCGGGTGCGCAGCGACGCCATCGAAGCCCTCGAGCGGATGACCGGGATGGACTTCGGGCCCCTGTGGCGCAACTGGAACCGGTGGCTGGCCGACCTCCCGCCGGATTGGGAGCTGCCGACCGAGGAGGAAGCGCTCGCGACCCTGGAGGAACGCCGCGCCAAGCGCACCCTGACGGTCGAGCACACCCAGGCCAAGAGCAGCGAGTACCACGGCATCGCAGTGCCGACCGGGGGCGTGGTCTTCATCCTCGACGTCAGCGGTTCCATGGAGATGAACCGCGCTCCCGACGGGCGCACCTTCTTCGACTTCTTCTCCGCGGCCCTGGTCGAGACCCTGGACCACCTCGACCCCGAAACCGACTTCGGCATCGTGCTGTTCTCGGATCGGGCTCAAGTCTGGCGCGAGAAGCTCTCGCCGGCCGACGAGGAGAACGAAGCGGCGGCCAAGGCCTTCCTCCTGGACAGCCGACCGGGTGGGGCCACCAACCTCTACGACGCCCTGATGACGGCCCTCGACTTCCCCGAGGTCCAAACCATCTTCCTGATGACCGATGGTGAGCCGACCACCGGCCCGGTCATCCTGACCGACCTCATCCTGGCGGACGTCACGCGACTCAACCGCGATCGCCGCATCCGCATCCACACCATCGCCGCCGGCGACGCCAACGCCGAGTTCCTCGCCGAGCTCGCCGCCCAGAACGGCGGCCAGGCCGTGGACCTGACCAAACTCGGCAAGGAAGACTAGAGCCGAGCCAGGGCGACCCCAGGCCGAAGCGAGCGGATGCTATGCTCAGGCCATGGCATCTATTCCTTCCTCACTCTGGACCCGGATGACCGCCGCTGACCGAAAGGCGGCGACACTGGACTTCCTCCGCGGCGGCAAGGACGAAGGAGAGCGCGAACAGAGGCGCGCATGGGCAGCCTCCGCCCTCGCCCGTGCGCGTGGCTTCCGCGAAAAGAGGGTGCGCGGCATGCCCGAGGGAAAGCTGGCCGAGCTGCTCGCACAGAGACCCAAGCTCGCCCCGAAGCTCACCTTGATGCTGCTCCACTCCTTCGTGACCACCAGCCTACGGGACGAATGGTTGCGATTCCTTGATGCCCTCGGTGTCGAGCACGATGACGAGGGGACCGTGCGCCAAGACTTGAAGGAGCCACCGGACGGTGGGGCGGCCGCGAAGGCGCTCTCGGTCCTCGACGAGTCCTCCGACGAGTCTGCCGACCTCCTA
>JALUVI010000148.1 GCA_027020785.1 Planctomycetota bacterium | reverse complement strand
AGCGGGGGGCCGGTCGTCGCCGCGGCCGACGGCCAGGCTCCAGGCCTCGCCGAGGGCGAGGCGGCGGCGGCCCGCCTCGGCGGCGGCCGCGGCTTCGGGACCGCTCGGCTCGTAGAGCGCGCGGAGCGCGGTCGCGAGGTCGGGGACCCCGGCGGCGCGACGCAGGTCCTCGGGCAGGGGGTCGGGAACCTCGTCCGCCTCGGCCAGGGCGGCGCGGAGGGCGGCGGCCAGCACCGCCGGCGGCACGCCCTCGACCTCGGGCAGGCGCGGACGCGGACGCGGCGGAGCGGCGGCTTCCTCGGGATCGAGGAGCCGCGGCGAGAGCAGGCGCAACCGTCCCTGGTGGAGGCTCGGACGCCCTTCGAGGTGGAGAACGGCGTCGCGCACCATGCGCTCGCGCAGCCAGGGGCGGCCGAACCAGAGGGCCTGGAAGGGCGCGTGGGGCTCGTCGTCGTGCACCAGGTCCACCCGCAACACCGCGCGGGGCCCCGCCGGCGGCCAGAGGCGGGCGCCGCGGACCCGGCCGCGAAGGCGGACCCGGTCCGGGAGCGGGGGCCCGTCGGCGGAGGCCGCGGCGGCGGCCCCACCGGACGGGGCCAGTTCGGCCAGTCCGGGACCGTCGAGGACGACGGCGGCGGGCTCGTAGCCCCGGGGCAGGCAGGCCAGGAGGAGGTCGCGGGGGGTCTCGGCCCCGAAACGTCGGCGCAGGGCGAGGGCGCGCCGGGGGCCGATGCCGGGCAGCCCGGTCAGCCCGGCCCCCGCGGGGGCCTCCGTGCGGGTCTCGGCGGCCACCTCCCCATCATCCGGGGCCGTCGAGCCTCCCGCAACCGCTCCGAGGCGGGTCGTCGAGGCCCCTCTCCCCGGTCCCGAAGGCCTGGAGAGGACGGCGGAAAGACGGGAAAAACCCGTAACCCACGAGCGTCCCAAGCGTAGATATCCACGTCGGCGCCCGTTCGGGGGGATGGGCTCCGATGCTTTCTCCTGCGGAGGAAGGATTCCTTATCTCTCGAAGCGCTTCGATCCGGGGGGGTCGGAGCGCTTCGTATTTCCCTCCCGCCCCTCGCGCCGTTCCTCCGCCCGGCCCATCCGCCTAGGCTGGGGGCATGGACTTCCGCCACCGCTACGGCCCCTGGGCGCTGGTCACCGGGGCCTCCTCCGGGCTCGGGCTGCACTTCGCCCGCCGCCTCGCCGACCGCGGCCTCGGCCTGGTGCTGACGGCCCGCCGCGCCGAGCGGCTCGACGCGCTGGCCGAGGAACTCGCCCGCGAGGCCGGGGTCCAGGTCCGCACCGTGGCCCTGGACCTGGCCTGTCCCGGCGGCGCGGCCTCCCTGCTCGCCGAGGTGGAGGACCTGCCGATCGGCCTCCTGGTCGCGAACGCGGGCTTCGGCTGGTCGGGACGGTTCGAGGACGAGCCCCCGGGCGACGTGGCGGCGATGGTCCGCCTGAACTGCGAGGCGCCGGCGCTCCTCGCCCGCGGGCTCGTCCCCGGCATGCTCGCCCGGGGGCGCGGCGGCATCGTCGTCGTCGCCTCCACCGCGGGCTGGCAGCCGACCCCGTGGATGAGCCTCTACGGCGCGACCAAGGCCTTCGACCTGCACCTCGCCGAGGGGCTGGCCGCCGAGCTGCGCCCGCGCGGGGTGGACGTCCTCGGCCTGTGCCCCGGGCACACCGCCACCGAGTTCCACGCCGTCGCCGGGGTGGACGGCCCGGTGAGCGGCTCGGCGGCCGACCCCGACGAGGTGGTGGCGACTGCGCTCGACGCACTGGCACGGCGCCGGTCGGTGGTGGTGCCGAAGCTCCACGACCGCTTCCTGGTCCGCGCCCTGCGTCCCCTACCCCGGGCCTGGGTGCGCGCGCTGGTCGGGCGCGCGCTCGGCAAGCGGCTGCGGCGCGGTGCGGCCGGCGCGTCCTCCCCCTGAGACCGGCCCGGACGGACGGGCCCGAGTCGCTGGCAACCCTCGGGAAGGGACGGGCGGGGTTCCGCGCCCTCGCTCGACCTCGGCCCGGACCGGGCGCCGCTCCGACCGACGAGCGGCCGGGGCCGAATCGGGTGCCGGAACACCGCGCGCACCCAGTTTCCGGACCGCGCCCGACGCGCCGGCACCCCCCTGCCGGAACGTGGGCCGCGCCCCCTCATCTCGCCCTCCCCCGCCCGGGAGACGCCCGCACCCCGCCTCCGAAAGGGCGGAGCCAGCTCACGGCACACCCTACGCGCCCAGTTTCCGACGCGCCCAGTCCAGGGCCTCCTCACGCGTCGCCACGGCGCCGTCGAGCTGGAGTTCGTAGGCCTCGCGCAGGAGTTCGCCGACCCTTGGCCCCGGGGGCAGGCCGAGCGCGAGGAGGTCACGCCCGCGGAGGAAGGGCTCGGGGGCCCGGTCGCGCACCCCGAGGGCCTCGGCTCGGGCCAGCAACCAGCGCGCGGGCTCCCAGGCCTCGAGCGGCGGGAACGGCAGTGCGCGCCCCGCCGAGTCGGCCCAGGCCACGCGGCACAGGGCCCGCAGGTCCACCCGCGCCGACAGCCGTCGGACCGCGGAGTCGCCGACGCGGTCGCGCACCCGCCACAGCTGGAACGGGCGCAGGTGCTCGCGGACCAGCGGCCGCACCGCCGCGGCGAGGTGGGCGCGCGGGCTGACCCGGCCGAGCAGGCGTTCCGTCGGCTCCTCCCCCATCACGTCGTGGGCCGGGGCGCGCCAGCGGCCGCGCTCGAACCGCGTCGCCGGCGCCTTGCCGAGGTCGTGGCACAGCACCGCGAGCATCTCGAGGAAGGGGTCGTCCATCGCGTCGCGCACCGCGACCGCCGCGTCCAGGCACAGCGCGGTGTGGGTCAGGACGTCGCCCTCGGGGTGCCACACCGGGTCCTGCGGCACGCCGCGGAGCGCACGCAGCTCGGGGAAGTGACGCAACGCCCCGCACTCCTCCATCACCTCGACGCCGCGCCCGGGACGGCGGCCGACCACGAGGACCTGCTGCCACTCGGCCTCGATGCGCTCCACCGGCAACTCGGAGAGGTCCAGGCGGCGGCACAGCGCGGCGGTCTCCGGCGCCACCGTCCAGCCGAAGCGGGCGGCGAACCGGGCCGCGCGCAACACGCGCAACGGATCCTCGGCGAAGGCCTCGGACACGTGGCGGAGCACGCCGAGCCGCAGGTCGCGCATCCCGTTCCAGGGGTCGAGGACCTCGCCCGTCAGCGGGTCCTCGAGCATCGCGTTGACGGTGAAGTCGCGCCGTCGCGACGCCTCCTGCGGCGTCATCGCGGGGTCGGCGCTGACCGCGAAACCCTTGTGCCCCGGCCCGGTCTTGGACTCGCGGCGCGGCAGCGAGACCTCGACCGCGCCCTCCGGCGTCTCGACGTGGAGGACCGCGAAGCGCCGACCGACGAGGTGGACCTTCCCGAGACGGGCGGCGAGCTCCTCGACCGCCTCCGGCGGTAGACCGTAGACCTCGAGGTCCACGTCGGGCGAGCGGGTGGGCACGTCTCGCCCCATGCGCTCGAGGGCGCGGTCGCGCACCACCCCGCCGACCAGGTAGGCGCGTCCGCCGGCGTCGGCCACGGCGCGGGCGAAGGCCAGGACCCGAAGCGGCAGCCGGGTCACGGCTCCGAGGTCGCACGCAGCGGCGCGACGCTTCCACACTGGATGCAGCCGGCGGCCGCGCCGAGACCGAGCGCGAGCAGGCCGCTGATCCGCGAGTTGAGGAGGCTCATGTCGGTCAACCCGAAGGCGAGGACCGCGGCCAGCAGCGACAGGGCGCCGGCGGCGACCAGGGGCAGGTCCCTGCGGCGCCGGAGGAACCAGGCGACGACCAGCGCCAGCCACGCCAGGAACCCGAGCAGGCCGACCACGCCCGAGGTCGCGAGGAGGTGGAGGTAGACGCTGTGCGCGGTGTGGTAGGAGTGGCGCAGGCGCGGGAAACCGGCGAGCCGCTCGTCACCCTTCAGCTCGGCGCAGTGGGCAGCGAAGTCTCCGGGCCCGACGCCGAGCACCGGATGGTCCTCGACCATCGCCCACGCGTGCGCCCAGATGGCCTGGCGCTGCGAGTTCGGTGCGACCAGACTGAACTCGTGGTCCGCCTTGGCGAGACGGTCGCCGAGCGGCGTCCACAGGACCACCGGAGCCCCGAGCAGGAGCGGCAACACGAACAGCACGAGGCGGCGGCGGCGGACGCCGAACAGGAGGAGGACGAGGTAGCCCGCGAGCAGGGCGAGCACCGCGGCACGGGTGGCGTTCAAGGTCAGCGCCGCGAGGAAGAGCAGCGAGAGCAGCCACGAGACGAGGGCGTCGCGGCGGTCGTCGGTCCAGGCGAAGCGGACGGCGGCGACGAGCCAGGCGAAGACCATGACCGCGGCGTACTCGAAGATGCCGACCGTGCCGCTGACCCGTGACTCGGCCCAGGGCAGGAGACCGCCGGCCTGGAGGAGCGCGACGCAGGCGGCGATGGCGGCCGAGAGGAGGAAGCAGCGTGCCAGGAAGGCGAGCGAGCGGAAGTCGGGAACGCCCGCCGGCGCCAGCACCAGGAAGAGGAAGGGATAGTAGGAGCGGTATTCCTCGAAGGCCGCGGCGCGATCGGGAGCGGCCAGGACCGACGGCAGGAGGAGGGCGGCGAAGACCCCGAGCGCGAGGAGGAACAGCGGCGGGACGCAGGCGCCGCGATCGCGCCAGGGGCGGAGGACGACCCAGGCGACGAGCACCAGCCCGCTGGCGATGGAGTACGCGGCCGTGCTCCACACCGGCATCGCCGCGGCGAGGGCGAGCGCGGCGAGGAGCCGGCCCTGGCCGCTCGCGAGTCGCAGGGTCGCCGGCGTGCTCACGCGCGCATCGTAGAGTCGCGACGCGACGCGCGACGCAGGCGGCGCAGGTGGCGATAGCGCAGGAACTCGTAGCGCGCCTCCAACGCGGCCAGGACCAGACCGGCACGCCCGTCGCGGAAGCCACGGCGCAGCAGGTAGGAGCGGAGGAAGGCGAGCGGAGGCACGACGAACATCCGAAGCGTGGCCAGGCCGCGCCCCTCGGCGAGGAGGGTCGCGGCGGCGAGCTCGGTGTAGCGGTCCATCTTCCGCAGGTGATGGGCGAGGTCACGGTAGGGATGGTGCAGGAGGTCGCCGCGCAAGCGCCCGACGGCGCCGTCGCACACGACCTTGTCGTGGGGATTCCGCCCGGCCCAGCGCCCGCGGCTCCTGCGGAACAGGCGCAGCTTCCGGTCGGGATACCAGCCCCCGCCGCGGATCCAGCGCCCGAGGTGCCACGACAGCCGCGGCATGGAATAGCCGTCGCACGGCGGCTCACCGGCGGCGAACAGGTCTCGAATCTCCGCGGCGAGTTCGGGCGACACCCGCTCGTCGGCGTCCAGGCACAGCACCCAGTCGTGGCGCGCCAGATCCACCGCCGCCCCCTTCTGGGTGACGAAGTCGTCGAAGGGCCGCGTCTCGACGCGCGCGCCGAGGGCCGCGGCGATCTCGCGGGTCCGGTCGCGCGAGCCGCCGTCCAGCACCACCGCCTCGGCGCAGAAGTCGGCGCTGCGCAGGCAGTCGCCGATGTGATCCTCCTCGTCCTGCGCGATGACGACGAGGCTCACGGGTAGCTTGTCCGGGGTCGGCACCCCTCCACCATCCCTCCACGGCCCCTCCACGGCAAGCCGATGTCCTCACCCGCCCCCCGCCCCGCCCCCGAGGCCCCCGCCGCCGCGTGGCGGGCCTGGCGGCGGGCGATGCGTCGCGAGGACCGTCGGGCGCGCCGCGCCGTGCCCTGCGGCCACCCCGTCCTGCGTCGCGGCTACCACGGCCCGCTCGACGTGCTCGAGCGTCGCCTCGCGTCCGGCGACGGCGAGGTGCTCAAGCCCGGCCCGGGCGCCCGGGTGCTCCGACTCGGCGACGGGCTCGTGCTCAAGCACGCGCCGCCGACCCGTCGCCTCGACCCGCGGGACCGCCTCGGCCGCTCCAAGGCGGTGCGCTCGCTGCTCGCCGCCGAAGCCCTGGCCCGCCGCGGCTTCGGCGTGGCCCGCCCGCTGGCGGCGTGGTCGCGCCCCGGCGGCGGCTCGTACCTGCTGCTGGAGGACCTGCCCCGCCACCGCCCGCTCCACCAGGCCGTCCTCGAGGTGCGCGGGGACGAGCGCGCCGCGCTGCTCGCCGCGGTCGCGGCCACGGTGCGGGCCCTGCACCGCGCCGGCGTGGCCCATCGCGACCTCAAGCCGAGCAACCTGCTGGTGGACCTGGAGGCCGACGACCTCGACCTCCGCTTCGTGGACCACGACCGGCATCGGTTCCTTCCCGTCGCGACGCCCGCCGTCCTCGCACGGCGCGACCTCGCCGCCCTCCACGCCGGGCTGCCCCCCGAGGTGCGCGCCGCCGAGCGGCTGGCCGCCCTGCGGGCGTACGACGCGGCGTGGACGGAACGCCCGACCTGGCGGCGTCACGTCGTCCCCCTGCTCGCCGAGGCCGCCGCGCGGCGGCACCGCTGGCGCCCCCGCCGACTCCTCTCCGGGGGGAACGGGGCGGCGCTTGAGAGGGCCGCAGAGCCCGGCTAGGGTGCCGCCATGCGACTCCCTCCGCTGCGCGCCCTCCTCGGCGGTCTCCTCGGCGCCCCCTTCCTCGTCCTCGCCTCCGCCTGCGGCACCATCCTGCCGGGCGATGCGGCTTGGAACGACCTCCACGCCAACGCCTACGCCGCCGTCTACCGACCGAGCTTGAGCGCCGACGTGAACGACATCGTGGTGAACGACACCTCGGCCGCCGACCTCGACTTCCAGGGCGACCTCGACGTCGCCTCGGGCAGCCGGTCGGTGGCCCTGTTCGGAGCCCGGGTCGGCTTCGCCCCACTCGAGCTGTCGGTCGCGCACTTCGGGTTCAGCGGCGAGAACGACGCCGTGGCCGACGGCCTGGTGACCTTCCGCGGCATCCCGGTCTCCGGCTCGATCGCCTCGACCCTCGCCACCGACCTCTCGGTGGACAAGCTGATGCTCGGCTGGGACGCGCTCAACAATCCGGTCTTCCGCCTCGGCCTCCTGCTCGGCGTGGACCTCGTCCAGATCGACCGGCTCGACGTCATCGCCCGAGAGAGCGCCGCGGGCGGCGCCATCCAACCGGGGGACGTCCAGACCATCCTCTCCGACGAGACCGCGCCGGCGCCGATCTTCGGCTTCCGCGCCGACGTCCGCCTCCCCCACGACTTCCGGCTCGGCGGCGAACTCACGGGGGTCTCCGCCAACGTGGACGAGGCCGACTTCTCCTACACCGACCTCGACGTCGCCCTCCACTGGATGGCCTGGGATCCGATCGAGATCGTGATCGGTTGGCGCGCCCTGTCCCTCGACCTCGACGGCACCGTCTCGGACACCGTGATCGACATCTCGATGGACCTGTCGGGCCCGTACGCCGGGCTCTCCTTCTACTGGTAGGCCCTCCGCCCCGCAGCGTGGAACGAAACGGCCCCGCCTCCGGCGAGGCGGGGCCGCGGACCGCGCGGACGGACGGTCAGGCCGAGGCGAAGCGCTCGGCGACGAAGTCCCAGTCCACCAGGTGCTCCAGGAAGACCTGGACGTACTTGGGACGGAGGTTGCGGTAGTCGATGTAGTAGGCGTGCTCCCAGACGTCGCAGGTCAGCAGCGGCGTCTTGCCCTCGGTCATCGGGTTGCCGGCGTTGGAGGTGCCGACGACGGCCAGCCCGCCGCCGTCCTTCACCAGCCAGCCCCAGCCCGAGCCGAAGACGCCGGTGGAGACCTTCGCGAACTGGTCGGCGAAGGCGTCGAAGCTTCCGAAGGAAGCGTCGATGGCCGAGGCCAGGTCGCCGGACGGGGCGCCCCCGCCGTTCGGCTTCATGCACTTCCAGTAGAACTCGTGGTTCCAGGCCTGGGCGGCCTGGTCGAAGAGCACGCCCTCGGCGGTGCGGACCAGCTCGTCCAGGGACTTGCTGGAGTCGCCGTCGAGCAGCTCGTTGACCTTCGCCACGTAGGCGGCGTGGTGCTTGTCGTGGTGGTACTCGAGCGTCTCGGCGCTCAAGTGCGGGGCCAAGGCGTCCTTGGCGTAGGGGAGATCGGGCAGTTCGTAGGCCATGGTTCTGGTTCCCCTTCCGGGGGCCGGGCATTCTAGAGCCCCGCGCGGCGCTCGGTGGAGCCCACCCGCACCGACCGCGGGCGATCGAGGGCGCCGCGCGCCTATCATCCGGGCGTGAAGGGCCTCCATGCGCTCCCTCCCGCCTGGCGCCGCCCCGGGCCCTGGCTGCTCCTGCTCCTGGCCCTGGACCTGGCGCTCCAGGGCTGGACCCTGGCCCGCGGCCTGGGCTCCAACCCCTTCCTGACCCTGCCCGAGGGCGACGCCCTGGTCTACTGGGACTGGGCGGCCCGCATCGCCGAGGGCCGGTTCGTCGAGCCGACCCCGTTCCTCTCGGCGCCCCTCTACCCCTGGTTCCTGGGTCTGATCCGCGCCCTCGGCGGCGGCCTGGTCACGGTCTACGTGGTCCAGCTGGCGATGCGGACCCTGACCACCTGGCTCCTCTACCGCCTGGGCGCCCGCCGCTTCGGCTCGCCCTGGGTCGGCTTCGGCGCAGCTGTCGCGTTCCTCTTCCTGGTCGAGCCCGCCTTCTTCGCCACCCGGCTGCTCAACTCGAGCCTGCAGCTGCTCCTCCTGACCCTGCTGCTGTGGAGCTTCCAGTGGGTCTCCGAGCGCCGCGGCACCGGCCGCCTCGCCCTGCTCGGCTTCCTCCTCGGCCTCAACGTCCTCGCCAACCCGGCGATGGAGCTGGCCTTCGTCCTGCTGCCCCTCTGGCTCGGCTGGCGGACCCGCGAGGCCTGGCTCCGCACCGCGACCGTGGTCGGGGTGGCGCTCCTCACCATCTCCCCCGCCACCCTCCACAACTGGCTGGCGACGAAGGACTCCCCCGCCGGCCCCGAGTTCGTCCTGGTCAGCGCCCAGGCCGGCGTGACCTACGCCCACGGCAATTCGGAGGGCGCCTTCGGGGTGTACCGCCCGTTCCCCGGCGTGGCCATGGACCGCCAGCGCCAGAACGAGACCGCCTACCGGATGGCCAAGGAGGCGACCGGAGAGGAAGGCTGGAAGGCGACCAGCCGCTACTTCTTCCGACGGGGTCTGGAATGGAACCTGGCGCACCCCGCCGACGCGCTGCGGCTCCACTTCCAGAAGACGGTGTACCTGTTCTGCGGCGAGAAGTACGGCGACCTCTACTCCATCTACTGGGAGTTCCACGACCCGATGATGCCGCGCCCCGTCGCGCTGCCCTTCGGCGTCCTCCAGACCGGATGGCTCCTGGTCCCGGCGCTGTACGGGGCCTTCCTGTGGTGGCGGCGACGCGGCCGCGACGCCCTGCCCGACGTCTTCCTGCTGCTCCTGCCGATGGCGGTGGTCGTGGTGTTCTGGTACTCGCCGCGCTATCGCCTGCCGGTGGTGGTCCCGGGAACGCTCCTCGCGAGCTTCGGAGTCGCGACCCTGCTCGCCTCCCGCGACGGGTTCCGCCGCGCCATGGCCGTCGTCCTGGTCGGCACGCCCATCCTCCTCTGCGCCGTGGCCCACGCCACCGGTTTC
>JALUVI010000147.1 GCA_027020785.1 Planctomycetota bacterium | reverse complement strand
CTGCGGGCGTGCCGCCGGCCGACGAAGGACCGGCCGAGGAGGCGGCGCTCGTGGATGGGGGCTGCGCCGAGCCGCTCGCCCGACCCGGCGCCCGTCGCACCGAAGGTACGGTTCCGGGTGTTCCGCTACCGGGGGCGCCGACCGAGCTCCCGACCACTTCCGCCGTCCCCACGCGCGGCACCGATATCGCCGGACGGGGCGTGTCCTCGGGAGGCGCCGGCGCCGGCGCGAGCGCCCGCACCAGGCTCGCCGGCCGGAGCGGCTCGGGAGGGGCCTCGAGCATGGAGCCGTAGACTTCGGCCGCCAGGCTGCCGGACACGTCGCCCAGCGCGCTCGCGGTGAGGGAGCTGAAACCGGCGTACGTCGCGAGCCTCGACACGAAGCTGCCCACGATACTGCCCACGACGACCCCGATCGCAACGCAGCGGCCGAACTGTCGCCTGTCCATGCCGCCGGCGAGCAGGGCCGCGACCGCGCAGTCGACCACACTCCCTCCCACCACCAACGCGATCTGTTTCACGTATTCCGCCGCCTGGCCGGTGCCGTCGGCGCCGAAACCGTGCACCGCTCCCGTAGAGGGATCGAGGGTCCAGAAGCCGAAGCGGCCGCCCGCGAGCGGTCCTCCGGGCAGGGCGACGAGACGCCCGGCGGCGAGCTGCTCTTCGATCAGCCCGCGGGCGTAGGCGGGGATGTGGTCGAAAGCGGCGAGCCCTTCCGGCCGGTCCACCACCGTGAGCCCCACGCCCTCGCGCGCGGCCGCACGCAACAGCGCCACCCCGCTCGCCGTGGCCGGCCCCGCCAATTCGTGTTCCAGCACGTTGTCCACCGTGGACAGCAGCCGGACGGCCCCCGCTTCGCCCGCCCCCCCTGCCGTCGGATCCCGCGGCATTACCCGCACGCCGTTGAAGACGAGGTCGAAGCCGCGCAGGAGCCGCAAGCCCTCGCCATCGGCCCGCAGGCGCGTGAGCCGCATCACCAGCGTCGGCCCCTCCGGCACTGCCACCAGATCCGGGAAGAGCTCGGCCATGACGTATTCGCCCACCGCCGAACGCAACTGCAGGAAGGCGAGGAGATCCGACGAGACGGCGTCGAGCTGTTGTGCCACCGTTTCCGTGCGCAGAGGCGGCGCTCCGGTCACCGCCGCGACCCACAGCGGTCGCGCCGCCAGTGCACTCTCCACGGTCTCGGCGAGGAAACGCGCACGCGGCAGGCGCGCAGCGCCGAGGGCGATTTCTGCGGTGAGCATCATGCTGCGCCGCAGCCGATCCTCGGGGGCCGGCTCCACCAGCAGTCGCCGGGCCTCCCGCACGCGACCGTCGGGGAGACGGAGAGCGAGCCGCAGCTCGAGTCCGTCGAAGACGGCACCCGCCTTCTCCCGCGGGCCGCCGCCCTCACCGAGGGCCTGCTCGAGCACGCCGAACGCCTGGCCGAAGAGCCCGCCCGTGGTCCCTCCCAGCTGCCGCGTCTGGCGTTCGTTGAAATCGGTCGCGAGGACGCGTCCACTCGAATCGAAGGGCTCGCCCACCAGCCGGGTGCCCCCGGCCCGCAGGACCGGCACATAGACCTCGAAGCCCTCGCCGAGCGCGCCCGCGGCCAACCGTTCCATCAGGAAGGGCCCCCGGATCTCCGGAATCACGGCGAGTTGGGCCGTCCAGAGGCCCGCGTCCGGTCGCACCTCCGTCGCCAGCACGGTCGCGCTCTCGCGCCCCTCGCCCTGCCGGCGGTGGACCAGAAGGCGCAACTCGAGGCGCGGCATCAGAGCGGGATCCGGCGCGTCGGCGATCGTCTCGGCCGGAGCCAGCGTGCGGCCGGGCTGGAGGCCGGGCGTGGGGTCGAGATCGAGCCAGCCCTCGGGCGTGCGCAACTGCACCCAGCAGTGCTCGGCCAGCGCCGCGCGCGCGGCCTGTTCCCCGGCCGTGCCGATGCTCGTGTCCTGAGGCAGAGGGAACAGGCGAGCGAGGGCGGCGCGCGTCTCGGCCAGATCGCGGGCGAACGCCTCCAGCAGTGCCGCCGTCTGCGCACGCGTTTCCGCGAGCGCCCGACGCCATCCATCGGCTGGAAGTCCCGCCTCCACCACCGCCGCC
>JALUVI010000146.1 GCA_027020785.1 Planctomycetota bacterium | reverse complement strand
CAGCGCAAAGACCACGAAGGCCGGCGCGAGGGCCACGAGGCCCTGCCGAAGGAGGAAGGCGGGCGATCGCATCGGGAAGCTCCGACAAGGATGACACGCCAAGGCGCCATCGGGTGCCGTTTTTTTTCTCCCGACGGCGTTTGGAACGGTGTGCGCGAGGTGCACACACGCACACCGGGATAGGATGGACGACGCCATGCGCTTTCCCCGCCCGCCCGTCCTCCCCATGCTCGCCGGCCTGGTGCTGCCCCTCCTCGCTGCGCCGGCGGTCGCGATCCAGACGGTCTCCGTGACCTACACCCTCGAGGACGTGTGGCTCGACCCGGACGTCTCGCAACCGTTCCTGCCGCCGGAGCAGATGACGGGCACCTTCGTCTGGACCTACGTCCCTGGCGACTTCGAGAACGGCACCGCCACCTGGCTGGCCATCGACATCCCATGGGCGCACCCGGCGATGAACGAACTCGTCCTCACGGTGGACCTCGACCAGATCGAGACGACCCTGGTGGGCAACTACCAGAACTACGCCGCCGACGTCCAGCTGCGGCTGGCCACGCCGCTCGACCCCGGGCACGCCTCCCCCATCGACCTGGCGAACTCGAGCTTCACCATCGAGAACGGACCGAGCTACCAGGGGCACGTCATCAGCGGGAGCGTGGTGCCCGACACCGGGCTCGACCTCCAGGTCTCGGGCAACTGCCCGACCCACACCATGACCGTGGACCGGGTGACCCCGAACGGTGACGTCGTGTTGCTCCATGCCGGTGGGGTCGGCGCACTGACGGTACCGCTCCAGTTCCCTTGCGCCGGAACCCCCCTGGGACTCGACACGTCCACCGCGCTGGCCGTGCTCCTGACCGCTGACGCGGCGGGAACGACGACCATCATCGCGACGCTACCCCCGAGCGTCTGTGGTTCGACCTTCCTCCAGGCCCTCGACCTCACCGCCTGCACCACCAGCCAGGTCGTCGCCCTGCTCTGACACCAAGGGCCAGATATAAGCGTTTTCGCTTATATCTGGCCCCTCTTCAGGACCGGCCGGCTTTGCGGGCGCCCTTGAGCGGAACGATGCGGTGGAAGGCGGGGGCGCCGGGGCGGGAACGCTCCGGGTCGGCGAAGAAGTAGCCGACCCGCTCGAACTGCCAGCGGCTGCCCGGCTCGGCCTCGACGAGGTCCGCCTCGACGCGGGCGCGGCACTCGACCAGCGAGTCCGGGTCGAGGGCCTCCAGGAAGTCGCCCGCGGCCTCGGGGTCGGGGGTGCGGAAGAGGTGGCCGTAGAGCCGCACCGGAAGCTCGGGGGCGTCGCCCGGCACCCAGTGCAGGATGCCCTTCACCCCGGGGCCCTTGGCCTCGCGGCTCTCGGGATGGTAGGTGCAACGCACCTCGACCACCTCGCCGGAGTCGTCGGTCACGACCTCGTCGCAGGTGACGTCGAAGGCGTTCTTCAAGCGCACCCGCCGCCCCGGCGCGAGCCGGAAGAACTTCGGCGGCGGCTCCATCCGGAAGTCGTCGCGGTCGATCCACAGCGCCCCCGAGAACGGGAGGCGCCGGACGCCGAGCTCGGGCCGCTTGGGGTGCGCCGGCAGCTCCACCTCCACCACCTCGCCCTCGGGCCAGTTGGTGATGGTCAGCTTCAGCGGACGCAGCACCGCCATCCGCCGCGGCGCGGTGTCTTCCAGCTCGCGCCGCAGGTGGTGCTCGAGCAGGGCCACGTCCACCACGCCCTCGCTCTTGGTCACGCCGATCTCGGCGACGAACGAACGAATCGCACTCGGTGTGTAACCGCGGCGCCGCAGACCGCGCAGGGTCGGCATCCGCGGGTCGTCCCACCCCTCGACCAGCCCCTCGTCCACCAGCCGCTTGAGCTTGCGCTTGCTCATCACGGTGTAGGTCAGGTCGAGACGCGCGAACTCGATCTGTCGCGGCCGGTGGGGCACCGGCAGGTGCTCCAGGAACCAGTCGTAGAGCGGCCGGTGGTTCTCGAACTCCATCGTGCACAACGAGTGCGTGATGCCTTCGATGGCGTCGGACTGGCCGTGCGCGAAGTCGTAGGTCGGATAGATGGGCCAGGCGTCGCCGGTCCGCGGATGGGTGCGGTG
>JALUVI010000145.1 GCA_027020785.1 Planctomycetota bacterium | reverse complement strand
CGGGCCCTGGCCCGAGCTGTGGGGTTCGACCTGTGCGCAGTGGACACCGTCCTCCTGACCCACCGCCACGGCGACCACGCCGCCAACGTGGTCCAGGTCGCGGCGCGAGCCGGGGCGCCGCTGTTCGCCCACGCCGACGCCCTGGGGCGCACCGAGCGGACCTCGGAGGCCGAGCGGGCGCGACGCGGAGTCGTGGTCCGCCCCCTCGCCGCCGAACGCGACTTCGCCGTCGGCCCACTGCGAGTGCGACCGTTGGCCCTGCCCCATGACGCGGAGCCGACCTTCGGCTTCCTCTACGAGGACGAGAACGGTGATCGTCTCGGCTTCTTCACCGATCTCGGCGGGACCGCACCGCTCTCGGGCGACGTCCTCGCAGGGGTCGGCGTCCTCGTCCTGGAGGCCAACCACGACCGCGGACTCCTCGCCGCCGGGCGCTACCCGCCGCACCTGAAGGCGCGGGTGGGCGGTCCGCTGGGCCACCTCGGCAACCACCAGCTCGCCGACTTCCTGGCCGCCTGGACGCCGTCCAGCCTGCGCGTGCTGGTCCTGGCCCATCTCTCCGAGCACAACAACACCCCCGAACTGGCGCTCGCCGCCGCCCACGCCGGCCTGCGTCGCGCCGGTCGCAGGGACGTCCGTGTCGAGGTCGCCCCGAAACGCGGCCCGCTCTCGGTCGGCCTCGGCCTCGCCGCCCGCCCCTGACGCAGCCCTGGGAGCGGGGTCGACCGAATCAACCGAAGAGGTTGAAGCGGACGATGTGCCACAAAGCGGCGACACCGTCCTTCCAGCCGATCTTCTTGCCCTCGGCGTAGTCCCGGCCGTAGTAGCTGATCGGCACCTCGTAGATCCGCACCCGCTTGCCGTCGAGGCGCTTGCGGGCGATCTTGGCCGTGATCTCCGGCTCGAAACCGAAGCGGTTCGACTTCAGCTCGATCCCTTCCAGCACCTCGCGCTTGAAGACCTTGTAACAGGTCTCCATGTCGGTGAGGTTCAGGTTGGTGAACATGTTCGACACCCAGGTCAGGAAGGTGTTCGCCATCTGGTGCCAATAGAGGTGGACGCGGCTCATCCGCGACCCCTTGAAGCGCGACCCGTAGACGACGTCGGCGAGCCCCTTCTCGATCGGCTCCAGCAGGATCGGATACTCGGCCGGGTCGTACTCCAGGTCGGCGTCCTGGACCAGGACCACGTCGCCGGTGGCGTGCTGGAAGCCGGTCCGCAACGCCGCCCCCTTGCCCTGGTTGACCTCGTGGTAGAAGACCTTGAGGTCGGGGTCGCCCTCGATGCCCTTGAGCACGTCGCGGGTGCCGTCGGTGGAGCAGTCGTCCACCAGGACGATCTCCTTGTCGAAGGGCGTGGCCCGGACCCGTTCGAGCAGCTCGAGCAGGGTCTCCTTCTCGTTGTAGACCGGGATGACGACGGACAGTTTCATGCGGGGGACGATGGGGTCGAGGAACGGGTGCTGCGGAGGAACAGGAGGACGACCCCCACGAGGAGGACGGCGCCCAGGGCCTGGGCGAAGCCGTCCGACACCGGGAGCATATCCCGGAAATGGACCCCCAGCGCGACGGGAATCGCGAGCAGGACTCCGGCGATGGCCTCACCGGCGATGAGGCCCGAGCCGAGGAGGACGCCGCGCTCCCGGGCATCGGTGCGGGCGGGAGGCGGCAGGTGGCGGGTCGCGGCCCAGGCTGCGAGGCCGCCGAGCAGCATCGCCACCGACAGGCCGAAGGGCAGGTACATGCCGACGGCGGTCGGCATCACGAAGAGCCGAAAGCTGCTGCGCCGCGGCAGGAGCACCAGCTGGTCCACCGCGATGATCACGACGCCGATCCCAGCCCCCCAGCCGATCAGGTCCCAGGGGAGCTCCGTGGTGCCGAAGAAGCCCTGCATGAGGCTGGCGAACAGCGCCGCCTGCGGCGCGGCCAGGGAGTGGCCCTGGAGCTCGGCCGGGAGGTGGGCGTCGGTGCCGATGCCGTAGCTGTGGTGCAGGAGCTGCAACACCGGCGCCATGACGAAGCTGGCGGTCAGCACGCCGAGGATCTCGGCCCACTGCTGGCGATACGGCGTGGCGCCCACCAGGTGGCCGGTCTTCAAGTCCTGGCAGACGTCGCCGCTGGTGCAGGTCGCGCAGCAGACGACGCCGGCCACCCCCATCGTCGCCAGGATCGCAGCCTCGCCGGAGTAGCCGAACAGCACGATGACCCCGCTGGTCAGGAGCACGCTGACGATGGTCATGCCGCTGACGGGACTGTTGGACGAACCGACCAGGCCGACGATGTAGGCGGCGACGGCGACGAAGAAGAAGGAGCACACGACCATCAGCACGGTCGAGAGCACCGCCTCGCCGAAGGTGTGGGTGAGGTGCTGGTAGAGCAGGAGCACGATCAGGGTCGTCGCCAGCACCAGGAGGAGCAGCCAGCGGCGGTCCAGGTCTCGTTCGGTCGGCGGCGGCTCTGCGCCGTGCATCGCGGCGCGATAGCCACCGAAGGTCTGCCGTAGACCGCTGCGGATGCCGTGGCGGATCTGGAGGATGCTCCACAGCCCGCCGACGATCATGGCGCCGACGCCGAGGAACTTGACCTCCTTGCCGACCGCCGAGGCCAGCTCGGCCGTCGCCATCGCCCCGTTCGGGTC
This sequence comes from Planctomycetota bacterium, assembly GCA_027020785.1. Lineage (GTDB taxonomy): Bacteria > Planctomycetota > UBA1135 > UBA1135 > UBA1135 > JALUVI01. The sequence goes on along the minus strand of JALUVI010000145.1, from coordinate 6,993 downwards.
CAGGACCCGCTCCATCACCGGGGCGGCGACCAGCCACGAGATGGCGCCGCCGACGAAGACCAGGGCGGCGATGTTGAAGCCGACGATCCAGCCGACCGCGACCAGGGCTGGGGACACGGTGACGCCGAGGAAGAGACGGGTGGAGCCGAGCCGGGCCACCGCGGCGAGGGCCCCGGCGGCGACGGCGATCCCGTCGGTGAGGACCTTGATCAGCAGACCCAGGCCGAGGGCCCCGAACACCAGGCGCATGCCGCCGCCGCCGGAGTCCTCGCCGGCCTGGAGGACCTTGGCGCAGGCCACGCCCTCGGGATAGATCAGGTCCGGGTCCTCCACGATCATCGGACGCCGCAACGGGATCATGAACAGGACCCCGAGCAGGCCCCCGGCCATCGCGACCACGGTGACCGTCCAGTACGAGAAGTCGGCCCAGACCCCGGCGATGACCAGCGCCGGCATGGTGAAGATGATGCCGGCGGCCAGCGACTCCCCCGCCGAGGCGACGGTCTGGACGATGTTGTTCTCGAGGATGGTGCCGCGTCCCAGCAGGCCGCGGAGCACCCCCATCGAGATGACGGCGGCGGGGATGGAGGCGCTGACGGTCATCCCGGCGAACAGGCCGAGGTAGACGTTGGCGACCGACATCGCCAGGCCGATGAGGACGCCGAGGCCGAGCGCCAGCGGGGTGAACTCCGCCGGCCTCGACGCCGACGCGCGGGAGGTGGACGAGGGAGGTCCTCCAGGCATGGCGGGATTCTAGGCGGGCGCACGGCGGCACCGGGCCTATGATTCACGGTCATGGCGTCCTCCACCGCCCCGATCATCGCCCGCACGCTGGCACTCCCCGCGCTGCTGCTCGCAGCCTCGGTCTCCGGCTGCAACGGCAGCCCCGACGTCGAGGTCCAGGTGGCGGCCGACGTCCCGCCCCCCGAGGCCTTCCGGCAGGACCGCGCCTTCGCCGACCTGCGCCATCTGTGCGAGGACATCGGCCAGCGCCGCATCGGCACCCAGGGGGCCGCCGAGACCCGGCAGTGGCTGCGCTCCGAGCTCGAGTCGCACGGTTGGACCGTGGAAGAGCACGCCTTCGAGGTGACCATCCCCGAAGGGGCGCGGCGCAAGGGCACGACCACCGGCGTCAACGTCCTCGCCCGCCGCGAGGGCACCGAACCCGGCGAGATCTGGTTCGCCAGCCACTACGACACCTACGACCTCCCCGGTTTCGTGGGCGCCAACGACGCCGGCTCCTCCACCGCCCTCCTGGTCGAGTTGGGCCGGGTGCTCGGCGGCGAGGGCCCGCGCCGGGGCAAGACCCTGGTGCTCGTCTTCTTCGACGGCGAAGAGCGCTTTCCGCCGGCGCGGTGGGACGACGAGACCAACTCGACCTTCGGGTCGCGCTACGAGGCGAACCGCCTGAAGGAGGAGGGGAAGGTCCAGGACGTGAAGGGGCTGATCCTGTTCGACATGGTCGGAGACGCCGATCTGAACCTGTTCTTCGAGCGCTCGACGGACCGCCGCATCCGCGACGCCTTCGAGCGCGCCGCCCACCGCCTGGGCGACCCCAACCTGTTCGTCGGCTCGCGCGAGATCAAGGACGACCACATCCCCTTCCACAGGGTCGGCATCCCGGTCGCCGACCTGATCGACTTCACCTACGGTCCCGGCAACCGCTACTGGCACACCCTCGACGACTCCCTGGAGCACGTCAGCGCCGAGAGCCTGGGACGGGTCGGGCGGGTCACCCTCGCCGCGCTGCCCGAGTTGGAGCGCGTCCTCGGAGCGCCGCCGAAGCGACGCTGACTCCACCCCGGGCCCGGTGGACTAGGCGCCGGCCTCCAGGGCGGCCTCGGCGCCGTCCCCGCCGCCGCCGACGCTCCGCGGCCGGTCGGAGCCGCGGCGGGCCGCGACCGGATCCACTTCCCGCGCCGTGGACAGGTCCGGGGCGCCGTCGCCGCCCTCGGGCAGTTCCGAGAGCTCCACGCTGACCACCAGGCTGACCCCGCGTTTGCGCATGGTCACGCCGAACAGGCGCTCACAACGCGCCATGGTGATGCGGTTGTGGGTGACGACCAGGAACTGGGTGGTCCGGGTGAAGTCGTGGAGCACGTCGAGGAAGCGCTCCACGTTGGCGTCGTCCAGTGCGGCGTCCACCTCGTCCAGCAGGCAGAACGGCGAGGGGCGCGACCGGAACACGGCGAGGAGCAGGGCCAAGGCGGTGAGGGTGCGCTCGCCGCCCGACAGCAGGTTGATGCTGCGGAGTTCCTTGCCCGGCGGGCGCACGCTGATCTCGATGCCCGCGGTCAAGGGGTCCACACCCTCCTCGAGGGCGAGCTCGGCGCGCCCACCGCGGAACAGACGCCGGAAGATCTGCTCGAAGTGGCTGCGGACCTTCTCGAAGGTGTCCAGGAAGCGTTCGCGACACTGCGCGTCCAGGTCCTCCATGGTGCGCTCGAGACGGCGTCGCGCAGCGAGCAGGTCGTCGCGCTCGCGCTCCAGGAAGGCGAGCCGCTCCTCGCGCTCGGCGAGCTCCTCGACCGCCTCCAGGTTGACCGAACCCAGAGCGTCGAAACGCCGCTTCAACTCCGCGAGCTCCGCACGCACGGCATCCACGTCCTCCTGCTCGCCGAGCGGAGCCGCGGGGTCCACCCCCAGGGACCGGGCCAGGTCCTCCAGGTCCTGGCCGAACTCCTCGCGGACCATGCCGAGCAGCCCATCGCGCTCCATGCGAGCGCGTTGCAGCTCCAGAGCGACCTCCTGGCGGCGCGCGGCGACGGTCTCCCAGCCGCCCTCGCCCTGCCGCCGGGCGCGCTCGGCCTCGAGCGCGGAGCGGGCCCGCGCCAGCTGCGCCGCCGCCTCCTGGACCCGTTCCAGCAGCCCGCCGAGCCGCTCCAGGAGGGCGCTCCTCTCGACGCGGGCGGCCTCGGCCTCGGCGGTGAGACGACCCGCCGTCTCCTCCAGCTCGGCGACCTCGCGCCGCAGCGCGTCGCGTTCGCGGACGCGACGCTCGACCTCCTCGCGCCGCGACGCCAGGCGCTCCGCGAGGTGCTCCGTCTCCTGGGCCAGGCGCCCGGCCTCCAGCCGCGCCTCCTGCAGCGCGTGGCTGGCGGCGTCGGCGGCGGCCTCGGCGGCCTGGACTTCGCCCTCGAGCCCGGCCAGCTCGCCGGCGGCCCGCTCGCGGCGCGCCTCGGCGGCGTCGCGGGCGGCCTCGGCCTCGGCCTCGACCCGAGCCGCCTCCTCGGCCCGCAGCCGCGCCTCGGCCTCTTCCGCGGCGAGCCCCCGCAACTCCCGCTCGAGGGCCTCGACCCGACCGCGCTCGTTGACCAGCCGCGCCTCGAGGTCGTCGCGGGCCGCTTCGGCGGCGCGCAGCCGCTCCTCGGCGGCGGCGAGCTCGCCTTCCACCTCGGCGAGCGCCGCGGCGACTCGGGTCTCCAGCGCCTCGGCCCGCTCCTCCTCCAGCGCCGCGCGCTCGAGGTCCGCCTCGGCCCGGGCCCGCTCGTTCCGCCGCGCCAGGGGACCGGCCCCGTCCTCGGTGAGGATGCCGCGCCGGGCGTGTCCGGCGGCGTGGAGCTCGCCGCTCGCGGCGAGGAACAGCGCGCCGGGATGGGCCTCGGCCAGTCGGGCCGCGACCGCCGCGTCCTCGACCAGGAACACCGGTCCGAGACGGGCGAGCAGCGCGGCCCGCCGCTCGTCGTCACCACGCACGACCTCGGCCAGCGGGCGGGCGCCCGCCGGCGTCGGCATCGGCTCGGGGACGGCGGTCACCGGGAAGAAGCAGTCCACCACCCCGCCCTCGAGCTCGAGGTCGCGGGCGACGGCGCGGTCCCGCACCCACAGTGCGAGCTGCATGCGCCCGAGCAGGTCCTCGACCAGACGGTCCCAGGGAGGGGCGACCTCGATCCCCTCCAGCAACCACCCGGCGTCGTCGCCGGCCCGCTCCCGCAGGCGCCGCAGCTCGGGGGAGACCCCGGGCTGCTCCTCTTCGACCGCGCGCAGGGCCTCGAAACGGGTCCGCGCCGCGGCCGCCCGACGGCGGGCGTCGTGCGCCGCCTCGCGGCACCCCTCGAGCTCGGCGCGGCGCAGGTCGCGACGCTCGACCAGCCCCGCCACCTCGGCGGCCAGGCGGTCGGCCTCGGCTCGGGCCGCAGCGAGCTCGGCCTCGCGCTCGTCGAGCCGACGGCGCACCGCCTCGGCTTCCTCGCCGAACTCGGCGCAGCGCCGCTCCAACGAGGCCAGGGCCCCGGCGGCCTCGCTGCGACGGTGCGCCGCCTCGGCCATCGCGTTGTGATGACGCGTGCGCTCCGCCAGCGCAGCCAGGACCTCGCTGCGCAGCGCCTCGGCGCGCCGCCTCAGCTCGTCGCGTTCGCCGCGGGCGCGCGCGAACACGGCCTCGGCCTCGGCGACCCGCCGCTCGGCCGCGGCCTCGGCGGCGCGACGCGCCTCCAGCTCGCGCGCCAGGGCCTCGAGCTCGTCGCCCTCGCCAACCCCGCCGTCGCCCTCTTCGAGCCGGGCTCGGTCGCGTTCCAGGCGCTCCACGGTCTCGGCGGCGCGCGCCTCGAGTCCGCTCGAGCGCTCCTCGAGCGCCGCCACCCGTTCACGCGCTTCCGCCGCCTCGGCGCGCAACGCGTCGTGGCGCTCGCGCAGCACCGCCTCCTCGCGCTCGAGCTCGGCGCGGCGGGCCTCGGACTCCTCGCGCTCCCGCTTCAGGCGTTCGGCCTCGGCCTCCAGTCGCTCGGCCTCGGCGGCGCGCTCGCGCTCCTGCCGCGCCAGGACCTCGACGTCGTGGACCGCGAGCCGCACCCGAAGCTCCCGATAGCGGTCACGGATCTCGAGCCAGCGCTTGGCCTTGCCCGCCTGCAGCCGCAGCGAGCGCACCGCCCGCCCGACCTCGCGCAGGACGTCCTCGACCCGCTCCAGGTCCTGGCCGACACGGGTCAGCTTGAGCGACGCCTCGTGGCGCCGCGCCTTGTAGCGCGAGATGCCCGCGGCCTCCTCGAACACGCTGCGCCGCTCGGCGGCGTTGGCCGCCAGGACCGCGTCGATCTTGCCCTGGGCGAGCACCATGTAGCCGCGCACCCCGAGCCCGGTGTCGAGCAGGATCTCGCGGACGTCGCGGCGCCGCACCTTGCGTCCCTGGAGCAGGAACTCGCTCTCGCCGCTGGCGAAGAGCCGGCGTCCGACCGCGACCTCGCCCCCGGGCTCGACCACCTTGCCGTCGGGGTCGCCCAGGACCACCTCGACCATGGCGTAGGGAGCGGCGGGGCGTCCCTCGGCGCCCTTGAAGATGACGTCGCCCATGCTGTCGGCGCGCAGCGCCTTGGCCGAACGCTCGCCGAGCACCCACAGCAGGGCGTCCACCACGTTGGACTTGCCGCAGCCGTTGGGGCCGACGATGCCGGTGAGCCCGCGCTCCACCGGGATCACGGTGCGGTCGGCGAAGGACTTGAAGCCTTCCAGTTCGATGCGCTTGAGGTACATGGCGGCGGGTACGGCGGGTACGGCGGGTCAGTGGGACGGCGGAGCGTCTTCGGTACGGCGGTCGTGGACCGCGCGCAGGCGGCCGGCGGAACGACGCGCGCGCGCGGCGGTCAGGGCGCGGGCCCAGGGACCGGAGCGGACCTGGGCCGGGCGCAGGGAGAGCCAGGGGGCGGCGCCGAGCGCGGCCTCGGCCCAACCGCCGCCGCCATCGGCCGGGGTCCACCCCACCGGCAGGGCGACCACCCGAGGGTCGTCCAGGTGGGCGGCCAGCCGCGCCCCCACGCTGCCGGCGCGCGGAGGGAGGCCGTGGCGCGTGCGCAGGCCGGCGCGGGCGGGAGCGCGCTCGAAGAGGTCGCGCAGGGTCAGGAGGAAGCGCCGCAGGTGTCCCCGCAGCAGGTTGGGGTCGGGATAGAGGATGGCGGCGGCCCGCTCCAGTCCGGCGGGCAGGAGCTGCACGGCCGGAGGCAGCGCTCCCGACCCGTCGTCGCGACCGGCGGCGGCCCCGCTGCGGCGGCGCGCCAGCGCGGCCAGGCCGCGGCAGGCAGCGTCGAGCGCCTCGCGCAACGCGTCGAGGAAGTCGCCCTCGCACCAGGCCCCGGCCTCGCGGGCCAGGAGCGGCAGGTTGACCACGGCCGCCCCGTCGAGCACGGCACGCCGCCCCTCGCCGCCCGGGGGCAACGGCAGGTTCGGCGCCTGCCACTGCAGGACGTCTGCCTCGGTCACCGCCGCGCCGCGCGTCTCCGGATCGAGGTCGAGGTAGGCCCCGAGGGGGAAGCCGAGGACCCGTCCCGTCCCCCGCCACGCGGCGGCCCGGGCGAAGTCGGCGGTGGTGACGCGCAGGGCGGCGCCGCCGAGCCGGTCGAGCGCGGGGACGAGCTCGGGGTCCGGCGGCCGCCAGTCGGCCGGCACGTAGAGGGAGACCTCGTGGGCCCGGGCCTCGGCGAGGCGGTCGAGGACCTGCGCGGCCGCCTCGTGGCGCTCGACCCCGAGGTGGAGGGCCAGCGGACGCAGCCAGTCGTCGAGCGCGACGAAGTCGATCCGGCCGGCGGCGAAGGCGCGCGCCGCACCGGCGGGCAGGACCTCCTCGACGGCGAAGGCGGCGAGGAGGCGGCCGCCGAGCTGGGCGCGGAGGTCGGCCTCGGGATGCAGGAGGGCGACCGCGCGTTCCGCGGCGCCGACGCGCCCGATGGGCAGGGTGCCGCTGCCGAGCCAGGCGCGCAGGCCGCTGCGGTCGGGTTCCAGCCCGGACGAGCCCACGGGACGCCCCCCCAGGCCGCGCTGGCGGCACTCGGCGTCGGCCAGTGCGGCGACCAAGTCGCCGGTCACGTGCTTGAGGCCGAGGGCGGCGACGTGGCGCTCCACGGCGCGGGCGATGGTGCGCGCGACCAGGGTCTCCACGTGCCGGTCGCGGAGCAACGAGCGGCACAGGCGTTGGCGGTCCCACGGCGCGACCCGGCCGTCGGCGTGGACCCGCAGTTCCCGCAACACCGACTCGCTGCGGTCGCGGTGACGGCGGTAGCGGCG
>JALUVI010000144.1 GCA_027020785.1 Planctomycetota bacterium | reverse complement strand
CGCTGCGACCCATCGTGGCATGGTGGGGCGCCCCGACCTGGGCGCTCCGGGCCGGTCCTGGGGCCCCGCAGCCGAGGCAACCCCTTGCGCGAGCGCGTCCTGGCGCCGGAGCGAGCACGGCGAGGGCCTCCAGTTCGGCCCGGAGCTCCGGAAAGGCCGTCACGGAGCCCGGCCTCGCACGTAGGTAGGGGAGAACGACCGAGCCGCGGCGGGCCGCCGCGGAGGACCGGTGCCGAGCCGCGGCGCGCCCCCTGCCCGTCACCAAACCCCTCGCCAGCCATGTCCGAACCCGAAGTCCCCGCCAAGTCGCCCGCCGTCCTCGAGCTCGGCCCCGGCGCCTACCACTGGTGCGCCTGCGGCCGCTCCGCCAACCAGCCCTTCTGCGACGGCTCGCACCAGGGCACCGACTTCCAGCCGGTCGAGTTCCGCCTGGAGGAGGAGAAGCGGGTCGCGCTGTGCCTGTGCAAGCACACGAAGACCCCGCCCTTCTGCGACGGCTCGCACGTGGCGCTCTGACCCCGCCGCCGCCCCGCCCGGCCTCGGCCCTCGGTTAGGCTGGCGGCATGGCGCCGCTCGCCGTCGTCCTCGCCCTGGCGCTCGCCCAGGACGCCCCCGCCGCGCCGCCGGGCGCCGCGCCGAGCTGGGCCGAGCTCGACCGCCATCCGACCCCCGAGTGGTATCGCGACGCCCGGTTCGGCGTCTTCGTCCACTGGGGGGTGTACTCGGTGCCGGCCTTCGCCGACCGCAGCACCTATGCCGAGTGGTACCGCTACTGGCTCGAGACCGGGTCGCACGACGGGCTGGTGCGCCGCTTCCACGACGCGCACTACGGTCCCGACTTCCGCTACGAGGACTTCGCCCCGCTGTTTCGCGCCGAGCTGTTCGACCCCGCCGAGTGGGCCGACCTGTTCCGCCGCAGCGGGGCGCGCTACGTGGTCCTGACGGCCAAGCACCACGACGGCTACTGCCTGTGGCCGGCGCCGGCGGCGAGCGAGGTGCGCGGGCACCCGTGGACCGCGCCGGAGGTCGGGCCGCGGCGCGACCTGGTCGGCGAGCTGACCGAGGCGGTGCGCGCGGCCGGGCTGCGGATGGGGCTCTACTACTCGTTCCTCGAGTGGGGGAACCCGCTGCTCGACGCCGACCCCGCCCGCTACGTGGACGAGGTGCTGTTCCCCCAGGTGCAGGACTTGGTGTTGCGCTACCAACCCGACGTCTTCTGGCCCGACGGCGAGTGGCAGCACCCGGACGACTACTGGCGCAGCCGCGAGCTCCTGGCGTGGGTGCGGGCGAACGCCCCGAACGCGGCGACGCTGGCGGTGAACGACCGCTGGGGGCAGGGGCTGCGCGGCGCGGTCGGCGACTTCTCGACCACCGAGTACGGCTCGCTCGGCGGCGGCGCCGGGCTGCGCGCCGACCGGCCGTTCGAGGAGTGCCGCGGCATCGGGCACTCGTTCGGCTACAACCGCGCCGAGCGCTACGACGACTACCTGTCGCGCGAGGCGTGCGTCCGCCTGTTGGTCGAGACCGCGGCGCGCGGCGGCAACCTCCTGCTCGACGTCGGCCCGACCGCGGACGGGCGCATCCCGCTGCTGATGCAGGACCGGTTGCTCGCCATCGGGCGTTGGTTGGAGGTGAACGGCGAGGCCGTGTACGGCACCGAGGCCGGGCCGCTCAGGCGCCAGCCGTGGGGACGCAGCACGGTGGCGGGCGATCGCCTGTTCCTGCACGTGATGGAGTGGCCCGCGGACGGGCGGCTGGTGGTGCGCGGGCTCGAGACCCCGGTGCGCCGGGCCGTCCTCCTGGCCGCGCCCGACGACGAGCTCGCGACCGCGCGCGACGCCGACGGCGCGCTGGTGGTGCGGCTGCCCGCCGCGCGCCCCTGCGAGCCGGTGAGCGTGGTCGCGCTCGACCTGGAGGGGCCGCCGCGGGTGCGCGAGTGGCTCGGCCCCGACCCGGACGGCGTGCTGCGCCTGCGCGCCGACGCGGCCGAGGTCTCCGGCCCGTCGCTGCGTCTCGAGTCCTTCCCCGACGCCGACGGCCGTCCGGTGCCGAACCTCGGCTACTGGACCGACCCCGCCGCCGAGGCGACCTGGCGCGACGTCCGCCTGCCCGACGCTT
>JALUVI010000143.1 GCA_027020785.1 Planctomycetota bacterium | reverse complement strand
GACCGATGCGGCCGCCGAGGGGCTCAACCTGCACCACACCGCCCGCTATCTCCTGCACTACGACTGCCCCTGGAATCCCTCCCGCCTCGAACAACGCAACGGCCGGCTCGATCGCTACGGTCAGGCGCGGGACGTCACGATCCACCACTTCCTGAGCGACGACGACCCCGACCTGCGGTTTCTAGCCCACGTCCTGCGCAAGGCTAACGACATTCGCGAGGACCTCGGCTCGGTCAACGAACTCTTCGATGAGGCCGCCCACCGGCGCCTGATCGACGGCGAGGACGCCAAATCGGTCCAGAGGGACCTCGACAGCCGGATCGAGGCCGCACGCGGGCGCGCCGCCTTCGAGGCCGACGGCACGATCACTACGGACCGCGGCGCCGAAAGCGCGGGCGAGGCCGTCGAAGCCCTGGCCGCCGAGATCGAACTGGACCCGGAGAGCCTCCGGGACACCCTGGAGGCGGCGCTCTCCATCCGCGCCAGCCGGCCGCAGCTCGACTGCTCGCCCGAAACGCAGACCTGCAAGATCTTGCATCCCGATCTTCCGGGCTGGTCCGAGGTCATCGACGAGTCGCTGCGCCTTCCCGCGCCCGGCGGCGCACGAGGGCCGCTCGCCCGCCTGGCCTTCGGGCCCGAACCCCTCCTGGAGCGCCTCGGCGGGCGCATCCTCTTCTCGCCGCGGCCCGAAATCCGCCTGCTCCACCTCGCGCACCCGATGTTCCAGCGCGCGCTCAGCCTTCTGACCCGGCGGCGCTTCCCCGGCACGCGCGAGGAGGTTTCCCGCTGGACCGCGCGGCGCGGCGAGGTCCCCGCCGGCGCCGACGCCCTTGTGCTGCTCACCCTCGAGGAACTGGGGGTCAACGAACTCCGCGAGAGCTTCCACCACTGGGTGCGCACCTTCGTCCTGCCGGTGCGCGACGGCACGCTCGATGAGCCCCTCCCGCACGTTCCCGCGCGAGCCCTGCGGGCCGACCCGCGACCCCTCGATCCGCGCTCGACCGAGGCCGCCCGCCGCATCCTCGAGGACGTCGAGCCCGACCTGCGCCGGTTCCTGCGCGAATACGCCGAACGCCTCACGAACGAGCTGGGCGCGCAGCTCGAGGACGACGGGAAGGAGGCGCGCCGCAGCGAGGACGAACGCTATCGCAGCCGGCAGGGGGAACTCTCCGTCCTCATCAAGAACAACACCGTCGCCCGCCTCGAACGCGAGATCGAGGAGCTCAAGGCCGAACGCACCCAGGGTCTGCTCTTCGACCAAGGCAGGCGTTTTGAGGAAATCGACCGTTCGATCGAAGCGAAGAAGGAGGAGATCCACCGCCGCAATATGCACTACGAGGAAATCCGCGCGCAGCTCGAGGCCGAGCGCGAGCGCGTCCTCGAGCGCCTGCTGCCCGCACGCCACACGCTGGCCGGCAGCGCCCAGGTCTTCCCCGTCGCCCTGGAGGTCCGCCTGCCGGGAGGGGAGGGGTGAGCCTGCTCGGCTGGGACCGCCTCCGCCACGGCGGCCTCCTGCTCGACCCGCCGCGCCTGCGCGGGCTGGCCGAGGAGCACGCCCCCGCGCCCCTCGACGACTTCACCGAGCGCGAGCTACGCCGGCGCGCCGCGGCCGTCCTCGAGGGTACCGGCGATGTGCCGGACTTCGTCGCCTTCGTCCTGATGCGCGTCTGCGGCTTCGACGCCTCCACCGGCCATTGGCTGCGCGGCAGCGAGGTGCCGCGGGCCTTCAGCCGCCGCGCGGTGATCGGCGGGACCGTCCGCCCGCGCCAGCTCTGGCGCGGCCCGAACGGCGCGCTGCTTCCGGTCTTCCTCGATGACGAGAAGCGCCTCGGCGTCGGCCGCGGCCGGCGGGCCACGAGCCGCGTCCTCGGCTGGCTGCGCGCCGGCTCCGAACGCCTCGCCCTCCTGACGAACGGCCGCCAATGGCGGCTCCTCTTCGCCGGCCTCGACTTCGACGCCTTCTGCGAGTGGGACCTCGAACTCTGGTTCGAGGAGGGCGCGCTCTCCCCGCAGGTCGAGGTTCTGCGCCTGCTCATGCAGCCGGGGCTCTGGAGCCCGCCGGAGGAGGGGGCGCCCCCGCCGCTGCTCCGGGCGATCCGGGACAGCCGCAAGGGGCAGGCCGAACTCTCGGCCGTC
>JALUVI010000142.1 GCA_027020785.1 Planctomycetota bacterium | reverse complement strand
TTCCTACCTTGTGGTGCCGGAGAGCCGGCAGGAGCTGTCGCTCACCGTCGGTGAGGTGATCGACAGCGAGATCTCTGCCATCGGCGAGTCCGACGCCTATTCCTTCACGCTCGCCGGGCCTGCGCGGCTGTATTTCGACCAGCTTACCAGCCGGTCCGACATCACCTGGAGCCTCTACGGGCCGCGCGGAACCGAGGTTTCCGGCCTGCGCTTCAACCAGACCGACAGTTCGGGCACGTCAGCCAACCGGCTCCTGGACCTGCCGGCCGGTGACTACACCCTCGTGATCGACGGGTCGGGGCTGGCGACCGGGCGTTATGCCTTCCGGCTGTTCGATATCGCCACGGCGACCGAAATCGCCTACGATCCGGATGCGGTGATCGACGCGGCGCTCAGTCCGGGCAATGCGACCGCGGCCTTCCGCTTCAGCGCTGCCCGTGGTGACCAGTTCAGTCTCCCGCGGGTCACCGACAATGCGTGGGTTCGTATCCTCGATCCCATCGGCCGCCAGATCTACAACAATCACCTGAGTAACCTGGGAACAACGACGGCCTACCTGGGCGGTGAATACCTGGTTCTCCTGGAGGGCTATCCCGCGAACCCGCCGAGCGGCGACCGCCTGGTCCAGTTCAAGCTGGTCAAAAACGGTGAAACGGCGATCGCCGACTACGAGGGCTCGGCCTATGTCCTCGGCGAGACCGTCAACGGCACCATCAGTCAGGCCAACGAAATCGATGACTACATCTTCACGGTGACCGAAGAGACCGACGTCATTTTCGATGCGCTCTCCTATGGCGGCACGGGAACGGTCTACTGGACGCTGAACGGACCGGCGGGAACGCTCATCAACCGCCGGAGCTTCTATTCCACGGACAGTTATGACCAGGGCGGCAATACGCACCTCCGGCTGATTCCCGGCACCTACCAGGTCCGGATCGACCGCTATTCGAACCAGACGGGCGACTATGCCTTCCGGGTGCTGGATTTGTCGCAATCGACTGCAATCGATCCCGACGCCAGCGTTTCCGGGACCCTGCTGCCCCGCGCGGAGACCGACCTCTACAGCTTCGAGCTGAGCGAAGCGACGCGGCTGTACCTGGAGAAGACGGCGGACAGCGGCCGGAGACATGACGCCTACTACCGCGTGTTCGACCAGTATGGCCGGCAGATACGGGCCCGCCAGCACCTCGATGGCGGGACACCGATGTCGCTCGCCGCCGGCAGTTACACGCTGCTCATCGAGGGACGGATCCAAGACAGCACCTATTCGGGTCAGTACGATTACACCTTCGAACTGCGCACCATCCAGGAGACGACCGCCCCGCTGGTCCTTGGCGACGCCATCGAGGGCCAGTTTACGACCCCCTTCGATGCCGCCACCTATACCTTCAGCCTGTCGGAGCCGAAGGTCGTGGTGGTCGACAGCCTGCTCGACAGCCGCTATGCACAACTCGTGATCTCCGGGCCGGGCGGCTATTCCGACTCACGCAACCTGCGTCATGCGGATGGCCCCCACGTCTCGTCTCCACCGGTGCTCTATCTCGTGCCGGGTGAATACAGGGTGCGGGTGACCTCGAACAACGGTACCGTGATACCGCGGTTCGCCTTCCGCCTGCTGGATGTGAGCGCCGCCGCAACCGCCATCGATCTGGATGAAACGGTCACTGGCCAGTTGACCGACCCGGCCACCGAAACGGATATCTACCAGTTCGACGGCACGGCCGGGCAGGTCGTCACGCTCACGGATGTGTCGAACTCGGGCGGCTCTTACAACGCGTACTACCGGCTGCTCGATCCCTACGGCAACCAGATCATCGGCTCGACCTCTTTGCAGAACCGGGATCCGCTCACCCTGCCGCGGGATGGCACCTATACGCTCCTGATCGAGGGGCATGTCTCCGAAAACCCGGCGAACACCACAAGCTATTCCTTCAAGTTGCAGGACCCACGGGATCCGCAAACGCGCGCCATCGGGGCGGGAGAGCTTGTCACCGGAAACATCGACCGTGCGGGGCAGCGCCACCGCATGACCCTGGAGGTGACCGAGGCGGCGACGCTCTACCTCGACAGCTACATCAACGGCTACGCTTCGCATGCCTACTACACCCGTGTTCAGATTACCGGCCCGGGAGGCGT
>JALUVI010000141.1 GCA_027020785.1 Planctomycetota bacterium | reverse complement strand
CCCTGGTCGAGGCCCTGGCCGGCGCCAGCCTCGGCGCCGCCGGCGAGCTCGACCTCGAGGACTTCGGTCTGCGCCAGCGCGGCCGGGTCGTCGCCCTGTTCCACGAGGTCGTCGTCGCCGTACTGCAGGGCGAGGCCGAGACCCATCCGGTCGTTCCGCACGAGGAGGCCAGCTTCGGGGTGGACTTCGTCAGCAACTTCTCGCGCTTCGCCTCCTTCGTGGAAGGGGACACCGTGCGCTTCACCGCCCGCGGCACCATCTTCAAGAGCACCGGACGCCGCATCGCCGAACGCTTGCTGCCGAACCCGGGCAAGGAATTCCGACGCCTGGAGATCCTCGAGCTGGAGTACCGCTTCGCACTGGAGCGACGCCTCATCGAGCGTACCGGTCAGCGCAGTTTCCGCCTCACCTCCGGCGGACAGGACTTCCTGCGCCTGCCGCTGGTCGAGAAACAGCGGGTCATGCTGTCGTGGTTGCTCGAGGACCGCACCTTGCCCGGCGACCTGACCCACCAGCTGCCGCTGCGGCGTCTGGTGCTGCGCTGGCTCAAGCGGTTGGAGCCGGGGCGCTGGTACGACGCGATGTTCCTGCCCTTCGTGGTGCGCAACCACTACCTCGCTTCGTTGCTCGAAGGGCGCCACGACGAGGAGGCCCCCAAGTCCTTCCCGGTGCGTTCCTCGGCCGACCTCCGCAGCCTCTCGTGGAACCTGTTCCTGTGGATGCGGAAGTACCTCTACCTGCTGGGCGTCCTCGACCTCGGCTACGACGCGACCGGTCGCGCAGTCGCGCTGCGCCTGACGCGGATGGGCGCCGAGTTGCTCGAGCTCATCCCGAGCCGCGATCTCGCCGCCTGCGGGCACCTGGTGGTGAACCCCGACTTCGAGGTCGTGCTGTTTCCGGAGGAGGGCTGTCACCGGTTGATCCACGACCTCGACCGCTTCTGCGAACGCGAGAGCAAGGACGCCCTCTACCACTACCGCATCACGCCGGGCTCGCTGCATCGTGCGCTGGCCGAAGGCATGGGGCTGGACGCCATCCTCGAGCTGCTCGAGCGGCACAGCCGCACCCCGGTTCCGCAGAACGTGGCCTATTCGCTGGAGTCGTGGGCCCGCAAGAGCGGCCTGGTCACCGTCCACGCGGGGCGGCGTCTGCACTGCGAGCTGTCCGAGATCCTCGACCGGCTCGCCGCCCATCCGAAGCTCGGCGCCGTCGGTGTGGAGCGCTCGGCGCCCGAGTGGCTGGAGCTCGGCGCACCGGTGGCGGCCGAGGTCCTCACCGAGGCCGCCCGCGACCTCGGGGTCGGTGTGCGTTTCCTCGACGACGCGGCGTGAACGGCCCCGTTCCCGCGGCGCCGCCGTCCGGCCCCTGGGCCGTCCTCTCCGACCTGGGCGGGGCCGCGCTGGCGGCGCGCGCCGCCGCTGCGCAGGCGGCCGGCGCCGTGGCGCTCACCGTGCGTCGGCCGCGCCCGCCGCTCGCCGCGGTGCTCGCGGCGCTGCGCGCGGCGCCGGGGTTCCGCGCCGTCCACGCCGACCCCGCGTTGGCGGCGGCGGCCGAAGCCGACGCGGTGATCGCCGGGGTGCGCAGTCTGCCGACCGAGGTCCTGGTCCGAGGTTTCCCCGAGCTCCTGGTCGGCGCTTCGGTGCACGACCTCGACGAGGCGCGACGCGCCCGCGACGCCGGCGCCCGCTTCCTCCTGTTCGGCCCGGTGTGGGACACGCCGGAGAAGCGCGGCGTCCTCGACCCGCGCGGCCCCGCCGCGCTCGCCGAGGTGGTCGCCCTCGGTCTGCCGGTCGTGGCGATCGGCGGCGTGGACCGCCCGGATCGGGTCGCCGCGGTGGCGGCGGCGGGCGGTCACGCCTTCGCCGCTCTGCGCGCCGCAGCGGATCCCGTCCGCTTCGCCCCGATGGTCTCGGCGTGGCGCTCCGCACGGATGGGGGGAACGGGGTGAGCCTGGGCGGGGGCTGACGAGAGGCTGGATATTAGCGTTTACGCTAATATCCAGCCGGCCGGAAACTGGCCCACTCGAATCCGTCCGCTGGCGGAAGAGGAGTGAGACCAAGCGCCCGCCCGATCGTCTCCCTTGACGAAACCCCGACCAGGAGACGATCGTGCAGTTCCGGCCACCCTTCTGTCCCAAC
>JALUVI010000140.1 GCA_027020785.1 Planctomycetota bacterium | reverse complement strand
AAGTCGGCGACCACGTCGGCGGCGGTGGGCGGCCGCGCCAGCCAACGGCCGGCGGCGCGCAGCAGGTAGGCGCGCTCCTCGTCGGTGCACCGGACCCGCCTGGGGTCGCCGTCGTAGGGGCGGTCGGTGGTGCCGAGCAAGGTGAAACGCCGCTGCCACGGTAGGACGAAGACGACGCGTCCGTCGTCGTTCTGGAGCAGGTAGCCCTGATCGGGGCAGACCCAGCCCGGCAGGACCAGGTGACTGCCCTGGACCAGCTCGAGCCGGGCGCGGAGAACGCCGTGGGGCAGCTGCTCGAGCACCCGGCTCGCCCACGGACCGGCGGCGTCCACCAGGACCCGGGCCGCGACCTCGAAGCGCTCGCCCGCGGGGTGCTCGCCGCCGGGGGCGCGGGGCTCCAGGGTCAGCCGCCACTCCCCACCGACCACCGCGCCGCCGACCAGGGCCGTGCGCGTCAGCACCTCCGCACCGCGGTCGGCGGCGTCGCGGGCGTTGGCCAGCACCAGCCGCGCATCGTCCGTAGCCGCGTCCCAGTAGGCATAGGCTCCGCGGACGTCGCCGCGCAGGTCGCGGCCGGCCGGGTCGTGCCCGAGCTCCACGAACTCGGTGCCGGGGACGGCGCCGGCGCCGCCCAGGTGGTCGTAGAGGAAGAGGCCGAACCGCACCAGCCAACGGGGCCGTCCGCCCCCCCCGTCGAAGGGCAGCACCAGGCGCAGCGGCCGCACCAGGTGCCGAGCGTGGCGCAGCAGGAGCGCCCGCTCCCGCAGCGACTCGCGGACGAGACGGAACTCGCGTTGCTCGAGGTAGCGCAAGCCGCCGTGGACGAGCTTGCTGGTGGCGCTGCTGGTGGCGCCGGCCAGGTCGTCGGCCTCGACCAGGAGGACGGACCTACCGCGCCCGGCGAGGTCGCGGGCGATGGCGCAGCCGTTGATGCCGCCGCCGACCACCACCACGTCGTAGGACGCGCGCTCCACGCCCCCGTTCTACCCGCTCCTACTTGCCGATGCAGAAGCGGGCGAAGACGCGGTCCAGGAGGTCTTCGGGGTGGACCTCTCCGGTGAGCTCCTGCAGGGCGCGGAGGGCCGCGCGCAGCTCTTCGGCGAGGAGGTCGAGCGGACCGCCCGCGGCGTCGAGGGAACGGGCGCGCGCCACGGCGGCGGCCGCCTCCTGGAGGGCGGCCAGGTGGCGGGCCCGCGCCGCGCCGCGCTCGGCCTCGTCCTCGGCGAGCACCGCCAGCCGCGCCGCCACGGCTCGTTCGAGCTCCCGGAGGCCGACCCCGCGCGGGACGTCGAGCGCGACCTCCGCGTCGCCGGCGGGGCTCGGCGCGAGGTCGGTGCGCGTCCAGACCCGGACCCACGGCAGCCCCGGAGGTGGGACCACTGCAGCCGCCGCGGCGGGCGAGTCGGCGGGCGCGCACAGGATGCCGAGGTCGGCGGCGGCGGCGGCCTCGGCGAAGAGGGCGCGCGCCGCGGCGTCGCGTGCGTCCACCGCCCCCGGCCCGAGCCCCGGCCCGTCGATCAGGACCCACGGCGCCGCACCGGGAGCCGCTTCGCGCCGCCACGGGGCCTCGCGGTGGTCCCGGGTCGTCCCCGGCGCCTCGTGGACCAGGGCCGATGCGCCGGTCAGCCGCCGGAACAGCGTGGACTTCCCCGCGTTCGGCGGCCCCAGCAGGACGATGCGGAAGGCGCCGTCACCGCGACCGGGCCGCACCTCTTCGCCGCGCCGGAGTTCCTCGAGGGCCTCACCGGCAGCCGCCAGGAAACCGGCGAGTTCGCCCGGCTCGAGGTCCTGCGAATCGCCCTCCTCGAAGTCCAATCCGGCCTCCGCCGTGGCCAGCGCCTCGAGCAGCGCCTCGCGCGCTCGGCCCAGGGCGCCCGCGGCCCCGCCCGCGACCAGCCGGGCGGCGGCGCGGGCCGCAGCCGCGCTCCGCGCCGCGACGAGGTCTCCGACGGCCTCGGCGGCCAGCAGGTCGAGGCGACCGTGGAGGAAGGCGCGCCGAGTGAACTCGCCGGGCTCGGCGAGGCGGGCTCCGGCGGCGAGGGCGTCGGCCAGCAGGTCCCTGCCCAGAGGACGGCTGCCCGGGTGGTGCAGCTCGAGCACGTCCTCTCCGGTCGCCGAGCGCGGCCCGGGAAAGACCGCCAGGAGCGCCGGAAGGCGATGCCCGCCCCAGCGGATCTGCACCGGATGGACGCGGCGCTCGGCCGTGACGCCGGTCGCTCCGGCGCGAAGTCCGTCGGGGAGGACCAGCCGCGGCAGGTAGCGGAGCGCCTCGGCGAGGAGCCCCGGGCCGGTCGACCGCAGGATGGCACGCTCCGCCGCCCCGACCGCGGAGGCCGGGGCGACCACGACGTCACCGACGGGCTCCGGGTCCGCCACGGGGCGGCCGACGGCGGAGGGCACCGCGTCAGCCGGTCGCTGCTGCGCCGGCGGCTTCCGCCTTGGCCCGGGCCTCCGGGGTGCCGGGGACCGGCCAGCGTTTGCGGATGATGCGCTGCTCGACGATGCCGAGCAGTGAGCTCGTGATCATGTACAACGACAGCCCCGAGGCGTAGTTGTAGAGCAGGAGGCCGAACACCACCGGCATGAAGGTCATCATGCGCTGCATCTTGGCCTGCTGCGGGTCGGTCGGGGTCGGCATGGACCGTTGGTGGACCACCCACAATACGACCATGATCAACGGTAGGACGTTCAGGCTGTGCACCGTGTTCAACGGCCAGAACGACGCGATGGGGTGGCCGAAGTCGATCAGCGCATCGGGCGCCGAGAGATCGCGGATCCAGCCAACGAAGGGCTTGTGGCGCAACACGACGGACGAACGCAGCGCGGCGAACAACCCGATGAAGATGGGCATCTGCAGGAGCAGCGGCAGACAGCCGCCGACCGGCGGCGTCAGCTTGTGCTCGCGGTACAGCTTCATCGTCTCCAGCTGCTTGCGCTGTGGATCGTCCGCGAACTTCTCGTTGATCGCGTCCAGCTTCGGCTTGACCTTGCGCATCTTCTCCTGGT
This sequence comes from Planctomycetota bacterium, assembly GCA_027020785.1. Classification (GTDB taxonomy): domain Bacteria; phylum Planctomycetota; class UBA1135; order UBA1135; family UBA1135; genus JALUVI01. The sequence continues at coordinate 6,861 of JALUVI010000140.1, read as the reverse complement.
AGATGGCCATCTTGGCTTGGCTGCGCCGCATGATGGGGAACACGGCGGCGCGCACCACGAGCGTCAGCAGGACGATGGCCACCCCCCAGTTCCCGGTCAGGGTGTGGAAGAAGGTCAGGATGGCGAGGAGGAAGCGCGCTACCTGCCTGGTGAAGAAGATGCGGTAGTACCAACTGGTGCCGTAGTCGGCGTAGTCCACCGCCTCGGCCAGCTCACCGTAGATGGGAGCACTCAGGATGCGTGTGTCCTTGGGACCGGCATAGAGCACGAAGTCGCGACGGTCGGCGGCGCCGACGTCGGCGAAGTGCAGGGTGAAGCCGCCGCCGACCGAGGCGCGCAGCCAGTAGTCCGTGCGAGTCGGGTCCACCCGCGCCCGGGTGGTTCCCGCGGCGACCTTCTCGAGGAACAGCTCGTCGTCGAACAGTGCCTCGGCGACCGCGCCCCTGAAGGGCCTGCCCTGCGGCAGGACGGCTTCCATGAAGTACTTGGAGCCCTCCAGCACGAAGGGGACCTCACCCGACCACCGCTCGGCGACGGGGCGCAACGGCGGCACTCGACCGTTCGGCGTCCAGATGTCGACTTCGTCGAGTTCGCCGTAGGCCACCAACCCGGCGCCGACGTAGGGGTCCTTGTAATACGGGTCGCGGTCGGCGCGGATGCCGCCGCCGGTGGCGAAGCGCAAGGTCAGGTTGCGGCCGACCGCGGCGGCGCCGGCCCCGGGCAGGGCCACCGCAGAGACCGTCACCTCGAAGTGGTAGGCGGCCGGCTCGAGCCGAACCTCCTTGACCAGACGGACCCCACTCGGCGCGTCGTAGACGAAACGCAGGGCGGATGGGTCACCGGTGTCCTCGAGCCGCCACTCGACCCCGTCCAGGTTGGGCTTGACCCGCGTCGCCGGATCGGTCGGGAACAGGAGGTCGCTGGTCTCGACCAGGCGGAAGGCGTCCCGCTTGCGATAGAAGAGCGGAGAGTTGGCATCCGGAGAGGGCGGCACCTTGGGCCGGACCCGAGACGAGTCGTGCAGGACCAGGAGGTCCTCCCACTTCGGCTCGCCCTCCACGACGTGGGTGGTGTAGTCCTTGAGGACGATGAGCCCGCAACCGGCGCCGATGGGGCTCCAACGCGAGTGGAGGTGTTCGTTCTCGAGAACCAGTGGATAGTCCTCGGCCATGGGCTGGCCGAAGTCCTCGAGCGGGACGTCGGCCTGGACCGACTCCGGCGGCTCCCCGCCGGGCCAACAGGTACGGACGACGAACAGCGCGAGCAGCGTCCAGACGACGAGGGAGAAGATGCGGCGCATCAGCGTCCAGCGGCGAGGCGGTCGGCGAGGCTCTCGGGGAGACCGGCCTCACGGATACGGCGGGCGGCGGTCTCGACGTCGTAGGGCAGACGGCGCCAGCGCACGGTGCCGCCGTCCCACAGGGCATAGGCCAACCGCGGATCACCGTCGCGGGGCTGGCCGACGCTGCCGACGTTGATCAGGTAGCGCACGTCGTCCCGCAGCTCGAGCACGGTGTCCTCGCCAGCGCGCTGGAACGGCTCGCCCTCGGCGAACCATCCCGGATGGTGGGTGTGGCCGTAGAAGGTGATGCGGTGCGAGGCCGCCTCGAAGTTGGCGAGCAACCGCTCGTGCTCGGGGGGGAAGGTCGGCATCAGGTACTCGGTCAGCGGCTCTCGGGGCGAGGCGTGGACCAGGAGCACCTCTTCGGCGCCGGGCCGCGGGGTGAAGGCGACGGCGGGCGCCAGCGAGCCGAGCCAGTCCCAGAGCTCCCAGTTCTCCTCCTTCTCCGGATCCAAGGCCTGGCGCGTCCAATCGATGGCGCGCAGCGCGCGCTCGTTGAAGCCGAGCGCATCGCGATCGTCGAGCAGGGCGGCGTCGTGGTTGCCCTGGAGACTCAACAGACAACGATCTCGGGTCAGGCGGACGACCTCCGCGGGATCGGCTCCGTAGCCGACCACGTCGCCGAGACAGACCACCGCCTCGAGGTCGGTTCGGCCGTCCAGGTCCGCGAGGGCGACGGTCAGCGCCTCGAGGTTGGAGTGCAGATCGGAGAGGAAGGCGATCAAGGCGAGCCCCTGGTCGGTGGTCGGAACCGGACGGTCCGGGCCGAGGGGCCGGGCATTTTCGGGTCGCGCAGGACGCCCCGCAAGCACGGGAGGCGGCGCCGACCGTGGAAACTGGCTGTGCAGGGTGTGCTGAGTCCCGGCGTCGGGCGACCGCCTCGTGGTGCTGTCCGCTGCGGGCGCACCCCTTCCGCTGCGAGCTCCTCCCGGCCTCGCTCGGGGTGGTCGGCGCCCCTCCGGGGCCCCTTCACACCCCGAGGGGCGCCGATCCTGCGCCTCCACACCAAGGAAGACGCCTCGGGCTGGCTGCGGTCACACCCTTTTCCCGTCCAGCACAGTCTGTGTGGCCAGTTTCCAGCCGCGCCCTACGTCGGCGGTCGGGAACCGCCCCGCGGCGCCGCGCCGTAGTCCCCGCGGCACAGGACCTCCTCGAGGACCTCGGGGCGCAGCCCCGCGGGCTCCTCGCCTCGGGCCAGGGCGGCGCGGATGGCGGTGGAGCTGTACGCGGGCAGGTCCACGTCCAGGAAGCGCGTACGGAAGCGCCGGCGTAGTGCGGAGGGGAGCCCGCGGCGGAACGCGTCCAGCTGCGTACGGCCCCATCCGTCCCGGGGCACGAACACGAAGCCGGTGAGCTCGAACAACCGGGGCAGGTCGTGCCAGGTACCCAGGTGGGTCAGCGAATCCGCACCCATCAGGAACCAGGCCTCGGCCCCGGGCCAGCGCCGATGCAGCTCCTCGAGGGTGTCGACCGTGTACGAGGGCGGCGGGCGGTCCAGCTCGAAGCGGCACAGCCGCTCGCCGGGCCGGTGGGTCAGGACGCGTTCCAGGAAAGCGACCCGGTCCTCGGCGGGCGCAGGATCGTGGTCGAGCTTGTGGGGGGCCTGGCGCGCCGGCACCCAGAACACGAGGTCCGGGTGGAGGGCTTCACGGGCTGCGTCCACCATGGCCTCGTGTCCCAGGTGGACGGGGTCGAAGGAACCGCCGAAGACCAGGACCTTCATGCCGGGGGCGCGCCGAGGAGGCGGCGCACGCGATCGAGGAGGGTACTGCGGGGCACACGCACCTCTTCGCCCGATTCGAGATCCTTGAGGACGACCTCGCCGGCGGCCCGTTCCTCCGGCCCGAGCGTCGCCGCGAGGCGGGCGCCGCGTCGCGAGGCCTCCTTGAACTGCCCCTTCGGGCGACGTCCCTTGAGGTCGAGATCGGCGCGCAGGCCGGCGCGCCGCAGCTCGCGGGTCAGCGCCAGGGCCGCCGAACGGTCCTCGTCGGTGATGGCCACGACGTACACCTCCGGGCGCTGGAGTGCACGGTAGGGCTCGAGCACGGCGGCGGTAGGCAGGCCGCGCGCTTCGAGTGCAGCCTCGGTCGGCGTGAACCCGACGGCGAAACCGCTGGCCGGCGTCGGCGGACCGCCGAGCTCCTCGACCAGGCGGTCGTAGCGCCCGCCACCGCACAGCGCCGAGCGGGCGCCGAGGCCGGGGTCGTGGACCTCGAACACCGTCCGCGTGTAGTAGTCGAGGCCGCGCACGATGCCGGGATCGCGGACCGGCTCGCGACCCAGCGCGGCGAGGGCCGCGAGGAAGCCCTCGAAGTGGGCGCGGGCCTCGGCCCCGAGGTACTGGTCCAGGGTCGGCGCGCCGACGTTGGCGTCCACGCAGGATTCCACCTTGCAGTCCAGCAGGCGGAACACGTTGCGCTCGAAGCGCGTGCGGCAATCGGAGCAGCGACCGTCCAGGCGGCCGGAGAAGTGGGCGCGCAGGGCGTCGCCCCAGGCGCGCCGGTCATGGGGGTCGCCCATGGTGTTGACCCGCAGTTCCAGGCCGGACAGTCCGAGTTCCTCGAAGAAGGTCAGCACGAGGTCGGCGAGTTCGGCATCCACCTCGGGACACGCAGAACCGAAGACCTCGGCGCCGAACTGGACGAACTGGCGCTCGCGCCCCTTCTGCGGGCGCTCGTAGCGGAACATGGGGCCGCAGTACCACCACTTCTGGAACGGGGCACGCTGGGCCAGGCCAGCCTCGACGTAGGCGCGGGCCGCCCCCGCCGTGCCCTCGGGGCGGAAGGCCCAGGCGCCGCCGGCCTCGCCGCGGCGAGGCACGGCGAACATCTCCTTCTCGACCACGTCGCTGGCCTCGCCCAGGGTGCGGGCGAAGAGCCGGACGTCCTCGAACAGCGGAGTCCGGACCTCGCCGAAACCGGCGCGTTCGGCGACGCGACGGGCCGTGTCCTCGAGGAGACGGACTCGCGGCAGGTCCTCGGGAAGCAGGTCGCGGGTGCCGCGCGGACGCGGGATCTTGGGGCCCATGGCCCGACAGGGTAGCCGGGCCGCCGTTGACGTTCCGCCTCCCCAGCCCTAGGCTGGGCGTCTCCCTCGTTCCCGGAAGCCGCCATGCCCCGACGCCTCGCCCTGCTGCTCATCCCCGCTCTGCTCCTCGCCGTCGCGTGCTCCAGCCCCGTGGAGCGCACCGCGCGCTTCGGCCACGAGTGGAAGGAGGCCTGGCAGGACACGGCCGAGCTCTTCGAGCACAACTTCCTGAACGTGCACGAGGACGACCCCTATACCTGGGGCAGCGCCTTCGACGGCAGCGGCGGCGGCCTCTCGCACGAGGCGGCGCGGCTGTTCCTCGACGTGGACGACCCGCGGCGGGACGCCGTGCCGCGCGAGAGTCTGATCGACCCCGACCAGGGCGTCGGATTCTGGGACTGGCTGCTGACCCGCTAGCGAATCGCACGCCGCACGGACCGTCCGCTATCCTGCGGGCATGCGTCCGACCCGTCTGCTGCTCCTCCTGGCGATCGCGCCCTGGGCTCTCGCCGTTCCGTCCTGTCAGGCGCCGCATCACGACTGCACCGCTACGGGCCATACCCCCCGGAGCGGCGACGAGTTCGATGCGGCCGAGGCGCACACGGACCAGGACGACGGCCCCGAGGAGTGGTCCGAGCAGGACGGGGACGATGCCGAAGATCTGCGGCGCGAACTGGACCGGGCCCGCCGCCGGTTGGAGATCGTCCGACTCGACGCCCAGAGCTCGGTCGCCGATGCAGAGTTCGCGCTGGAGGCGGCGCGCGCCGACCTCCGCGACTGGGAGGGCTTCACCGCACCCGAGGAGTTGGACGAGGCCCGGCGCGAGCTGCAGGCCCTACACGACGCCCTGCAGGACGCCGCGGACGAACTGGCGCAGTTGCGGCTGATGTACGAAGGCGACGACCTCGCCGAGGCCACGGCTTCGCTGGTGCTGGACCGCGCCCGGCGCGACGTGGAGCGCCGGCGTGAGGAGGTCGCGGCTGCGGAACGGACGCTGGCCCACCTCGAACGGGTGGAGCACCCGCGTCGGCGCGCGGAATTGGAGCACGCGGTCCGGCTCGCCGAGCTGGCCGCGGCCGCGGCCCGGGAGCAGGCCGAACTGGACCTGGCCGAGGCCGAAGAGGAGGTCGCCTCCTTGGAAGAGGAGCTGGCCGATCTCGAGGTCGAGGGAGACGATTGATCCTCGCCGTCACGCTCGCCCTGGCCCAGTTCGCCGCCGTTCCAGCGCCGCCCCAGACGGGGTCACCGGCTGAGCGCGCCGCCGCCGAGGATGCGTTGGTCCGGGGACGCGCCTGGCTGCTCGGAGCGCAGCTGGAGAACGGCGCCTGGGGGCACTGGCGCAACCCGATGCCGTACGACCGCTTCTGGTCCAACCCGGCCACCCACCGCGCCTGGCAGGTCGCGACCACGGCGCTCACCTGCACTGCTCTGCTCGACGCCTTCGGCGCCGACGACCCCGAGGTCGCCGAGGCCGTGGACCGAGGGCTCGCCTTCCTGTGCGAACACGCCGACGTCCGGAGGCCGGACGAATGGGACACCGACAACGTGTGGGGCTACGTCTACGCGCTGGAGGCGCTGGCGCGGGCTGCGGCGGAGCCGCGCTACCGGACGGAAGGGGCGCGGGCCGACCTCGCGGGCCCCATCGTGCGGATGGGCCGACGCATGCTCGAGCGGTTGGCCGAGTACCAGACGCCCGACGGCGGCTGGGCGTACTACGACGAGGATCCGACGTCCATGCCACCGAGCTGGGCCACCAGCTTCACCACTGCAGTTGCCGTGTTCGGGCTCCTGCGGGCTCGGGAACTCGGCTGGCCGCTCGAAGAGCGGCGTCTGGTCGCAGCTCTGCGTGCCATCGCCCACTGCCGACTGCCCAACGGGGCCTATTCCTACAGCGTGCGTCCGGTGCCATCACCGGGGTCGTTGTGGAACATCGACCGCGTCCAGGGCTCGCTCGGTCGGATCCCCGTCTGCGACCTCGCCTTGACGCTGGGCCGCGACCTTGCCCCGGGCTGGACTCCGAACGAAGACGACCTCGTCGCCGGACTGGAGCGTCTGTTCCGCGAACACGTGTTCCTGGACGTCGCCCGCGGTCGCCCATCGCCGCACGAGGCCTACCACTTCAACTCGGGTTACTTCTACTTCTTCGGCCACTGCTATGCCGGACGCGTCCTCGCCCTCCTGCCCCCCGAAGAAGCCGCCCGCTTCGCCCCGCAACTCGCCCACCACGTGGTCAAGACGATGGCCCGCGACGGCTCAGCGGTGGACTTCTTCACGAACGACTATGGCCGCCCCTACGCCACGGCCTTCGCCGTCTCGGCCTTGGCGGATGCGCTCCGAGCGTGGCCGTAGCCATCCCTCCATTCCGGAAACTGGCCCGTTTCGGTCCGTCGGGTCGGCACGAGGAAGGCCGGCGGAGTGAGTTTCGGCCACCTCCAACGCAGCAACTCCGGGATGCCGGCCATCCGCCGCGCCGCCCCCACGGCCATCCCCGG
>JALUVI010000139.1 GCA_027020785.1 Planctomycetota bacterium | reverse complement strand
CGAACCGCATCCATGCCGCCGGCATCTCGAACGGCGGCCACATGGTGCTGCGGCTCGCCACCGACCTCTCCGAGCGGGTGGCCTCGGTCGCCGCGGTGGTCGGTGCCTTGCCGCGCCATCCCGAGGGCGAGATCCCCACTCGGCCGGTCTCGGTCCTGTTCATGAACGGCACCGACGACCCCTTCATCCCGTGGGAGGGAGGTCTCGTCGCCGGTGACCCGGACCGCGGGACCGACCTCGGCGGCATGCAGTCGGCGCGGAAGTGGGCCGAGTGGCTCGGCGCCGGCCCGAATCCCACCGTGACCGACCTGCCCAACCGGAACCGCTTCGACGGCTCGCGCGTACGCCGTCACGTCTGGGACGGCGGCCGGGACGGCACGCGGGTCGAGATGTACGAGGTCCGTGGCGGCGGGCACGCCACGCCGAGCATCCGCGAGAAGCGGTCGTGGCTCTGGGAGCGCATCGTCGGCCGCCAGAACCACGACGTCGAGGGCGCCGAGGAGATCTGGGCGTTCTTCCAGGCCACGGCGCGCTGATCGACTGCGGTGGCCCCGGATACGATGGGGGGCCATGGAACGTCGGACCACCCGCACGGTGATGGTCGGTGGGCTCGCCATCGGCTCGGGGCACCCGGTGCGGGTGCAGTCCATGACCTGCACCGACACGGATGACGTGGCGGCGACGGTCGAGCAGGCCGGTCGGCTGGTCGAGGCCGGCTGCGAGCTGGTGCGGGTGACCGTCAACCACGACCGCGCTGCCGATGCGCTGCCGGCGATCCTCGCCGAGTGCCCGGTCCCCGTGGTCGCCGACGTCCACTTCTCGCACCGCCTCGCGCTGCGGGCGTTGGACGCCGGCGTGCCCAAGGTGCGCATCAACCCCGGCAACATCGGCTCACGCGAGCGCGTCGCCGAGGTGGTGCGCGCCGCCATGGACCACGGCGCGGCGCTGCGCATCGGCGTCAACTCGGGCTCGCTCGAGAAGGACCTGCTCGAGGAGCACGGCTGGCCGAGCCCCGAGGCCCTGGTGGCGAGCGCGCTGCGCCACTGCGAGTTCGTCGAGGAGCTCGGCTTCACCAACTACGTGGTCAGCCTCAAGTCCACCGACACCCGCACCGTCCTCGCCGCCAACCGCGCCTTCGCCGCGGCCACCGACGTGCCGCTCCACCTCGGGGTGACCGAGGCCGGGATGCCCGGCTACGGCAGCATCAAGTCGGCGGTCGGGCTCGGCGCGCTGCTGCTCGACGGCATCGGCGACACCATCCGCGTCTCGCTCACCGGCGACCCGGTCGCCGAGGTGCCGGTGGCGTGGGACGTGCTCAAGGCGACGGGCGTTCGGGTGCGCGAGCCCGAGCTCATCGCCTGTCCGACCTGCGGGCGCATCGAGATCGACCTCGAGAAGCTGATGGCCGAACTCGCCGAACGCCTGCGCGGCGAGGACGCGCCGGTGCGTATCGCCGTCCTCGGCTGCGTGGTCAACGGTCCCGGCGAGGCCAGCGAAGCCGACATCGGCATCGCCGGCGGCGGCGGCAAGGGCATCCTCTACCGCAACGGTCGACAGGTGCGCATCGTGCCCGAGTCCGACATGGTGGACGCCCTGGTCGAGGAGGTCCGCGCCTGGAAGGCGGAGCGGACCGAGGCCTTCGAGGAACCCGGAGCCGTTTCGCAGCGTCCGGACTGAAGTCTCTCCCTCTCCGGGGACGGCCCGGAGAGGTGTTCCCCTCCTGTGCTTCGCTCATTCCCTGATGAGCCCCTCCTTCCTCTCACTCGTCCTCGCACTCGCGCCCCAGGGGGCGCCGTCCCTCCAGGCGCCGCGCGACCCCGAGCCGGCGCCGCCGCGCCCGAACGTCCTGCTGCTCATGATGGACCAGCTGGCGTTCGACTGGCTGGGTGCGACCGGGCCGGGTTTCCCACTGGTCCACACGCCGAACCTCGACCGCATCTTCGACGAGGGCGTATCGTTCCTGGACCACTACACCGACGCCGAGACCTGCCACCCCGCGCGCTCGTCGTTGCTCACCGGCAAGCCCCCGCGTTGCCACGGCGCCCTGGCCAACGGTGTGCCGTTGCCCGATTCCGAGACCACCCTGGCCGAGTGGCTGAAGGCAGCCGGATGGACCACCGGCGGCATCGGCAAGATCCACTCCGTTGCAGAGGGATCGCGCCAGGGAATGGACTTCACCTTCGGCAAGGAGGACGTGCAGGCCGAGCTCGCTGCGCGCGGTTTCCAGGATTGGGAGGTGGTGTGGCAGAGCCTCACGTACCGCACAGGAGTCCACCTGCGCGGGCCGGAGCTCCGGAGCGAGGACGTCGTCACCGACGTCGCCGTGGATGCCATCGGCCGGCTGCCGGAGCCATGGTTCCTGTACGTCAGCTACACCCAACCCCACCCCGACACCGTTGCCAGTGACGAGGCGGCGCAGGCCGTGGATCCGAACGACGTGCCGGCGCCTCTGCCCTCGGCAGCCGTCTGGGGCGGACGCCCGTCCGATGCGCGTGCCCGCAGCATCGAGCTCGGCATGCCGTGGCTCGGAGCCACCGATTCCCGCGCCCACTACCTGGTCTATGCGGCCATGATCGAGGAGGTGGACGCCCAGATCGGTCGTATCCTGGATGCGCTGGAGTCGTCGGGGCGGCTCGACGACACCCTGATCGTCTTCACTACGGACCACGGAGACATGGCCGGACAGCTCGGCGTGTTCGGCAAGCTCTACGGGCCGTACGAGGACGTGGCCCACGTACCCTTCGCCATTCGTTGGCCGGCCGGGCTGCCGAGCGGCGTCGAGGTCCACGGCTTCTCGCAGCACAGCGATCTCCTCCCGACCCTGGCCGAGCTCCTCGAGCGCCCGGCCCCGGCAGGGATCTCCGGCACTTCGATGCTCCCCCTGCTCCAGGGGGTGCCCATCCACTCTCACGTCGTCACCGCGCGCGAGGCCGACGGCGTCTTCCGCCTCCGCAACGGGGTCTTCAGCTACCTCCGTAGGCCGAACGGCGTGGAAGAGCTCTACCGCATCTTCGTGGACGAGGAGGAGGCCCGCGACCTGTCCGGCGAGGTCGGCTGGCAGGGCACGTTGCAGACGTTGCGTGCCGAGCTGGACGCCTGGCAGCAGTCGGTCTGCCGTTGAGGCCCGGCCCGCCGGAGGAGGGGTCAGAGCGCGGTGATGGTCAGCGCCCAGCCGTTGGAGGTGTACTCGAGGCCGGTGGTCCCGAAGCCCGCGAACTGGAGGTAGCCGGTCACCGAGGCCGAGAGCGGCGGCAGGGTCAGCGGCAGGGTCGCATCGCCCGTGGCGTCCAGGGCGATGGGGACGACGGTGAAGATCGGCGTCGCCACGAGCTGGCCGCAGCCGGAGCCGAGGTCGAGCGAATCGGGGGCCAGCGAGATGCCGAGGAACCCGCTGCCCGAGGGCTCGCCGCCGGCGATCTCCAGGGTCACGGCGGCGCCGGACAACGGCGCTCCGTTGGTGGACAGGCTGCAGTCGAGCATGAGCGGGCCGCCGCAGCCGAAGCCGTAGGCCTCGCCGCTCGACACGAGCTGTCCGCGGATCTCGCCGCCGGGGAAGGCCATGGTGTGGACGTTCACGTACATCCCGAGGTGTTGGAGTTCGGTGTACTGGTCCGGCGTCATCGGGGCAGTGGTCCCCATCCAGTGGTTGGAGCCGACCATGGTCAGCGGGAACAGGATGCCGCCGCTGGCGCCCGGCGGGCCGACGTGGACGTGGGCGGCCGTCGCCGCGGTCACGTTCGCGGTGAAGTCGTAGACGATGCTGCGGTCGGGTTGGACCACGAAGGTGCCGGTCCCCATCGCCGTGCTGCCGGTCGGCGGCACCGCCTGGTCACCGTCGGCAAGGGCGGCGAAGGCGTCGGGCGAGGGCAGGATCTGGCCGCGGATCTCGCCGAAGGGGTTGGCCAGGGTGTGCACGTTCACGTACATGCCGCCGTCCTGCAGGATGGCGACGTCACTCGGCGACAGCGGCAGGCTCTGCCCGTCCCACTCGGTCGGCCCGCCGACCAGCGGCACCAGGATGGGGCCGGTCTGCCCCGGGTCGCCGACGTGGATGTGGGCCGAGGTCGCCGAGAGGCCCCAGGTCTCGAGGTGATAGACGATCGAGCCGTCGGGCTGCAGGGCGAAGGTGGCCCAGCCGCCGGCGTCCGAGCCGGAGGGGAGCACGACCTGGGAACCGTCGAGGGTGGCGCGGAAGAGGTCCTGCGCCGGGAGCGGGGCCGCGGCGGCGGCGAAGAGGGACAGGAGGGTGATGGAGATGGGAAGGCGCATGTCTCCGAGACTAGCGCATCTCCCCTCTCCTGCCCCTCATGGGGCCGGGGCTGCGTCTCCCCTAGGGCCTACTGCCTCTGGATGACGATCTCGCGCTCGTTGGGCGTCTGGTTGCGCCAGTGCTGCTTGACCGTCTCGAGCTCCTCCGCGGTGGCGGTGGCCGGGTCGAAACCGATCGGGATCACGTTGGCGCGCCCCGAGGGGTCGGTGGCGCGGACCACCGCGACCAGCGAATCGCTCCGGTCCCAGGTGAAGTGCACCGTCATCGTCGGTTGCGCGGCCTCGGTGTCGTTCGGGATCAGGGTCGCGACGGGCCGGTCCCAGTCGATCTCGACGCTGGTCGGCCCGGCGTAGACCGCGTACTCGAGTTGCCCGGCGCGGTTGCCGTCGGGAGGCAGGCTCTCGGGGTCGCTGGCGTGCGGGAAGGTCACCGCGACCGTGTCGCCGCCGACGAACTCGCCGTGGTACAGCCCGGCGTTGCTGATCTCGGCGAACTCGAACACCGGCGGCTGGTCGTCCGCGATCAGCGGCGTGCCCGAGCCGACCCAGATGCCGAGCGGCTCCTCGATGGTCTGCAGGCCGCTCGGATCGCTCAAGTAGGGCAGGTGCGTCAGGCCGTTCAGCCCGATGGACATCCGCGTGATCATCGCGACCCAGGTCGCTTCGGGGTCGTAGGAGACGACGAAGGTGTCGGGGTTCTGGTCCGTGCCGATGCCCCGCAGGAGGCCTTCGGCGGTGGAGAGGTCGAGCCGTCCCGGTCCGGGGTTGGTGTGGCAGGTCAGGCAGGTGGTGCCGGACTGCCCGGGCATCGGAACCTGGAAGAGGTTCGGGACGTCGTCGGCCGTGATCTCGGCCGGGGCCCATTGGGTCGGCGTCCGCGCCGAGGCGACGCGGTTCGACAGCGAGAAGCGGTCGTCCACGTCCACCGCCACGACTCGGTAGTAGATGGTCGTGTAGTCGGGCAGGTCGCGGTCCACGTAGCTGGTCACCCCGAAGTCGGTGGTGGCGATGAGCGAGCTGTCGAGCAGGACCGTGTCGGGGTCGAAGGCCCGGTAGATGCGGTAGCGGAAGAACTGCGCCCCGTTCAGGTTGGGCAGCAGCAGGGCGTCGGGCCAGGTGACGACGACCTCGGTGGGGGAGATGGCGTCGGCCGAGGCGACCCCGGCGAAGCGGATGTCCTCGGTGGCCTGCCCGGCTCCGCTGACGGCCGGGGCGCCGACGGCGGACGAACCCCCTCCGCAGGCGGCGAGGGAGACGGAGAGGAGGGCGAGTCCGAGGAGGCGGGGAACGGTCGACATGGGGAATCCGGGGGATGCTGGATCGTGGCCCCTGGGGGGCTCGGAATCATACACCGCCCCCGGCGGCCTCGCCGGACTTGCGTTTTTGGTGGGGCGCGGCGATAACAGGGCGCGCACGGGCCCCCGGGCGCTCGTTTTGGCCGAACCACCCCTCCTGTCCTCGTTCCATCCCTTCGCGGCCCTCCTCAAGGGAGGGGCGGCGGATTGGCTGGAGTTCGACCGCCCCATGTGGCTCACGCGGGCCCCGGGGAGCGCCGACCTCCTGGGCGGACCTGCCGAGATGGCGGGGTCGCTGACGGCCAGCTTGGCGCTGGGGCGCGCAGTATGGTGCGCCATCCAGAACCGCGAGGACGACGAGATCCGCATCCGCATCCTCCGCACCCCGGCCCAGGGCGGGAACCTCGAGTGGGTCGGGAAGATCTCGACCATCTACACGAAGAAAGGGCCGCCCCGCAGCCTGGCCGTCCTGCGCGAACAGTTCGAGCAGGACGGGGCGCCGTGGATGATGAAGATGATGGCGGTGATGATCGGCCTCCGCCGGACCCACCAGCTGAACACGCCGAAGGTCGGGTTCACCCTGGTGGTGTGGAGCCGGCTCCCCGGCGAGCACGGCTGGGGGCGCGAGGCCGCCAAGGCGACGTCGCTCGGCCTGGCCTTCAAGGCCTCCACCGGGCTCGACAAGAAGCGGGTGGACGGCATCCGCGTCGCCCGGGCCGTCACCTACGGCTACCAGGAGGTGCTGGGCGAGCGCATGCAGTGGACCCCGGCGCTGACCAGCGGCGTGGCGCGGGCCGGTTGTCTGCTCTCCATCGAGCACGGCATGGACCCCATCATGCAGTGGGCCGTCCTGCCCGACCACGTCTCGGTGGCGGTGATCGACGCCGGGCTCGGCGAGACGGTGCCGGCCGCGGCCCGTACCGCAGCGCGCGTCGGCGCCTTCATGGCGCTGTCGCACCTCAACCGCGGTCTGGTGAAGGCCAAGGTCAAGGTGCGCGGCGGGTGGGGCCAGGTGACGCCGGCCGAGTTCGAGGGCGGATTGCGCAACCACGTCCCGACGAAGGAGACCGGCGCCGACTTCAAGGCGGCCTTCCCCGAGATGGACGACCAGCCGTGGTGGCCGTTCATCGAGGACGATCAGGCCTACCGGCTGCGCGCCATCGCCGAGCACCACGTACGCGAGTCGGGGCGGACGCGGCGTTTCTTCGAGTCGTTGCACGAGTACGCGCGCAGTCGGCGCGAGGACCAGCTGGTCGAAGCCGGGCGTGCGATGAACAGTTCGCACCGTTCGCTGCAGGAGAAGTGCAGTCTCTCCAACGAGACGGTGCAGGAGCTGGTGGACGAGATCCGAGCCGGCGGACGCAAGGCCGGCTGGTTCGGCGCGCGCCTCGCCGAGGCCGGAGCCGGGTCGTTGGTCTGCGTGCTGGCCCATGCCTCCGCGCTCGACAACCTCCGCAAGCTGGTCCGCGAGTTCGGCGAGCGCCACGGGGTGCGCACCCTGGTCCAGACCGAGGTCGGTCAGGGCGGCGTCCTGACCGGCTGGTGGGAGGGCGTCCTCGAGCCGGTCGGCGTGGACGAGCCGGGCGCCGGCGAGCCGGCCCCGAGCAAGGCCTGACGGCGGCCGTCGCCCGACCGCTGCGAGCTCTGCTCCAGGGCCGGAGGAGGAATCGGCTTCGGCGTCGGCAGCCCGCCGTCTAGGATGCGCCCGATGCGTCGCCGCCTCGTCCCCGCCGTCGTCCTCGCCCTGCTCGGCGCCTGCGTTGCCCGGCCCGAACCGCTGGTCCTCGACCCGCCCCGGCCGGTGCGGCACGTCGGCGAGGACCGCGGCTTCGACGCGCTCCACTACGACCTGCGGCTCGAGGTGCCCGGCGACCGGCCGCGCTTCCGCGGCGAGACCCTGATCCGGCTGCGCGCCACCCGCCCGGTGTCGGTGCTGGTGCTGGACGCCGCCGACCTGCGGCTGCTCGACGCCGGGGTGCGCACGGTGGCCGCGGTGCGGCCGGGGCACGACGTCGCGACTTCCGAGGAGCTGCTGGCCGGCGCCGCGGTCCGCGGCCCGCGTCTGGAGCTCGCGTTGACCCGGCCGCTCGAGGCGGGCGAGGAGGCCGAGGTGCGCGTCGCCTATGCGGTCGAGCGCCCGCTGGCCGGGCTGCACTTCTCGCTGCCGAGCGAGACCGGCGTGGCCGACGCGATTCCGCAGGTCTACAGCCAGGGCGAGGCCGAGCGGGCGCGGTACTGGTTCCCCTGCCACGACGACCCGGCCGACCGGGCGACCCACACCTTGACCGCGACGGTGCCGCTGTCGTGGACCGTGGTGGCGGCCGGGCGCAAGGAGGCCGATGTCGAGGACGCGGCGAGCGCGACCCGCACGGTGTCGTGGTCCCTCGACGTGCCGATGCCGACCTACCTGTTCACCTTCGCGGCCGGGCCGTTCGTCTCGGTGAACGACGTCTGGGAGGACGTTCCGCTGTCGCACTGGGTGGAGCCTCGGACCGTCACGGCGGCTGCGGCCAGCTTCGCGAGCACCCCTGACGTCCTCGGGTTCTTCAGCGACTACACCGGGTTCCGCTATCCCTTCGCCAAGTACGCGCACGTCGCTGTGCGCGACTTCCCCTTCGGCGGCATGGAGAACGTCAGCGCGACCACGGTGACCCGCCTGTCGGTGCGGCCGCCCGAGGAACTGCCGTATCGTCCGGCGTGGGGGCTGGTGGCCCACGAGGCCGCCCACCAGTGGTTCGGCGACGTCGTGACCTGTCGGAGCTGGCCGCACGTGTGGCTGAACGAGGGTTTCGCGACCTACTTCGGTCAGCTCTACCGCCGCCACGCCTTCGGCGAGGACGCCTTCCTGTACGCGATGGGGGGCACCATCGACGCCTACACCCGGGCCTGCCGCGGCGATGGTCTGCGGCCGCTGGTGAAGGAGGAGTACCGTCTGCCGATGGACCTGTTCTTCGACGGCACCGTATACCCGGGCGGTGCGTCGCGGCTGCAGTTGCTGCGCGGGGAACTCGGCGAGGTGGTCTTCCGCCGCGGCATCGGGCTGTACCTCGAGCGCAACGCGTATCGGTCGGTGACCACCGAGGCCTTTCGCGCCGCGATGGAGGAGGCCAGCGGTCGCGACCTCGGCGACTGGTTCGCACAGTGGGTGTACGCGCCGGGCTATCCCGAGCTCGACGTGACGTGGCGCCTGGACGACGGCGAGGTCGTGCTCCACGTGTCGCAGGTCCAGGACCCGGCGCTCGGCATCCCGGCCGCGTTCACGTTCCCGCTCGACGTGCGCTGGTGGGAGGGCGACGCCTGGCGGGAGGGGCGGTATCGGGTGGACGAGCGTGAGGAGGAACTCCGCTTCCCGGTCGGACCGGGCTTCCGCGGCTTCCTCGAGCTGGACCCGTACGTCTACCTGCCGGCGCGCTGGACCGTCCACGAGTCGCCCGAGGCGACGCGGGCGCGGGCGCTGCACGCCGGCAGCCCGCGGGTGCGCGCGCTCGCCTGCCGCGACCTCGCCGCCGCCGGAGGCCTGGCCGCCATCGGCGTGTTGTGGGAGGTGGCGCGGAACGACGAGCTGCCCGAGGTCCGCGCCGAGGCGGTGCGGCTGCTGGCGCGGAGCCTGCTGCCCGACGACGAGCCGCGGCTCCACGCCGGCTGGGCCGCCGAGCCCGACCCGGTGGTGAAGGCGGCGTGGTGGCCGGCTTTTGCATCCCACGCGCGGAGCGACTGGGCCG
Organism: Planctomycetota bacterium; assembly: GCA_027020785.1. Taxonomy (GTDB): domain Bacteria; phylum Planctomycetota; class UBA1135; order UBA1135; family UBA1135; genus JALUVI01. The sequence goes on along the minus strand of JALUVI010000139.1, from coordinate 632 downwards.
CAGACGAGGTCGAGGCACGGCTCCACGACCCCGCCGCCCCCATCGTCGAGCGCGTCGCCGCCCTGCCGGCCTGGGCGCGGCTGCACGACGGAGACCCGGGCCTGCGCGCCGCCCTGACCGACCTCGCGGTGGACCCGACCGTCCACCGCGAACTCCGAGTCACCGCCATCACCACCCTGGCCCGCCGCTTCCCCGACCGCGACACCCACCGCGCCCTCCTCCCCCTCTCCTGGGCCGGCACCGAGACCCCAATCCGCAGCGCGGCCCTACGCGCCCTCGAGCCCGAACTCGACGGCGATGCCGACGACCCCTTCGTCCTCTCGGTGGTGGACTCGTTCCGCCAGGCGCTGACCTCGAGCTCAGCCGTGCTCCGCCGCACCGTCGCCACCGCATGCGCAAAACGCCCGCACTGGTTCAGGGCCGAGGTCGAGGACCTCCTCCGCCGCGAGCCGGACGCGCGGATCCGGAGGAGTCTCGAGGCGGAGGGCTGACCGACGCCCCCGATCGGAAACTGGCCCCGATCCATGTTCTAGCCGGGGACCAGGAAGGCCGGAGGCATCCGTTTCGGCCATCGCCACCGCAGGAGCTCGGGCACCGTCGCCATCCGTCGAGCCGCCCCCACCGCCACCCCC
>JALUVI010000138.1 GCA_027020785.1 Planctomycetota bacterium | reverse complement strand
GGTTCACCAATCCCGCGCGCGCCCATTCGCCGACGTGCTCCGCCATGGCCTCCGGCCCGAGCACGTAGTTCCCGAGCTCGTCGGGGAGGCCGGCGTTCGGATAGGCCAGGACGAAGGTCTCGCAGACGCGGTCCAACTCTTCGAGGTGGGGCCGCATCTCGGCCGGTCCGAGCGCGCAGTTCAGGCCCGCGGCGATCGGCTTCCCGTGGCGCACCGAGGTCCAGAACGCGGGCAGGGTCTGTCCGCTCAAGGTGCGCCCGCTGGCATCGGTGATGGTGCCGCTGATCATCAGCGGCACCTCGGCCATGCCCTCGGCGCGGGCTTTCAGCACGGCGTAGATGGCGGCCTTGGCGTTGAGCACGTCGAAGATGGTTTCGATCAGGAGGACGTCCACACCGCCCTCGACCAGGGCCTTGGCCTGTTCCTCGTAGGCCGCGACCAGGTCGCGGAAGTCCACGTTGCGCGCCGCGGGGTCGCCGACGTCCGGCGACATGGAAGCCATGCGATTGGTCGGGCCGATGGCCCCGGCGACCCAACGCGGGCGCTCCGGGTCCGCCTCGGTCGTGCGGTCGGCCTCGGCGCGGGCGATGCGGGCTGCCGCCAGGTTCATCTCCCGACAGAAGGCCTCGGTTCCGTAGTCCGACTGCGAGATGCGGTTGGCGTTGAAGGTGTTGGTCTCGACCAGGTCCGCACCGGCCTCGAGGTAACGCCGGTGGATGGCGGCGATCGCCTCGGGCCGGGTCAGCACCAGGAGGTCGTGGTTGCCGGCGAGCTCCGCGGGGTGCTCGGCGAAGCGGTCGCCGCGGTAGTCGGCCTCGTCCAGTCCCAAAGCCTGGACCTGCGTCCCCATGGCTCCGTCCAGGACCAGGATGCGACGCCCGAGGTGGGTCGCGAGGTCGGGGCGCCCGGTCACGGCCGCGACCACGAGCCGTTCGGTGGCTCCATGTAGGTGGACCCGTCGAGGCCCTCGCCGTAGAAGCGCAGCAGGATGCGCCCTTCCTCGACGGTGAGCTTGCCGCGGCGCACGGCGTGTTCGCAGTCGCGCCGCAGCCGCTCCATCAAGCGCGCGGGGTCGTATTGCACGTAGCCCAGGACCTCGCGCACGGTGTCCCCGGGGACCACGTCCTCGACGTACCAATGTCCGTCGCCCTCGACCGCAATGTGGGCGACGTGGGTGTCGCCGAACAGGTTGTGGAGATCGCCGAGCGTCTCCTGGTAGGCGCCGACCAGGAAGGCGCCGAGGTAGTAGCGTTCGCCTTCCCGCAACGGATGGAGCTCGACCATCCGCTTGGGTTCACCGTCGGAGACGAAACGGTCCACCTTGCCGTCGCTGTCGCAGGTCAGGTCCGCGATCACCCCACGACGCGTCGGCTCCTCGTCGAGCCGGTGGATGGGCAGGATCGGGAACACCTGCCCGATGGCCCAGACGTCCGGCATGGACTGGAACAGCGAAAAGTTGCAGGAATAGACGTCGGCGAGCATCGCCTCGACCTCTTCCTTCTCGGCGTAGTCCTCGGGGTCGGCCCGCATCGCGTCACGGATACGCACCATCGCCGACCAGAACAACCGTTCGGCGAGGGCGCGCCCCTCGAGGTCGAGATAGCCGAGCGAGAACAGGTCGAGCGCTTCCTCCCGGGCCTGGACGGCGTCGTGATAGCGCTCGAAGAAGTTGTCCTCGTCGATGTCGTCGTGGATCTCCGCCAGGTCCAGGAGCGGCTGCGCGGGCTCTTCCTGCGACGCCTCCGGCAACACGATCGGCTCGCGGCCGAGCTCCTCCAGACTGGACCTTCCGAGCACGTCCATCACCAGGACGCTGTCGAAACTGACCATCGCCCGCCCGCTCTCGGTGATGAGGTCGGGGTGTTCGATGCCGGCCTGGTCGCAGACCCGCGACACCCGCGACACCACGTCGGCTGCGTACTCCTCCATCGTGTAGTTCATGGAGGACTCTTCGCTGCGTTGGTTGCCGTCGTAGTCCACGCCGAGTCCGCCGCCGATGTCGAGGTACCGCAAGCCGGCTCCGAGTCGCACCAGCTCGGCATAGACGTGGGCGACCTCCGAGACCACGCGCTTGACGTGGCGGATGTCGTGGATCTGGCTTCCGACGTGGCAATGCAGGAGCTCGAAGCAATCGAGCATGTCGGCCTCGCGCAGCAGTTCGACCATCGCCAACAGCTCGCTGACCATGAGGCCGAACTTGGCGCGGTGGCCCGAACTGTCGCCCCAGCGACCGATGCCGCGGGTGGCCAGCTTGACCCGCGCGCCGATCCGCGGTCGCACCCCGTGCTTCTCCGCCTGCTCGATGAGGGTGCGCAACTCGCCGAGCCCTTCGACGACGGGGATCACGTTGCGCCCGATCTTGGCCGAGAGCACTGCAGCCTCCAGGTAGCGCTCGTCCTTGAAGCCGTTGCACACCACCAAACGGTCGGGGTGCTCGGCCATCAACGACATCACGGCCAGCAACTCCGGTTTGCTGCCGACCTCGACCCCGAAGCCGTGCTCGGCGCCGAAGCGCAGGATCTCCTCGACCAACCGAGCCTGCTGGTTGACCTTGATCGGATAGACGCCGTGGTAGCGACCGCGATAGGAATGCTCGCGGATGGCGTCTTCGAAGGCCTTGGCGAGGTCGGCGAGCCGTGAGCGCAGGATGCCGGGGAAGCGCAACAGCAGGGGGGTGCCGAAGCCACGTGCGCGCAGTCCCTCGACGATGTCGAGCAGGCTGACGGTGGCGGCGCCGTCCCGCGTCGGGTCCACCCGCAGTTCTCCATCGTCGCCGACCCGAAAGAAGCCCTGGCCCCAACGCCCGACGTGGTACAGCTCCTCGGCGTCCGCCGCGGACCAGGAGGCGGGCTCGGCGCCGGGCGCGGCGGAGGTCGGCGAGACGGATTCGGCGGCGGACACTGGGCTCGGGCAACGGAGACGGGGAAGCGACATGATAGGGGGATGGTCCGACCCTCGGCCCCCCGACACCTGCTCGGAGCCCTGGCCTGCGGGCTGGCGCTCGTCGCCTGCTCCGATTCCGGAGCCGACGCCGCGCCCGCCCCCCCGCGCCCGCTGCTGTGGCGCGCCGAGGCCCCGAACGGCGCCGAGGTCTGGCTGCACGGCACGATGCACCTCGGCGACCCGACCCTGACGGCGTTGGCCCCCGAGGCCGAAGCGGCGCTGGAGGCGGCCGAGGCCCTGTGGACCGAGGTCGAGGGCGGTCTCGAGGCGACGGCGCGCCTCACCGAGGCCGGGAGCTATCCGCCCGACGACTCGTTGCGCGCCCACCTGCCGCCCCGGGTCCACCGCAAGCTGGCCGCGGCGCTGGAGCCCTGGGGACTCGACTGGCAAGGCCTCGACCGCTATCGCCCGTGGATGGTGCAGATCCTCCTGGGCGACCTCCAGGCCCGGCGTTGGCGCGGCACGGGACCGGTCCTCGACGAGGCCCTGCGGCAGAGGGCGCGCGCGCTCGGCAAGGAACTGGGAACCCTCGAGACCGTGGACGAACAACTCGCAGCGATCTCGACGGATCCCGAAGCCGACCAGGTCCACCTGCTCGAGGTGGCGCTGGACCGCCTGCTCGAGGACCGCGAGACCGGGCGGGACCGCATGGGCGAACTGGTCGAGGCCTGGCGCATGGGTGACGCCGAACGACTGCTCCAGCTCCAGGAGGAGCAACTCGACCGGGACGACCCGGCCCAGATGCGGTGGTGGCGGCGACTCGGGCCGGAGCGCAACCAGCGCATGGCCCGGCGCATCCTGGACCGCCTCGCCGATCGCCCGCGCAAGGTCTACGTCGCCGTCGGCGCCTACCACCTGATCGGCCCGGACAGCGTGGTGGAACTGCTGCGGCGCGCCGGTTGGACGGTCGAGCGGGTTCCCTCCCGCGGCCCCTAACCGTCGGCGGCCGACCCGACCTCGCGAAGGGCGTCGAGGAGGGTCTCGTAGTCCTCCCGCGCGTTGTACAGATGGCAGGAGACACGGACCATCGTGCCGACCGGCTCCGCCCAGCCGATCACCGGAACTTCGATCCCGAAGCGGTCGACGAGCTCGCCGAAGAGGTCCACGTCTCGTTCGCGCAACCGCCGCCGCAGTTCGGCGGGCAGGGCGATCGAGGCCATCGTCCCGACCATCGAATCCGGGCAAACCGGCTCGGTGCCGAGCCCTTCGCAGAGCAACCCGCGCGCCTCCAGGGCCAACTGGTGGTTGCGCTCGCGGATCCCAGCCCAGCCGTCGGGATGGAGCGAGCCGACGAACTCGAGGGTGTCCGCGATGCAAGACCATGCCGTCGGATCGAAGGTGCCTTCCCAGTCGAACTCCTGGTGGAAGCGCGAGCGGGCTCCGTCGGCGGCGTCGTAACCGTGACTGATGACGGTCGGATGGATGGCGTCCCGATGCCTGGGATGGACCCACAAGGCGGCGCTTCCGAGCGGCGCGCACGGCCACTTGTGGAAGTTGCCGGTCCAGTAGTCCGGCTGGAGCTCACCGAGCCGGACGGCGACCTGCCCCGGAGCGTGGGCGCCGTCCACCAGGACCCGGATGCCGCGGGGCTGGAGCTCTTCCAGGATGCGCGCGACGGGCAGCACCAGGGCGGTCGGACTCGTGATCTGGTCCACCAGGCAGAACACGGTGCGCGGGGTGACCTTCTCGACCAGTGCCGCGACGACCTCTTCCGGGTCGCGCAGCGGGAACGGAATCTTCGCGACCACGACCTCGGCCCCATCGCGACGGGCCACGTAGTCGAGCGCATTGCGGCAGGCGTGGTACTCGTGGTCGGTGACCAGGAGCTGGTCGCCGGGGCGGAACGCCTGCGAGCGCAGCACCGCATTGACCCCGTGCGTGGCGTTGGTGACCAGGGCGACGTCGGCGGGGTCGGCGCCGAGGAACGCCGCGACGGCATTGCGGCTGCGGTCGATGCGGCGGTTGCGGCCCCGCATGAAACGGACCGGCTCACGCTCCAGCTCGCGTTGCAGCTCCTGCTGCAGCTCCTGGACGACTCGGGGGACGGCCCCGTAGGAGCCGTGGTTCAGGAAGACGACCTCGGGGTCGAGGGTCCAGTGGCGGGCGGATTCGCTGGGCATCGGGCGACGAGGGGTGGTCCCCTTCGATTATGCTAGGGCATGCGTTCCCGACCCGTCCTCCCGGTCCTACCGTTGTTCGTCTGCCTGGCCTGCAGCGGCTCCGAGTCCGGTGATGCCGCGCCGCCGACCGCGCTCCAGTCGCCGGCCCCCGAAGAGGCCTCGCCGGTGGCCCCGAGCACGGCAGCCGAGCCGGCCCCGCTGCGCCAGCAGGTGGTCCTCGCGGTCACCGGCATGAGCTGAGCGGTCAAGTGAGGCGGCCGCGTCACCAAGGCGGTCGCCGCTCTACCGTGGGTAGAGTCCTACGAACTGGATTTCGAGAACCAGCGTCTCACCCTCACCGTGACCGAGGACTGGGACCCGGAGGCCACCCTGGCCGCGATCCGCGACCTCGGCTTCGGGGCCGAGCTCGTCGAGTCCTAGGGGCGGCCCTGGTCGCTCTCGCACCGGCTGCCTGCGTGCTGCCGGCGTACCCGCCCGCAGCCCCGCAGGACCCGGTCGAGGTGTACCTGTTGAGGCAGGGCGACCACACCGGCGTCGTCCTGCCTGCGCCAGAGCCGGGACGCTGGATCGAGTATGCGTTCGGCGACTGGGAGTGGTACGCCAACGGGCGCGACTCGCTGGCTTGGGGACTCCTGACGCTGGCGGTGCCGTCGCAGGGCGCGCTCGGCCGACGCGAGTTCGCGGGGCCGCCACAGCAGGACCCGGTGCTCCGGGAGCGCGGGGCCGAACTCCACCCCTTCCTCGCCGAACGCGCCCGGGTCGAGGCCCTGCGTAACCGCCTGGAGGCCGAGTTCCGCGCCAGCGGCGTCGCCCCCGTGCTGAACCCGCGCAATCGGTTGTGGATGGCTCCCTCTGCGGAGTCGTATTCACTCGGCAACCAGTGCTCGTCGCGCACCGTGCACTGGCTCGAGGACCTCGGCTGCTCCATCGGCGGCTTCGGCGTGGCCAAGAGCGTCGAGCTGGGACCGCCGCGCTGACTCAACGCCGAGCGTCGGCGGCGGAGGCGAGGCCGTTCCAGGCGGCTTCGAAGGAGGCCCCGTCCTCCATCGCCCGCCGCAGCCGCTCCACGGCGGCCGGCCCGCCCGCCGCGGCGAGCCAGGCCGAGACCGCGGCACGCGCCTCGGTCAAGGCGGCCTCGCCCTCTGGGCCACGGAAAGCGGCTCGAGTCGCGAGCGCGCGGAGGTCCTCCACGCGCGGCGGGCGCGACGGCGGAGGGGCTGCCACGAGGAAGGGACGATGGTCGACCTGGGCAGCGACGCCCTCGTCGAACCAGGCCGGCAGGCGCCGCCAGAGCGCCCCGAAGCGCGCCAGCATCTCGGCGTGGCCGAGGCCGTGGGCGAGGAGGTCCACCTCCCCCCCCTTGGGCCCGACGAAGAGGACGCCGCCGCGGTCCTCGGGCGGGACCGAGACGTAGGGGTTCGGGAAGCCCAGGGCGCGCTTGCGCTCCGTGGTGTCGGCGTACCAGACGGTCGGTCGCGCCTCGAGGCGGCCCCACCAGGCCTCGGCGCGCTGGCGCGCCGCGTCCAGGAGGCCCTGGAGGTGGACGGCGGCCGAGGAGGAGAGGTCGCGCGGCACGACCACATCGGGGGCGACGGCGCGGTAGTCGGTGACCCGCAGCCAACCGCGGCGCAGGGCGACGGGGTGGGCGAGCCCGATTCCGGTGACGACCAGGAGGGCCAGGCCGATCACGGCCTGGAGGGTCTGCCCCCGCCAGGCCCCCTGAGGGTTGCTCGCAACCGTCACTGGGTCAGACCTGGAGCATCTTGCCGACCTTGGCGATCAACTCGTCCTTCTCGAAGGGCTTGCGCAGGGTCTCGTGGGCGCCGAGCATCTTCGCTGCCTGGAGGTAGAAGTCGGCGCCGACGACGCCGGAGATGGCGAGGATCGGTAGGTCAGGGAACTCGCGGCGGAGCTGGACCACGGCTTCAGTGCCCTCGCATTCCGGCATCACCAGGTCGAGGATGACGAGGTCGGCCCCCTCGGAGCGGAGGATCTCGAGGGCGGCGAGGCCGTCCGCCGCCTCGGCGACGGCATAGCCCTCCTCGAGGAGGTGGCGGCACAGCAGGTCGCGAATCTGCTCTTCGTCGTCGACGACGAGGATGCGGGCAAGGGGATGTTTGGGGGGCATGACGGCACTCCCATCGGCCTGAGGATGCTGACACATCTTCACACCGACCGACCGCCTGCGCAAGAGGGGGTCAGTCCACGACCTCGACGACCACGTTGGAGACGGAGCCGGCCTGGAACGCCTGGAACCAGATGGTCCTCCCCTGCAGGGCCAGGGGCGGAGTGCCGCCGAAGGAGGCGGCTCCCGCGCCGTCGGTGGTCGCGATCCCCCCCGCCGTCGCGGCGTCGAGGTCGAGGGTGACGCCGGCCGGCGGGATCGGGGTGCTCCCCAAGCCGGAGAGGCTGAAGGCGAGGGCGACGGGGGCGTTCGGGCTGCCGCCGGCGACGTCCAGCGAGGCGGGCAGACCGGCCTGGAGGTGAGGCACGGTCAGGCGAAGGCCGGCGGGGACGACGCGGTAGACCGTGCCATTGCCAGCGGAGCAGACGTACATCTCGCCGTCGGCGTCCTCGCCGAAGCTGACGACGCCGGAGAGGGAGGAGAGCTCGCCGCTGTGGTCGGCGAAGTCGACGACCTGCCCGTTCCGGTAGCGGAACGACCAGGTCTCGTTGCTGCAGTAGTCGGAGAAGAAGTAGCGTCCCTGCATCGTGGCCATGGACCGGCCGCGATAGACGACACCGCCGGTGATGGAGCATCGGTAGGGTTGGAACGTGTGGCCGTATTCGTAGATCGGCAACTCGAGGCCGGCTTGGTTGCACCCCGAGGGCGGGTTGTAGCAGTTGTTGCCCTCCATGATGCGCCAGCCGTAGTTCCGACCGCCCTGCCCCGCGGGCTCGAAGTCGATCTCCTCCCACTTGTTCTGGCCGACGTCGGCGATCCAGAGGTCGCCGGTGGCGTCGTCGAAGTCGCAACGCCAGGGGTTGCGCAGGCCGAAGGCCCAGATCTCGTCGCGGACGTTCGGGTCGCCGACGAACGGGTTGCTCGGAGGAATGCCGTAGTTGAGCCCCGGGCTCGGGTTGTCCACGTCGATGCGCAACATCTTGCCGAGGAGTTCGTTGCCGTTCTGTGCACGGTTGCCCGGGTCGCCAGCAGAACCGCCGTCACCCATTCCGACGTAGAGGTAGCCGTCGGGGCCGAACTCCGTCCAGCCACCGTTGTGGTTGCCGTAGGGCTGTGCAATGGTCAGGATCACGAACCCGCTGTTCGGATCGGCGAGATCGGGATCGGTGGCGCTGACCTGGTAGCGTTCGATGACGGTATCGCCCGACGCATTCGAGTAGTTGACGTAGAAGAAGCCGTTCTGCTCGTAATTCGGGTGGAAGGCCAGCCCGAGGAGGCCCATCTCGCCGCTGAAGTTGACCTTCGCGCTGATGTCGAGGAAGGCTCCGGGCAGGAGGACGTCGTCCTTCACGATGCGGATCTTGCCGTACTGGGTGACGACGAAGACGCGGGAAGCGTCGTCCCCCGGTGCGTGATCCACCCACAACGGGGCGTTGAGCCCGGTGGCGATCGGCTCGAGGTCGAGCGGGCGCTGGGGGGACGCGAGCAGCGCGCAGGCAAGGGTGGAAGCGAGGAGGATCATGGTCCGATGAGTCTACCACGAGGCGGCGAGGGAGGCCGCTTCCGGCCCGGAGCCTTCGCCACCGAGGAAGAAAGCGGAAAAACGGGCGGGAGCCCCGCAGTCCATGCAAAAAACCAGCGGCCCGAAGACCGCTGGTTTCCTTTCCCCTTGCTACTCGAGCCGAAGGACGCCATCCCCTGCGTGCCAACGGCCTGGAAAAACCCATGCGCAGCACTGTTCCCATCGTCCTCTTCCTGCACGGATTTGACAGGTTTTCCGGAGGAATTGCTGGAGCGATCCCGGCCTCCGATCAGCGATGTCCTGATGAGCCCCGGTGCGACGGGCCTAGGATGCTCCGCATGGCCCACGAGAAGACCATCCCTCGCCCCCGCAATCCGGCCATCCCGGCCCGGGAGACACTCGAGCAACGGCGCCGGAGGGCCCGAGAAGTGGCCCGCCGACTGCACCGGGCGTACCCGGATGCCAGGCCGGCTCTGGTCCATGATTCCCCGTTCCAACTCCTGATCGCGACCATCCTCTCGGCCCAGGCGACCGACGAGAAGGTCAACGAGGTGGCCGAGGTCCTGTTCCAACGTTATCCGGATCCGGAATCACTGGCGAGCGCCCCCCTATCCGACCTGGAAGCGATCGTCAAACCGACCGGCTTCTACCGCAACAAGGCAAGGAACATCCGCGCGACCGCCCAAGCCATCGTGGAGCGCTTCGACGGCGAAGTGCCCCGCGACATGGACGCCTTGATCACCCTGCCGGGCGTGGCCCGCAAGACCGCGAACGTCGTCCTGGGGAACGCCTTCGGAATCGCTGCCGGGTTCGTGGTGGACACGCACGTCGGCCGTATCGCAAGGCGTATGGGCTTCACCCGTGAGTGGGATGCGGTCAAGGTCGAGCGCGATCTGATGAAGGTGTTCCCCAGGAGCGAATGGATCTTCGTTCCCAATGCTTGGATCTGGCACGGCCGCCGAGTGTGCACCGCGCGACGGGCATGGTGCAACGCATGCGTCCTCTCTGACGTGTGCCCGCAGCGGGTGGAACCCGAGCGGGTAGGCGCCCCCCCACCCCGTCCGGAAACTGGCCCAGCTCGGTCCGTCAGGCCGGCACGAGGAAGGCCGGCGGAGTGAGTTTCGGCCACCTCCAACGCAGCAACTCCGGGATGCCGGCCATCCGCCGCGCCGCCCCCACGGCCATCCCCGGCGTCACCCCCTTGGAGCGGTTGGTCAGG
>JALUVI010000137.1 GCA_027020785.1 Planctomycetota bacterium | reverse complement strand
AGATCGTCGGCGTCTTCGGCCCGAAGGCGGAGCCGCGCCTCCCCCATCGCCGTCCGGCGTTCGTCGGACGTCGTCATCCCTCGATCCGTTCGATGTCGGCGCCACACGCGGCCAGCTTCTCCTCGAGGCGTTCGTAACCGCGGTCGAGATGATATACGCGGCTCACCTCGGTGTCTCCCTCGGCCGCGAGCCCGGCCAGCACGAGCGACACCGAGGCGCGCAGGTCGGTGGCCATCACCGGCGCCCCCTTGAGCGCGGGCACCCCCCGGACGATCGCGGTCCCGCCCCGAACGGTGATGTCCGCCCCCATGCGGAGCAGCTCGGGAACGTGCATCAGGCGGTTCTCGAAGATCGTCTCGACGATGGTCGACGTCCCCTCGGCGGTGGCCATGAGCGCCATCATCTGGGCCTGCATGTCGGTGGGAAAGCCGGGAAACGGCCGGGTCACGAGGTCGACGCCCCGGACCCTGCCGCCAGCCGCCACGCGCACCGCCTCGCCTTCCTCCCCGCCGGGCTGCTCGACCGTCACGCCGGCCTCGGCAAGGGCCTCGAACACGGCGCCCATCAGGGTCCCGTCGATCCCGGTCAGCACGAGGTCGCCGCCGGTGATCGCCGCGGCCACCGCGTAGGTGCCGGTCTCGATCCGGTCGGGCAGAACCCGGTAGTCGGTGCCCCGGAGCGCCCGGACGCCCCGCACCCGCAGGCGGTCGGTGCCGATACCCTCGATCTCGGCGCCCATGGCGACGAGGCAGCGCGCGAGATCGGAGACCTCGGGCTCGCGGGCCGCGTTCTCGAGCACCGTCTCGCCGCGCGCCAGCGTCGCGGCCATGAGCAGGTTCTCGGTCGCCCCTACCGAGACGGTGGGAAAGCGCACCGTCGCCCCGGCGAGGCCGCGCGGCGCCGCGGCGTGGATATAGCCGTCCCGCAGGTCGATCTCGGCGCCGAGCGCCGCCAGCCCCTTGAGATGGAGATCGACGGGCCGCGGCCCGATGGCGCAGCCGCCGGGCAGCGACACCCGGGCCCGGCCGCAACGAGCGAGGAGCGGTCCCAGCACGAGAACCGAGGCGCGCATCTTGCGGACCACGTCGTAGGGCGCCTCGGTGCTGGCGATCTCGCCGGCCGTGAGGGACAGCACCCGGCCCGCATGGCCCTCGTTCCCGTCGGCCCCGTTCATGCTGACCGTCACGCCGTGACGCTGGAGGAGATGGAGGAGCGTCGCGATGTCGGCGAGGTGGGGGAGGTTAGAGAGCGTCAGCGTCCCCTCGGTGAGGAGGCTCGCCGTCATCAGGGGGAGGGCCGCGTTCTTGGCCCCGCCGATGGGAATCGTTCCCTTGAGCGGCCGCCCGCCGCGGATTCGTATGCGATCCATCCGCTTCCCCGACTAGTTCGCCGAATCCGGGCGGCCGTCGCCGCCCCCCCGCCCGGCGCCATCGGCCGGGGAGTGGGCGGCGCGGGCCCGGACCTGGCCCTTGCGCCGCCGGAGGTTGGCCCTGAGCGCCGCCGCGAGCCGTCCGCGGCGGACGGCCCGCGCCCGCGCCTTGCGCGAGGGGCGGGAGTCTTCGTCTTTCGGGTCGCGGGTCAAGCGGCCGGGCCCTCCATGCCTCGCCGCCGGCCTCTCGCCGGCGGCCGCGCCAGGGTGCCGCCCGGCCGGGGCGCGGTCAAGCGCGACCCGGCGATGGATATCGCCCGGTGAAATCCGGCCGGCTTCGTTAACCCATACGCACCGCGCGGCGCGGGCGGCCGCGACGGGCGACTTCGTGGTCTCTTGGTTAACCGAATCGGCCCGAATCCGGCTCGTGTCGGGCGTCCGTCAAGCGCGCCGCCGCGACGGGACGGCGCCGCCGGTCGAGCCGGCCGGGGGGTCCCCCGAAGTCGCGCGTGACCCACTAAGTTCCTTCTCCACAATCGTTTTTTTCGGCGATCATAAGACGTCGAGGGACCGGGACGGGAGCGATTCGCACCGATGCGCGACCTGCGACATATCGTCGCAAGGGGCGGAAAGGGCTTAAGAATCTAGCCTGAAGTATGTATATTGTATGCAAGATCCTTTGGGCAATTTGGACGGATGGAGGGAACGATATGCGTATCAAATGGTTAATCCCGCTGGCAGCGGCCGCGAGCTTCGCCCTCGCCGGGGCGGCGTCGGCGGCACCGGGCGACGGTATTGCCAACAGCCCGCAC
>JALUVI010000136.1 GCA_027020785.1 Planctomycetota bacterium | reverse complement strand
CGTCCTTGGTGGCCTGCCGCTGGGCGTCGTTGAAGTAGGCGGGCACGGTGACGACGGCCTCGGTCACGGGGTGACCCAGGTAGTCCTCGGCGCACTCCTTCAGGTAGGACAGGATGGCGGCGCTGATCTCGGGCGGCGTGTACATCTTCTCGCCGATCCGGATCTTCACCGGCTCCTCGGGCTGGCCGACGATCTCGTAGGGAACCCGCGCGATCTCGTCGCGGACCTCCTCGACCCGACGGCCCATGAAGCGCTTGATCGAGAAGATCGTGCGCTCGGGGTTGGTGACCGCCTGGCGTTTGGCCGGACCGCCGACGAGGCGCTGCCCGTTGTCCTGGAAGGCGACCACCGACGGCGTCAGTCGCCCGCCCTCCTTGTTGGGGATGACCTTGGGCTCCCCACCCTCGAGGACGGCGACCACGCTGTTGGTGGTGCCGAGGTCGATGCCGATGATCTTGCTGCTCATGACGCCCTCCTCCGGCAACTGGCGTGCCGCCCCGGGGCCGCCAATCTGGCAGGGCGCATCGGCGGACCCGCCCCGTGTCGGGCCCCCACGGACCGTCAGGGGAGGCCGTACTCCTTGATCTTGCGGTAGAGGGTGCGCTCGCCCATGCCGAGACGGCGGGCCGCCTCGCGCCGGTTGCCGCCGACGGCCTCCAGGGTCACGGCGATGAGGTCGCGCTCGACCTCCTCGAGGGTCTTGCCGAGGAGCCGGTAGCCGCCCGCACCGTCGGCCGAGCGCTCGGCGCCGTCCGCCTCGGCCCGACCTTCGCCGTCCCGCTCGGCGTCGCCCTCCGTCTCGGCCCCCGCGGTGTCCGAGGCGGCGGCCCCCCCGGACTCCCCGGACTCCGCGGCCGACTCGCCGGGCGGCAGCAGGGCCAGCGGCGGCAGCTCGCCGGGCTCGAGGTCGCGCAGGTGCAGCGGCAGGTCGTCCACCCCGAGCCGACCGTCGCGGTCCAGCACCACCATGGTCTCGACCACGTTGCGCAACTCGCGGACGTTGCCCGGCCAGCGCCACGACACCAGCTTGCGCAGGACCTCGGGGTCCACCGAGGCCACGACCTTGCCGTGCTGCTCCGAGAAGGCGATGCGGAAGTGGTCCACCAGGAGCGGCAGGTCCTCCAAGCGCTCGCGCAGCGGCGGCAGCTCGATGGTCAGCACCGCGAGCCGATAGAAGAGGTCCTCGCGGAACTTCCCGTCACGGACCCGCTGCTGCAGGTCCTGGTTGGTGGCGGCGAGGATGCGGACGTCCACCGGACGCGGCGTGTTGGCGCCGACCGGGACCACCTCGCGGTCCTCCAGCACGCGCAGCAGCTTGGCCTGGGTGGCGAGCGGCATGTCGCCGATCTCGTCCAGGAACAGGGTGCCGCCGTCGGCGTAGGCGAACTTGCCGTCGCGGGCTTCGTGGGCGCCGGTGAACGCCCCCTTGGCGTGGCCGAAGAGCTCGCTCTCGATGAGGGTCTCGGTCATCGCCGCGCAGTTGATGGCGACGAAGCGCTTGTCGGCGCGGCGCGACAGACCGTGCAGCGCCCGTGCGACGAGCTCCTTGCCGGTGCCCGACTCGCCGAGCACCAGCACCGTGGCCTCGGTCGGCGCGGCCTGACGCACCAGGTCGAAGACCTGCTGCATCGCGGGCGAGGCGCCGACGATGCCGGCCAGCCCGGAGCGCTGCTCCAGCTGCGCCCGCAGGTGGTGGACCTCGCCGTGGAGCCGCCGCTTCTCGAGCGCGCGGGCCACCCGCGTGCGCAGCTCCTCCAGGTGGATCGGCTTGACCAGGTAGTCGGCGGCGCCGTCGCGCAGCGCCTGGACCGCGTTCTCGACCGTGCCGTGTCCGGTCATCAGGACCACGGCGAGGTCGGGGTCCTTGGCGTGGACCTCGCGCATCAGCTCGAGGCCGCTGCGCGCGCCGAGACGGACGTCGGCGAGCACCAGGTCGAAGCTGCGCGCGCCGAGACGGTCCAGGGCGGCCTCGGCGCTGTGGGCGACCTCGACCTCGAGGCCCTCGCGTTCCAGGGCGTGCTGCACCACCTCGGCGTGCGCCGGGTCGTCCTCGACGACGAGGATGCGGGCCGGGGTGGTGGAGTCGGTCATCGGGACGGGGCCGGGGAAGACGGAACGAGGGGCAGGCGCAGGACGGCGCGGGTGCCGCGCCCCGGCTCGCTCTGGAGCTCGAGGGCGCCGCCGTGGGCCTCGAGGATGCGACGCACCGTCGGCAGGCCGAGCCCCGTCCCCCGCGCCTTGGTGCTGTAGTACGGTTCGAGGCTGCGCTCCAGGGTATCCGCGTCCATCCCCGGGCCGTCGTCCACCACCTCCAGGACGGCGTGGTCGCCCTCGCGCCGCGTGATCAGGGTGACCCGACCGTGACCGCGCTCCTCCATCGCCTGGCGCGCGTTGATGACGAGGTTGAGCAGGGCCTGGCGCAGCCGGGTCGGGTCGGCCTCGACCGGCGGCAACCCGGGCTCGAGCAGGACCTGCAGCTGGATGCCGCGGGCCTCGAGTTCGGGGCGCACGAACAGGGCCACGTCCTCGACCAGTGATCCCAGCTCGACCGGCTCGCGATGCAGCACGTCGGTGCGCGCATAGCGCAGGAAGTCGTCGAGGACGGCGTTCATCGCTGCGACCTGCCGGCGCAGGTTCTCGAGCGTCTTGAGACTGCGCCGGGCGCGCGGCGAGTCGTCGTCGCGCCAGTCCTCCTCGAGCAGCGACAGGTGCAGCCCCAGGGTGCCGAGCGGGTTCTTCAGCTCGTGGGCCAGGCCGCCGGCGAGACGGGAGAGGGTCTCCGGGTCGCGGTCCTCGGGCGGGGAGTCCGGCGGGGGCATCGGCGGGCGCGGCGGCGGGGGCCGCCGCCGGGTCCGCCGAGGATACCGGCCGCTATCCTTCCCCGCGATGGGAGAGGAACCGTCCCCCCCGCCGGCGCCGGACACCGCGGCGCTCGCCCGGCGTCTGGCCGCGGGCGAGGTGGTGGCCGTGCCGACCGAGACCGTCTGGGGCCTGGCCGCCGCCCCCGCGGTCGGCGGCCCGGCGGCGGCGGCGCGCCGGCTGTCGACGCTCAAGGGAGCGCCCGAGGACCGCCCCTACGCCCTCCACTTCGCCGGTCTGGACGACCTGGCGCGGGCCCTGCCGCGGCTGGCCCCGGGGCTCCCGGATTGGCTCGCGGCCCACCTGCCGGGACCATGGACCGTGGTCCTGCCGACCCGGCTCGCCCCGCCGCCGGGCGGCCCGGAGGCGCCGGACTGGCCGTGGCCGACGGTCGGCCTGCGGGTGCCGGACCACCCGACGTTCGCGGCCGTGGCCCGCGCCGCCCCGCGCTTCGCCGGCGCCGCGGCGCTGTTCGCGACCAGCGTCAACGAGCACGGAGAGCCGCCCCTCGCCGGCGCCGAGCTGGCGGCCTGGCTGGCCGCCCGGGGGGTGGCGACGGCAGCGCCCCCGCCAGGCGAACCCGGCGGCCGTGAACCGTCGCAGCCGCCGCAGCCGTCACGGGTGGTCGCCTTCTCGCCCCTGCCCCGGCTGTTGCGGGGCGAGGCCGCGGCGGAGGCGTTGCGCCCCGGACGCCGCGTCCTCGTGGTCTGCACCGGCAACAGCTGCCGCTCGCCGCTCGCCGCTGCGCTCCTGCGCCAGGAGCTGGCCGCCGCGTGGGGCGTCGCCGCTTCGGACCTCCCCGCGCTCGGCTGGGTGGTCGAATCGGCCGGGACCGCCGCGGCGCCCGGCGCGCCCGCCAGCGAGGGCAGCCGCCGCGCCGCCGCCGAGGTCGGGCTGGACCTCGAGGACCACCGCACCCGCCCCCTGGCGCGCGCCCTCGCCGACGGCCCCTGGGACGAAGTCCTGGTCATGGGCGGCCACCACGGGGTGGTGGTCGAGGGGCTGGGGCATCGCGCGGCCCCCTTCGACCCCGAGGGGCACGACGTGCCGGACCCCTTCGGCGGCGACCTCGAGACCTATCGCGCGGTGCGCGAACGACTCGCCGAGGCGGCGCGGCAACGCGTCGCGGCGTGGTCTTCCTGGGAGGACGCCACCGGTCAGAGGCCGCGCCACAGCGCGACCACTTGATCGGCGCTGCCGCACCCGAGCAGCCGCTCCTGGAAAGCGGCGTCGGAGAGGGAGCGCGCGACCTCGGTGAGGGTCTGGAGGTGGCGCAGCTTCTGGTCGCGCGGAACCAGCAATGCGACCACGACGCGCGCCGGAGCGCGGTCCTGGCACGCGAAGTCGAGGCCCCCCGGCAGCAGTGCGACCGCGACCGCGAGGTCCGCGAGCCCGTCGAGCGAGGCGTGCGGCACCGCGATGCCGCGCTCCATGCCGGTGCTGGAGCAGCGCTCGCGCTCCTCCAGGGCGCGCGCCGCCTCGTCGCGGCGATCGGCCGGCAGCGCCCCCGAGGCGACCATGGCGTCGGCGAGGCGCTCGAGGAGCTCCCACTTGTCCGCCGCGGGGGGGGACAGGAGGACGGCCTCGGGCCGGAGGAGGTCGGCGAAGGTCATGGGCGGGCGCGCAGGATACCCGCAGCGCCCCGTCGAGCGGAACCCGGGCGGCGCGAAGCCCGGGGAAGGAAGGCCGACCCGGACCCGTCCCAACGTGTGGTCCCGGTCGGCCCAGGGCACTAGACTTGCCCGGGTCCGAAGCTCGGGGCCCACGCGCCCCCGGAGACCGAGCGCATGCTCCCGACCACCGCCAGCCTCCTCCTCGTCCTCCTCGCCTCCCCTGCCGCGCCGCCCCAGCAGGAGCCGCTCGGCGACGTCGAGATCCCGGAGGGGATCGTCGAACGATCCGGCGAGTACATCACCCTGAACCTCTCCGAACAGGACGAGAAGGGGCTCTCGCTGCGGCAGTTCATCAAGGTGGCCCAGGTGGTGACCGGGCGCAACTTCACCCTGGACGAGTCCACGGGGACCACCATCCGGACCAAGCTCGACCAGCGCAAGCTGCTGCTCTACGGACCGAAGCGGATCCGTCTGGACGACTTCTACTCGTTCTTCCAGATCATGATGAAGATCAACGGGTTCGTCTGCATCCAGCAAGGTTCGGGCGAACTGGCCGTGGTCGTCATCACCGAGCAGCTGACCTCGAACAACGCCCTGATCAAGGCCAACGCGCCCTTCGTCGAGGTCGAGAACGTGCCCGATTTCGCCGACCACCCGGGCACCTACATCTACACGGTGGTGCCGCTGCAGTACGCCAATGCGCAGGACCTCGCCACCAACCTGCGGACGGCGCTGTCGTCGCAGGCCGGCGACACCTCGGCGTTCATGCCGCTGCAGGAGGAACGGGCGCTGCTGGTCCAGGGCTACGGCCCCTTCGTCGCCGCGGCGGTGCGGATGATCCGGCGCATCGACGTCGAGCCGGAGGAGGTCGAGGTCCACTACCGCAAGGTCCCCCTGCGCGAGCAGGACGCCAAGGAGATGGCCCAGGTGCTGCAGGACCTGATCGAGGAGCTGACCGTCCCGCAGACCACCGGCAACCGCCGCGGCGGCCAGGCGCCGTTGGCCCAGAACGAACCCAAGACCACCATCGTCGCCTACGAACCGGACAACTCGCTGATCATCACCGGCACCGACGAGAACATCGAGAAGATCCTCGACCTGGTGGCGCAGCTCGATTCGCGCGTCGAGCTCCAACAGTCCACCTATCACGTCTATACGCTGCAGTACCTCGCCGCCTCGGAGATCGAGGAGTCCCTGACCGACTTCATCGAGAGTTCGGACGAAGCGGTGCGTCAGGCCCGCCAGGACCGCCCCGGAGGCCAGGAGTCGCGCGGGCTCTCCGACCAGAAGGTGGTGATCCAGATGGACGCGGCGACCAACTCGGTGCTGGTCATGGCCACCCGCAGCAAGTGGAACGAGATCCGCGAACTGCTGGACCGGCTCGACCAGCGACAGCCGCAGGTGCTGCTCGAGACCGCCTTGATCGAGATCAGCGAGGACTTCCAGCGCGACATCGGGTTCGAATACGCCAAGGTCGAGACGCCGGTGGGCGACACCCAGAAGGGTTTCGTGTTCACCTCGGTGGGCATCACCACCGCCGAGAACATCGGCGACGCGCGGCTGCCGAGCCCGACCGCCGCAGGGCTGACCTACGGCATCTTCGACGGCGAGGACCTGGGCATCCCCTTCATCGTGCAGGCGGCCCAGAACTCGTCCAACGCCAACGTGCTGTCGGTTCCGTCGGTATTGGTCTCGAACAACAAGCGGGCCAAGATCGAGAGCAAGGACGAAGTCCCCTACCAGACCAGCAACGCAGTCCAAGCTGCGGTCAGCACCAACTTCGAGTTCGCCGAAGCCGGCATCACGCTGTCCATCACGCCCAGCATCTCGGCGCAGAAGTACCTGCGGCTCTACATCAGCCTGGAGGTCAGTTCGTTCCGCGGCGACGGACAGAACGGCGGCCCTCCGCCGAGCACCAGCCGGACCATCGAGACCACGGTGACCCTGCCCGACGGCGCCACGATGTGGCTCGGCGGCATCATCCGGGACGACCAGCTCGAATCCGAACGCGGTATCCCCTTCCTGTCCGACATCCCCATCCTCGGACCGTTGTTCGGCAGCACCTCGAAGCAGAACGTCAAGACCACCCTGTTCTTCTTCTGCACGCCGCGCATCATCGAGGACTTCGACGAACTGGCCGACGTCTCCGACCGCGGCAAGGCCCACGCCGCGAGCACCATCGGGCTGGAGCGGGTCCACGTCATCGACCCCGACTTCCAGATGGAGCGGCCCGACCTCATCCTGGAGGAGGACGTGAACGGAGACGGCCGCGGCGGCGACGGTGCGACCTTGGACCTTGGAGGCTTCGCCGCTCCGGCCTACGAGCCGAACGGCGGCGAGGTGCCGCCGGACGAGGTCGGCCTCGACCGCGCCGCGCCCTTCCGCGAGGACGGATGAACCCCGACCCCACCACGGACGACGCCCTGGACCTGATCGCGCGCCTGGAGCGCGAGACCGGGATGCGCACGCCCGAGCTGCGCAAGCTGCGCGACCAGGCCGCCGCCACCGGACAGACCTTCGACCGGGTGCTCCTGAACCGCGGCCTCGACGAGGACGCGGTGCTACGCTGCTTCGGCGCCGAACTGGACCTGCCCTTCGTCGAGAAGTTCGAGCAGGTCCAGGTGCCCCGCCTGTTCGTGGACCACGTGCCGATGGCCTTCGCCCGCGCCCACGACATGGTCGCGATCGGCGTCGAGGACGGCGAGCTGCTGGTGGCGACGGCCCATCCGTTGGACGTCCATCCCCAGGACGACCTCGCCGGGATGCTGCCGTGCCCGGTGCGCTTCGTCCTGGCGCCGCGCGCGGAGGTCACCGAGCTGGTCAACCGCGCCTACCGGCACCGCGCCGAGGGGGTGGACGAGGCCATCGAGGACCTGGAGGGCGCCGACATCGCGGGGCTGGCCGCCGAGATCGAGGAGTCCGAGGACCTGCTCGACGTCGCCAACAAGGCGCCGATCATCAAGCTGGTCAACTCGGTGCTGTTCCAGGCGCTGAAGCTGCGGGCCAGCGACGTCCACTTCCAGCCCTACCAGGACCGGATGCAGGTGCGCTTCCGCATCGACGGCATCCTCTACGACATGGACACCATCCCCAAGACCGCGCAGGAGGCCGTGACCTCCCGCATCAAGGTCATGGGCAAGATGGACATCGCCGAGCGACGACTGCCCCAGGACGGACGCGCCAGCATCCGCATCGGCGACGGTGAGGTGGACGTGCGCATCTCGGTGGTCCCGACCACCGAAGGGGAACGCTGCGTGCTGCGCCTCCTCGACAAGAGCGCGCGGACCTACGACCTCGCCGAGATCGGACTCGACGAGCACCATCGCAAGGTGCTCGAGCACTTCATCAGCTTCCCCCACGGCATCATCCTGGTCACCGGTCCGACCGGTTCGGGCAAGACCACCACGCTCTACGCCTCGCTGAGCAGGATCAGCACCGGCGACAAGAACATCCTCACCATCGAGGACCCGGTGGAGTACCAGCTCGACGGCATCAGCCAGGTCCAGGTCAACACCAAGAAAGGGCTGACCTTCGCCAACGGCCTGCGCTCCTTCCTGCGCCAGGACCCCGACGTGATGATGGTGGGCGAGATCCGCGACCTGGAGACCGCCGAGATCGCGATCCGCGCCGCGATCACCGGCCACCTCGTGTTCTCCACCGTCCACACCAACGACGCGCCGAGCACCATCACCCGCCTCATCGACCTCGGCCTGGAGCCGTACCTGGTCAGCAGCTCGCTGGTCCTGGTCATCGCCCAGCGCCTGGTGCGCACCCTGTGCCCGGTGTGTCGGACCTGGGTCGTCCCCGACGACCAGCAGCGCGCGGCGCTGCGCTCCATCGGCGTGGACCTCGGCGACCTGCCCGACGGCAAGGTCGCGGTCTCGCCCGGCTGCGAGGAGTGCTTCCACTCCGGCTACCAGGGCCGCACCGCGATCTACGAGATGCTGCCGATGTCCGAGGGGCTCCGCGAACTCCTGATGAAGGAGAACAGCGCCGCGAAGCTCAAGCGCGCCGCCCTGGAGGAGGGCATGCGCACCCTGCGTCAGGACGGCGCCCTCAAGGTGCTCGAGGGGCAGACCAGCCCCGAGGAGGTCATGCGCGTCACCCAACTGGACCTGGTCTAGGGTCGCGCCGCGATGCCGGTCTACGAGTGGAAGGGCTTCGACGCCAAGGGCCGCAAGGCCTCTGGGGTGATCGACGCCGACTCGCCGCGTGACGCCCGGGTCAAGTGCCGACGCAGCGGCAACCTCGTCACCAGCGTCGCCGAGGTGCGGGCCGGTCGCAAGGTGCGCGTCGAGAAGGCGCGCTCGTCCAAGCGCGACCAGCGGCTCGAACGGCTCAAGGCCAAGCTCGAGGCGGCGCGGGGCCGCGGCAGCGGCCAGGCCCGCTCGCGCAAGCGCATCGAACAGGTCGGCGCCTTCATCCGGCAGCTCGCCACCTTGACGCGGGCCGGCATCCCCATCACCGAGGCGCTGCGGGCCATCATCGAGCAGACCGACGACAAGCGGATGAACGTGCTCCTGCGCGACCTCCGCGAGCGCATCACCCAGGGTTCGCCGACCGCCGACGCCATGGCGGCGCATCCCGACTACTTCGACGAGCTCGCCGTCGCCATGGTCCGGGCCGGCGAGGCCTCGGGCCACCTGGACGAGGTCCTGACCCGACTCGCCGCCTTCATGCAGGAACAGACGCGGATGCGCAACAAGGTCGCCGCCGCGCTGACCTACCCCCTGGTCATGCTGACCGTCGGCATCCTGGTGGTGGCGTTCCTGATCACCATCGTGGTGCCGAAGATCAGCACCATGCTCGAGAGCCAGGGACGCTCCCTGCCGCTGCCGACCCAGATCCTGGTCGGGCTGTCCGACTTCTTCCGCGGTTACTGGTGGACCCTGGTCCTGGCCTTCATCTTCCTGATGCTGGTCTTCAACCTGGTCTATTCCTCGGCCAAGGGGCGGCTCTGGGTGGACCGCAAGCTGCTCGACGCCCCGATCTTCGGCGACCTCCTGCGCAAACAGGCCATCGCCCGTTTCGCGCGGACCTTCGCCACCTTGCTGCGCTCCGGGGTCAGCGTGGTGCGCTGCCTCGAGATCAACCGCAAGACGCTCGGCAACAAGCTGCTCGAGCAGACCTTGGACGAAGTCCGCGAACGCATCCTGGAGGGCCAGGACATCGCCACCCCGATCAAGAAGTCCGGGGTGTTCCCGCCGATGCTCGGCTACATGATCGCCGTCGGCGAGCAGTCGGGCGACCTCGACGAAATGATGGAACAGGTCGCCGACGCCTACCAAGAAGAGGTGGAGCTCGCGACCCAGCGCTTCACCTCGCTGATCGAGCCGATCCTGATCATCTTCCTCGCCGGGATGGTCGGCTTCATCATCCTCGCCATCCTCATCCCGGTCCTGCAACTCACCCAATCGTTCTCCTGACATGGACGCCCACACCCGACGACTCCCCCTCTTCCGACGCCCCCGCCGGGACTCCGGCTTCACCCTGCTG
>JALUVI010000135.1 GCA_027020785.1 Planctomycetota bacterium | reverse complement strand
CGGATCCGCACCGAAGCGATGTCCTCGGTCTCGGACAGGGTCGCCCCGCCCACTGCGTCCACGCTGCGGACGTCCGAGCCGGTCCAGGCCAGGGCCAGGTCGAGGTCGTGGATCATCAGGTCCAGGACCACGCCGACGTCGGTGGAACGGAAGGGGAACGGAGCCAGGCGGTGGGCCTCGAGGAAACGCGGCCGGATGCCCAGCTCCATGGCCCGGGCCACCGCGGGGTTGAAGCGCTCGACGTGACCGACGGCGAGGACGGCGCCGCCCTCCCGCGCCGCCTCCAGGATGCGGTCGCAGGCCGCGACGTCGGGAGCCAGCGGTTTCTCGACCAGACAGGGGACCCCGGCGCGCAGCAGCGGGACCGCGATCTCCTCGTGGCGCACCGTCGGCGCAGCGACCACGGCGAGGTCCGGCAGGCTCTCGAGGGCGTGCCGACTCGGCGCCCAGCGGCATCCCCACCGCTCGGCGTGACTGCGACCGCGCTCCTCGTCCGGATCCACCACCGCGTCCAGGACCACCCCCGGCGATTCCGCCAGGATGCGGGCATGGTGGCGCCCGAGGTGACCGACGCCGAAGACGGCGGCGCGCAACGGTTCGAAGTCCCGGCTCACGCGCGCACGTCGCTCTCGGAGCGGCGCAGGGCCTCGCGGTAGCGGCCCTGGTAGCCCCGCTCCATGTCCCGCAGGAAGGAGATCAACCGCTTGGTCTCGGGCAGGAGGTCGGTCTGGGCCTCCATCTCCTGGATCGCCAGCGCCGTCGGCGTCTCGTCGGCGATCAGGCGGCGGAAGGCGTCGCGCAGCTGGGAGACGGCTTCGGGGGACTTGCCGCGGCGGCGCAAGCCGACCACGTTGACGCCCCGCGCCCTGGCAGGCGCGCCCTCGGCGATCATGAACGGCGGCAAGTCGCGGACCACCCGGCTCATGCCCCCCACCATGGCCAGGGTCCCGATGGTCACGAAGTGGTTGACCGCGGTCCCGCCGCTGACGACGACACAGGACTCGATCCGGACGTGTCCGGCCAGCAACACGTTGTTGGCGATGACCACGTCGTCCTCGATGATGCAGTCGTGCGCAACGTGGGCGCAGGCCATGATCAGGTTCCGGTTGCCGATGCTCGTCACCCACCCTCCGGCGGCAGTGCCGATGTTGATGGTCACGAACTCGCGGATCACGTTGTCGTCGCCGATGACCAGAGCGGACTCCTCCCCGGCGTACTTGAGGTCCTGCGGCAGGCCGCCGATCGCGCTCTGACCGACGAAGTGGTTGCGCTCGCCGATGGTGGTCCGCCCCTGGACGGTGACGTGCGGGCCGAAACGCGTTCCGGCGCCCACGCGAACCCGCCCACCGATGTAGCAGAACGGGCCGACCACGACGTCGGGGCCGAGTTCGGCGTCCGGTGCGACGTAGGCCGTGGGATGGACGTTGGTCATGACTGCTGTTCCTGCGGCACCATGGCGAAGGACAGGACCGCCTCGCTCACGACCCGGGAGCCGACCCGAGCCTGGGCGCGGATCTGGCCCCGATTCTGGCTCAAGCGCAAGGTCTCCACCTCGAGGAGGAGTTGGTCGCCCGGCTCCACGGTACCGCGGAAGCGTACCTTGTCCACGGAGGCCAGGACCACCAGTTTGCCGGCGTGCTCCAGTTTGCGCTGCAGGAGGAACCCGGAGAGCTGCGCCAGGGCCTCGAGCTGCATGACTCCGGGCATCAGTGGGCGGCCGGGGAAGTGCCCCTGGAAATAGGGTTCGTTGATGGTGACGTTCTTGACGCCGACGGCACGGCGCCAGCCGTCCACCGACAACACCCGGTCCACCATGAGGAAGGGATAGCGATGCGGGAGGAGGCGCAGAACGGCCTGGATGTCGTAGGTCCCGTCGCCTGGCGCCTCCGCCAGCATCTGCTCCTCGAGGAGTTGGCGCAGGGCGCGCACCGCCTCCTGATTCAAGGCGTGACCTCCGCCCAGGTCCACCACTTCGGCCTGGAGGTCGGCGCCGAGCAGGCCGAGGTCACCGATCAGGTCGAGCAGCTTGTGACGCGTCGGCTCGCGGTCGATGCGGAACACGGGTTCCTCGTCGCCGCCCAGGACCACGGTGTTGTCGGCATCGGCGCCGCGGCCGAGCCCGGCCTCGCGCAGGGCCTCGATCTCCTCGGCACGGACGAAGGTGCGCGCAGGGGCGATCTCGGTTCGGAAGTC
>JALUVI010000134.1 GCA_027020785.1 Planctomycetota bacterium | reverse complement strand
AGCCGCGCCGGGCACCACGGGCTGGGCGAGGATGGCGAGGTGGCGGACGGTCTCGGCCAGGACGTAGAGCACGGTCGCCATGCGGTCGGGATCCGAGGTCCGCAGCGCCCACGGGGCCTGCCCGTCGACATAGCGGTTGGCGGCGCCGACGACCCGCCACAGCGCCGCCAGCGCCCGGTGGATGGCCTGCTCGGCGAGCTCCGCCCGCATCTCCTCGATCGCCCCGCGCGCCGCCGCCAGCAGCGCCTCGTCGTCCTCGGTCAGGGTTCCGGGCCGCGGCACCCTTCCCTCGCAGTTCCTGTTGATCATGCTCAGGACGCGCTGGGCGAGATTGCCGAAGTCGTTGGCAAGGTCGCCGTTGATCCTGTGGACCATGGCCCGGTGCGAGAAATCGCCGTCATTGCCGAACGGCACCTCGCGCATGAGGAAGTAGCGGACCTGATCAAGGCCGTATCGCTCGACCAGCTTGATCGGGTCGATGATGTTGCCGAGCGATTTCGATATCTTCTCGCCCTCGTTGGTCCACCAGCCGTGGGCGAAGATCCGCCGCGGCGGCTCGAGCCCGGCGGCCATCAGGAAGGCCGGCCAGTAGACGGCGTGAAAGCGCAGGATGTCCTTGCCGACGACATGCAGGTCGGCCGGCCAGTAGGTGCGGAACTTGGCGCACGTCTTGTCGGGATAGCCGACCGCCGTGATGTAGTTGGTCAGCGCGTCGAGCCACACATAGATGATGTGGTCGCCGTCCCCGGGCACCGGCACCCCCCAGCGGAAGCTCGTGCGCGACACCGAGAGATCCTTGAGCCCGCCCTCGACGAAGCTCAGGACCTCGTTGAAACGGGTCTCGGGCAGCACGAAGTCGGGATGCGCCCGGTAATGGTCCAGGAGGCGGTCCCGCCAGGCCGAGAGGCGGAAGAAGTAGCTGGGCTCCTCGACCCACTCGACGGGCGCGCCGCTGGGCGCGCGACGCGCCCCGTCCGGGTCGGTCACCAGCTCGCTCTCGTCGTAGAAGGCCTCGTCGCGGACCGAGTACCAGCCGGCATACTTGTCGAGATAGATCTCGCCGGCATCGACCAGCGCCCGCCAGATCGCCTGGCTGGAGGCGATGTGTCGGGGCTCGGTCGTGCGGATGAAGTCGTCGTTGGAAAAGCCGAGCAGGTCGGCGAGGGCGCGGAAGTTCCCGGCCACCTCGTCGCAGAAGGCCTGCGGGTCCTTGCCCGCGGCCCGGGCCGACTTCTCGACCTTCTGGCCGTGCTCGTCGGTGCCGGTGAGGAACATGACGTCATAGCCGTCGAGCCGCTTGAAGCGGGCCAGAACGTCGCACGCCAGGGTCGTGTAGGCGTGGCCGATGTGCGGCACGTCGTTGACGTAGTAGATCGGCGTCGTGATGTAAAAGGCCGGTCGACCGGACATATTCGGTTTCCTGGGTTGGTCTCCGGAGGTCGCCCGCGCGGCCGGGCGTCTCGCCCCGGGGCCGGAGACCGAGAGGACGTTTCCCGCCCTGGCTAGCTTCGCCTCAGGGCGGCGAACATGTTGAGCACCACCTGTTTGCGGTCCAGATTGAGGCTGTCCGCCCGTTCGACGAGGCGGCCCATCTTTTCCCACAGCTCGACCAATTGATCAAGGGCGCGGCCCGCAGCCAGGCGGGCCATCACCTCGGCCTCGCCCGCCACCACTTCCGGCGCCGCCTGCCCGGTGGCGCGACCGCGCGCGAGGCGTGCGAGCCACCACACGAAGAGCCGCGTGAAGGTCCGGTAGGCGACCTCGGAGTCGCGGCGGGCGAGCCGCGCCGCCAGCTCGTGGACGGCCGGGATGTCGAGCCGGGGCAGGCTCGCGAGGACGCGAACGAGCTCGCGGTAGACCTCGAGGCCGCCCTGCTCGGCGAGCGCGAGCGCACGCCCCGGGCTGCCTTCGGCCAAGCGCGCGACGGCCACGGTCTCGGCCTCGGAAAGGTCGCCGAAGTGCCGCCGGACCAGCCGCGACACGGTGTCGTCGTCGAGCGGCCGCAGAGCCAGCCGGCGGCAGCGCGAACGGATCGTGGCCAGCACCCGCCCGGGCGCGTGGGCCACCAGCAGGACGAGCGCCCTCGGCGGCGGCTCCTCGAGCAGCTTGAGCGTCGCATTGGCGGCGTGCCGGTTCATCTCGTCGGCCGCGTCGACGACGGCGACGCGCCAGCCCCCTTCCCCGGCCGTCATCTCGAAGAA
>JALUVI010000133.1 GCA_027020785.1 Planctomycetota bacterium | reverse complement strand
AAGACCGGGGCAGTGTACGCCGCCCCGCAGTGGCCCTTCAGGCCTGTTCGGCCACGCAGTCGGCGAAGATGGATTCGTCCAGCCCGGCGTCCAGGCTCGCCAGCATGACCTGGACCGCTTCACCGGGGCGTCCGAGCTCGTGCAGCGAAAGCACCAGTTCGGCCACCGTGAGGGCGTCGTCCGGGCGGTGGTGCCAGGCCCGCTTGAGATAGGCCACGGCGCCTTCGGCGTCGCCGAGGGTCCGCATCAGGATGCCGAGCTCACGGGACAGTTCGGGCCGGTCGGGGGTTCGCCGGAAGGCCTCGAGGAGCAGGTCGGCCGCGGCGCCGAAACGCCCCTCCTCGTGGCGCCGCCGCGCCTCGGCGATGATGTCGTCGGTGGCTCGCATCGGGGGAGGTCGGAGGCCGAGGGGGATGGACGCGGCGCGTGCCGCTCCCGGCCTCCACCGGCCTTATCGTCCCGGTCGGGGCCTCCCCTTGAGGGCGTGGCCGGCCTTTCCCCCGCCAGCCCCCGGGGAAAAGGGACGAGGGCCGCCCCGCATCGGGGACGACCCTCGTGGCGGGTCTCGGTCCGGTCAGGGAACCGAGATCGTGATCATGTTCGAGTCGAACACGTTGGCGAGCGAGTCCTCGGCGTAGACCTCCATGTAGGCGGTCCGACCGGCGGCCCCGTTGGGCACCCGCCGCGAGAACGAGGCGGCCCCGGTGGCGTCGAGGGTGCCGCTGCCGACTTGACCGTCGGGCGGCCCGATGTCGAACGGGTGGCCGTTGATGGTCGTGCCGGTGTTCGTGAAGGAGTAGTACAGGATGTACGTTCCGTTCACGGGCCCCTGCCCGATGAAGAAGGTGATCGTCGAGCCGACCGGCGGATTGAAGCTGGAAGCGGTCAGCGAGATGGTGTCGGTGTTGCCGCCGCCACCGCCGCCGGCGTCGAAGGGATGACCCTCGGACAGCGCCCAGTGGCTGTTGTGGGTGGCGTCCTTGACGTGGATGCTGCCGGTCACCCAGCCGGTCTGCGGCAGGGTGAAGGTGAGCTGCGTCCCGCCGTTCTGCCCGACGAGGTTCTCGATCTTGAAGGGTTGACCGCCGGTGGCGCCGGAGTCGACGATGTCGCTGTCGAGCCAGACCTTCATGTTGCTGCTGAAGCCGGATCCGTTGATGGTCACGGTGCCGCCCGGGACCAGAGAACCGGTCAGGCTGTCGATCTGCGGCATCGCCGAGTTCAGCGATCCATAGATCGCCTTGCAGCCGTTGGCGTCGTCGGTGGCGATGGAGCGCTGGGCGGTTCCGGTGCCGCTGATGGTCGGGTACATGGTCGCCCCGCCCACGGAACTGTGGCCGAGTCCCAGTGCGTGACCGAGTTCGTGGCAGGCCACGCCCTGCAGGTCGATGCCCGAGAACACGTTGCCGGGGCCGTCCTGCCACGACCAGCTCTGGTAGTAGCGGATGCGCCAGCCGTCCGAGATCGGGGTCTCGGTGTAGGCGAGGACGCCACCGCTGGAGCCGCTGATCGGGCTGTGGATGTTGTCGTTGGTCCCGCCGATGCCGCTGGCTTCACCGTTCCAGAAGAAGTTGAAGTTGGCGCCGCCGTCGCCCAGGTTGGCCTGGGTCGGGTCGCCCGAGCCGTCCCCGAAGGGACGGGCGCCCCACTCGGCGCCGGCCTTCCAGATGGCGAGATCCGCGCCGACGTAGCCGGGCAGGTTCGGGTCCTCGGTCGTGTTGTTGTTCGCTCCCGAGGCCGTGAAGGTGTTGTAGAGGCGGTGGTCACGCTGCGCGATGCCCAGCGACCCGCCGATGAGCGAGTAGCCTTGGGCGTCCTGCGGAACCAGCATGAGGGCCGAGCCCGAGAGCACGGCGCCGCCGACGAGGATGCGGACGAGGTTCTTCATCACCGACCCTCCTGGGAGCCGCGCTCCCGCTTCATCAGTTCACGAGTGATCTGGACCTGGAGGTCCGCGAGGCGGACGTTCTCGGAGATGGCGAAGCCTTCGCCCTTGCCGAGGACCACCGGGCCGCGCCGCGTATCGATGACGCGGAAGATGCCGCCCATGGCCGCGTAGAGGCAGCGGTCCACATCAGGACCCCATCCCTCGACGGGGGCGCTGAAGGCCACCACGTGCTTGCCGACCTCGTACTCCGAGGGCGCCGGCATGGAGGTGACCATCATCGAGTCGCCCTGGTAGGTGCCGCCGAGGAAGGCGGCCTCGATGGTGCGGGGCCGACCGGTGTAGAGGTCGGTCCCCTCGATGGTGACGAGGGTGTAGATGAGGCGGTCGTCGCCCGGCGGCACGTAGCGCACCGTACGGACGCCGGTGACCA
The DNA here is from genome assembly GCA_027020785.1 of Planctomycetota bacterium. Lineage (GTDB taxonomy): Bacteria > Planctomycetota > UBA1135 > UBA1135 > UBA1135 > JALUVI01. The sequence continues at coordinate 7,829 of JALUVI010000133.1, read as the reverse complement.
CGCCGCTGACGGCGACGTCGGTCTTGGCGACCATCTTGGCGAGATCCAGCTCCTCGATACAGGCGGAGCCACCGCGCGCCAGCATGAGCAGGGCGCCGGTCGCTGCGAGCAATCGGAGGGTCTTCATGTTCGGTGAGTGGGTTGGGGAAGGTGAGGTGGGTGGGCTCGCACGCCGAGGGTGCGAGACGGTCTCCGGACGGGGACCTCCGCTAGGAGGACCGACCGAATCGGGGCGGGGTTCCAGGTTCCCCGGCGGCGGACGCAGGGGAGTGGGGCCATTGCGTTTGAAACGGCGGGCGGTCGCCGGTCGGGACGAAAGTCGTACCGCCTGCCTGATTCTATGGCATGATGGGGTGCCATGAAGGCCTTTCTCCCCCCTCTCTTGGCCTGCGGGGCCCTCGTGACCGGCCTGGTCTCGGCCCTGGTGGGTGATTCCGGTCCGTCCGCCCCTGCCGGCCGGGCTCCCCAGGACGCCCTCGGGCTCCGTCTCCACCCATTCGGGCTCATGGACTCGGTGCGTCGCACCGACCTCGAGGTCCCGATGGGGGTCCAGGCGTACGCATCCGGCGACCAGGTGCTCCGCCTGCAGCGCCTCGAGGTCCTGCGCCCGGACGGCGCCGTCCTGGTCTCGGAGCGGCTCGACGGACGGGCCCTGGTCGGCGACGGCGGTTTCGTGGACCGCATCCACTGGGCCATGGAGAGCCTCCCGCCCGACCTCACCCACCGCCGCATGCACCGCCTGCACCTGCCGCTGGAGGCCGTGCCCGAACTCGGCCCCGAGGCCCAGGCCGCCTTGTTGCGCGAAGTGGTCCAGGGGGTGCGTACCCTCCAGGCCAGCGGCGCGCCGCAGCTCGCCAACCTGCGCTTCCGGCTCGACCTGGCGCAGCTGTTCGGCGACGGCGCCCAGCCGGGCGACGTGGCCGATTTCGTCGTGCGGGTCACTGCGGTGGACGAGGGCGGGACGCCCGTGGTCGCCGAGTTGGAGCATGCCTTGACGCTCCTGCCGCCGCACATGGGCCCGCCAGCCGGTCGTACCGCCGCGCTTGGCGGGGGCGGCTGGTACAAGGGCGACCTGCACGTCCACAACTGTCGTGACCAAGCCGTTGGCGGGTGCGACTCGTGCGCCGCCGAGTCGTTCAACATCACCGGCAGCTACTCCAACGCCGACCTCAAGTCGCAGTTCCAGGCACTCGGCTTCGACTTCTTCTCGACGACGACGCACTCGTACTGCATCAACTCGGACGCCGAGTTCCAGGACGTCTACAACGAGTCGCAAACTCTGACCGACCCGAACTTCGTCCTGCTCTGCGGTACCGAGATCAGCGGCCGCGAAGCCGGTCCGCAGTCCGGCAGCGACGGCGCCGACACCTTGTGCGCGCTCGGTTTCGGCGAGGACGTCCATCACATGGGGGGGCACGGCATCACCAGCCGGCGGCCCGGCGGCGACGACGGCTTCCTCGACTTCTGCGACCGTCCCATCAATGCGCAGTCCTACAACTGGTCGCAGGTGAACGCCGAGGGCGGTTTCACCGTCGCCAACCACCCGGCGGCCGATTTCTGGGCCTACAACAGCACCGGGTACTTGAAGGGTCAGGAAGGCGGAGGTCTCACCGGAGTCGAGGTGTGGAACGCCAGCGACAATCGCACCCACGCCCAGCCCTACCACCTCGACTGGTGGCGTGACCGCATCCGGGACGGCCACCTGCTCTACCTCTACTCGGGCAGCGACACCCACGACGCCGCCTTCGACTTCGGGGCGACGCACGTCTACGTGCCCGGCGGCCTGACCTACCAGGGGCTGCTCGACGCGCTGAAGGGTGGGCGGACCTACCTGTCCAACGGGCCCTTCCTCGAGATGGAGGTGACCTGCTCGGACGGGACGGTCCTCCGGATGGGGGACGCGGTGCGATGCCCCGCCACGGGCCAGCTCACCATCGAGGTCTTCTACAACCTCCCCGCCGGCTACACCTTCACCTTGGACGTCTACCGCGGCGCTCCCGGCTCCGAGTCCATCGTCCACCAGGTGACCGGTCTCACCGGGGGCGGCAGCGTCAGCTTCCAGGATGCCGCGACGCGCGGCCGCAGGTACTACCGCGCCGAGGTCCACGACGGCGCTTGGACGCAGACGGCGCTGACCAACCCCGTCTTCATGCTGTTGCGCTAGGACCTTGCCGGATCGCATCCCTGCGGACTGGCCGCCGGTCCGCCTCGTCGAGGACGAGGCGGGGCTGGAGACCGCGCTCTCGGCATGGCGCGGGGTCGGCGTCCTCGGGGTGGACACCGAGGCCAACTCATTCCATGCCTACCGCGAGCGGCTGTGCCTGCTCCAGGTGACGGCGGGGGAAGAGGACTGGATCCTCGATCCGATCGCCCTCGGGGCGGAGATCGAACGGTTGCGCCCTCTGTTCGCCGACCCCGGGGTGACCAAGGTCTTCCACGCCGCCGAGTACGACCTGATGCTGCTGCGGCGCGAGGCCGGGCTGGAGGTGCGCGGGTTGTTCGACACCCAGGTCGCGATGACCCTGCTCGGCCACAAACGCACCGGGCTGGCGTCGCTGCTCGAGGACACCTACGGGGTCGCGCCCTCCAAGAAGGAGCAGCGGAGCGACTGGGGCAAGCGACCGCTGTCGCCGCGGCAGATCGCCTACGCGCGGCTCGACACCCACTTCCTGCCCGACCTCCACGCGCGTTTGTCGCGGGAGCTCGAAGAGAAGGGGATGATGGAACATGCCGAGCACGAGTTCCGGCGGCTGGAGCGCGAGGTCCTCGAGCCCAAGCCGCCCGACCCCGAGCGTTGGCGCAAGCTGAAGGGCGCGAAGGCGCTCGACGACGAGGGCCGGGCGCGGCTCCAGGCGTTGTTCCGTTGGCGCGAGAGCGAGGCCGAGCGGCGCGACGTGCCCCCGTTCAAGGTCCTCGGCAACGAAGGCCTGGTGGCGCTCGCGGCCCGCCCCCCGCGTTCGGTCAAGGAACTCGCCGGACTCCCCGGAATCGGCTGGAAGACCGCCAAGCGTCACGGCGAGGCCTTGCTGCGGATCCTCGACGAGGCCCGAGGAAACAAGGTCGAGGACTTGAAAGCGCCCAAGGTCTCGGCTGCGGAGCGGCGCCGACGCCGGACCGCCCGCGAGAACCTCGAGGCCTTGCGGCGTTGGCGGTCGGATCGGGCTCGCGAACTCGACCTGCCGAGCGAGCGTCTCCTCCACCGCCGCCAGCTCGAGGCCATCGCTCGGGCGCTGCCGCGCGACCGCGAGGCCCTCCTGGCCGTCGTGCCCCTCGACCCCTGGCAGGAAGAGCACCTCGCCGACTCCTTGCTCGCTGTGCTAGCATCGTTGCCCGATTCCGGCGAGGGCGCCCCTGCTTGATCCGATCCGGGCCCTTTTTCCCGTCACGCCGGCCCGCTCCATCCGTAGACACCCAGCCATGAAGCACCTCCTCCTCCTCTCCTCCCTCCTCCTGGGCCTCTCGGCCTGCGCCGTGCCACCGAGCCAGGGCGTCGCCGACTGCGCCGGCTGTGCCGAAGGCGGGGCCTGCGCCGACTCGGTTTGCTCCTCCTCCGACTGCGCCTCCTGCGAGGGCTCCGGGGCCGCCGCGATGGCCTCCAACGTGGACATGGGCGGCATGGCCCAGGGCATGTGCGCCGACTGCAAGGCGGCGATGGAGGCCGGCAAGTCCGACGCGATGTGCGCGGACTGCAAGGCCGAGATGGGCGCCGGCAAGGGCATGGGCACGTGCGCCGACTGCAAGGCTGCGATGAAGGCCGGCAAGACCGGCGCGATGTGCGCGGACTGCAAGGCCAAGATGGGCAAGATGCAAGCCGGCAAGGCGTGCGCCTGCGAGTCCACGGACTGTGACGGCAACTGCGACGGCACGTGCGCCATGTGCCAGAAGATGGACGGCGACCAAGCGGCCGCCCCCGCCGGATTCTCGCAGGCCCTGGTCGTCGTCTCCGAAGAGGAGTGCGATTCCTGCGAGCTCGGGGAAGGCGAACTCGTCGTGATCGCCGCGGCGACCGACGAGGATGCCGAGGACTGCGGCATGGCCGAGTGCCCCGAGGGGATGAAGGCGACCTGCGAATCCGTGAAGGCTGCCGGCGCCGAGTGCCCCGAGGAGCTGAAGGCCCAGTGCGAGAAGATGAAGGCTCTCGAGGCCGCCGCAGTCGAGAAGGACTGCTGCGCCGAGAAGACCGGTGCGGTCGCTGCCGGGAACTCCACCGAGGACTGCGGCATGGCCGAGTGCCCCGAGGAGCTGAAGGCCCAGTGCGAGAAGATGAAGGCTCTCGAGGCGGCGAACGGTGAGTCCGACTGCGAGGCCATGGAGCCCGGGTGCGACATGATGGAAGCCGGTGTCGAGGTCTCGAAGGAGTCGAACTGCGATGCCAAGGAGGCCGAGTGCGATGAGATGAAGGCCAATGCCGAGGAATGTCCGTTCGCCCAGCAGTCCCGCTCCATCGAGGCCGCCAAGCCCGAGAAGGATTGCTGCGCCGAGAAGGGCAAGGCTGCGCTCGAGGCCGTGAACGAGGCCAAGTCCGAGTGCGACGCCAAGGCCAAGTCCGAGTGCGACGCCAAGGCCAAGTCCGAGTGCGACGCCAACCAAGCGCAGCAGGCGGCGAACCAGGCCGAGAAGTCCTGCTGCAAGGAGAAGGGCGCGACCGACCCGAGCAAGTAGGTCGGTCCAGCTCCCTCGCGTCCTCCACCGGGCGGGCCCTGCAGGGCCCGCCCGGTTCTCGTTCAGTCGGCACGCGCCGCTTCGAGCCCGCGTTCCAGGAAACCGCGGTCCAGCTCGCGCCCCAGGAACACGAGCTCGTTGCGCCGCGGTTCACCCTCGGCCCAAGGCTCTCCGGCCTCGACCGAATAGAGCTCGTACACCCCCTGCAGGATACCCCGATGGGGCCGCCCGGCCAGGTACAGGAACCCCTTGCACCGGATCAGTCGCGGACCGAGCAGGTTGGTCACGCCGCCGAGCCAGAGCTGGGCCTTCATCTCGTCGAGCGGATGTTCCGAGCGCAGGACCACCGACTCGATGCCGTCCAGGGCGTGGCCGTGTTCGGTCGGCGGGGCGGCGACCTCGCTCTCGTGCCGCCGCGCGGCGAGCACCTCTTCGAGGGGGACCTCGGCGTGGACCGTCCGCCGCAGCGGGGCGATGGGGTTCACCGAACGCAGCCGGACCGAGAGCTCCTCCACCCGTTCGGGCTCGACCAGATCGGTCTTGTTCAGGAGCAGCAGGTCGGCGAGCGCCACCTGCTCGACCGCAGCGCGCTCGGCCAGCGCCAGCTCGGCGTGGGCGGCGTCCACCAGGGTGACCACCGACTCCAGGCGGTAGGTCGCAGCCACCTCCTCCTCGACCAGGAAGGTCCGGAGCAGGGGGGCGGGCTCGGCGAGACCGGTGGTCTCGATCAGGACGCGGTCGAAGCGCCGCCGCCGCGCCCACGGTCGGCGGCGCCGCTGCAGTCGGAGCAGGGTGCGCACCAGGTCGCCGCGGATGGAGCAGCACACGCAGCCGTTCTGCAGCTCGACCACCTCTTCGTCGCTGCGGCGGACCAGCCGGTCGTCGATGCCGATCTCGCCGAACTCGTTGACCAGGACGGCGTAGCGACGCCCTTCGGGCGCGGCGAGCAGCCGCTGCAGCAGGGTGGTCTTCCCCGAGCCGAGCCACCCCGTGAGCAGGGTGACCGGAGTGCGGAGGTCGGGCGGCGGCGCGTCCATGGGGCGGTCGGTGGAGAGCGGTGAGCAGCCTACAATCCTGGCACGATGACGGGACCGGGGCGGCAGCAGGGGAACGGGGTCGAGTACGCCCAGGTGGCGCTCGACACCCCGGTGCGTCGCGAGTTCTCCTACGTGGTGCCGGAGTCGTGGCGCGGTCGCGTCCGCATCGGCGCTCGTGTCGTGGTGCCCTTCGGCCCGCGCCGCATGCTCGGCATCGTGGTTGGCGTGGTGGACCATGCCCCCGAAGGAGTGGACCCGACGCGGATCCGCCCCCTGCAGCGGGTGCTCGACGAGGAGCCGCTGCTGACGCCGGCATTGCTGCGGCTCGGCCGCCGCATGGCCGACACGGCCTTCTGTTCCTGGGGCCAGGCCCTGGCCGCGATGCTGCCGGCGGCCCTGCGCACCGACCGACCGCGGCGCACCATTCCGACCGTGGAGCTCGCGCGCGAGATTGGAGAGGAGGAGCGCGCTGAGTTGGAGCGGCGCTTCCCCAAGCAGGCCAAGGCGGTGGCTTGGCTCGAGCGGGCGGGAGGGCCGGTGGTGGTGCGCGACTTCCTGTCGCGGACCGGGCTCTCACGCTCGCCGCTCGACTCCCTGGCCCGCAAGGGTCTGGTGCGTTTCGGGCGCAAGACCGAGGTCCTCGACCCCTTCGCCGGGGTCGCCCCGGAGCGCAGCGGGCCGCTCCAGGCGACGCCGGACCAGCAGCGGGCGGTGGACGAGATCGTTTCCGCTCTCGACCGGCGCCGGCACGCCGACTTCCTGCTCTACGGGATCACCGGGTCGGGCAAGACCGAGGTCTACCTGCAGGCGCTGGCGCGCTGCGTGGAGCAGGGGCGGGGCGCCATCGTCCTGGTCCCCGAGATCGCGTTGACCCCGCAGACCGTGGCTCGGTTCCGCGCCCGCTTCGGCGAGGTCGCCGTGCTCCACAGCGGGCTCACCGACGCCGAGCGTCATGACCAGTGGCAGGCCCTGCGGCGCGGCGAGGTGCGCATCGTGGTCGGGGCGCGCTCGGCGTTGTTCGCGCCGATTCCCGACCTCGGCCTGATCGTCGTGGACGAGGAGCACGAGACCTCTTTCAAGCAGGAATCGGTGCCGCGGTACCACGCCCGCGACGTCGCCCGCGAGCGGGCCCGACTCGAGCATGCGGTGTGCGTGCTCGGCTCGGCCACGCCCTCGCTCGAGAGCTGGGCCGCTTCCGAACGCAGCGAGGTCCGGCGGCTCGAGCTGCCGGAGCGCGTCGCCGGGGGGCGGTTGCCCGAGGTCCGGGTGGTGGACATGCGCACCGAGAAGGCCGACCGTGGACACTGGCTCGTGGTGTCGCGCCCGCTCGAGGAGGCCGTGCGCGCCGCGCTCGCGCGCGGCGAGAAGGCCATCCTCTTCCTCAACCGCCGCGGTTTCGCTCCCGCCTGGCACTGTCGCGCCTGCGGGACGGTGCCCAAGTGCCCGCGCTGTGCGGTGTCGCTGACCTATCACCGTTGGCGGCGCAAGGCGATGTGCCACGCCTGCCTCGCCGAGTATCCACCGCCGGACCGCTGCGCCGAGTGCGGCCAGCCCGTGCACCTGGTCGGGGTGGGCACCGAGCGCGCAGAGGACACCCTGCACCGGCTGTTCCCCGAGGCCCGGATCGCCCGCATGGACCGCGACACCATGGTGCGGCGCGAGAGCTACGAGGAAGTCTTCCGCGCCTTCTCGGCCGGCGAGGTGGACCTCCTCCTGGGCACCCAGATGGTGGCCAAGGGGCTCGACTTCCCCGACGTCACGGTGGTCGGGGTGCTCGACGCCGACACCGCCCTCCATCATCCCGACTTCCGCGCTGCGGAGCGCTGCTTCGACCTCATCGCACAGGTCTCCGGACGCGCCGGCCGTTCGTCACGGGGAGGGCTGGTCGTGGTCCAGACCTGGCTGCCCGAGCACCCGGCCATCCAATCTGCGGTGCACCACGACTACCGCGGGTTCGCCCGTCGCGAGCTCGCCGAGCGCGCCCTCTACCGCTGGCCTCCGGCAGCGCGCGCCTTCCGGGTCACTTGCGAGTCACCGCGCGAGGAACGCGCCGAGCGTCTCGCCGCCGAGGCCGCCGAACTACTGCGCGAGGCGGCTCGGCGCCAGGCCTTTCTCCAGGGCGAGGCCGCC
>JALUVI010000132.1 GCA_027020785.1 Planctomycetota bacterium | reverse complement strand
CGTCGCCCTGCTCCTTGCCGTGGCCGCCTTCCTGGCCCGTCAACAGGCGGTGCGCAACGAGCAGCGGGCCGAAGCCCAGCGACGGGTGGCCGTGGCCCGTGAACTGGCCGCCGCCGCCTTGGCCAACCTGGACACCGACCCCGAACGGAGCGTCCTGCTGGCGATGGAGGCCGTCTCGACCACTTACGCCGTGGACGGCAGCGTCACCCGTCAGGCGGAGGAAGCCCTGCACCGTGCCATCCCGGCCTCGCGCATCCAACTCACCCTGCGCGGCCACAGCGGCCCCGTGCGCTTCGTCGCCTACAGCCCCGACGGTTCTCGCCTGGCGACCTCCAGCAGCGACGGCACGGCGCGGCTCTGGGATACGGCCACCGGTCGGGAGATCGCCCTGCTGACCGACCACGACGGCGACGTCACCGGCCTCGACTTCAGCCCCGACGGCGCGTGGCTGGCGACGACCGGCTACGACGGCGTCGTCCTCCTCCGGGACGTGGCCACCGGCCGAGAGCTCCGTCGCCTGGGCCGACACCCCGGCGGGGCGACCGGCCTCGACTTCAGCCCCGACGGCCGCCGGGTGGCGACGAGCGGCCTCCGAGACGGCAACGTCTACATCTGGGACGCCCTGCAAGGGGGGCTGGTCTACTCCTTCACCGCCCACTACGCCCCGGCCTGGTACGTCACCTTCAGCCCGGACGGGAGGCGGTTGGCGACGGCCAGCGTGGACGGGACGGCCAAGGTGTGGGATGCCTCCACCGGTGATGAACTGCTCACCCTACGCGGCCACAGCGGCCTGGTCAGCGTGGTCGCCTTTAGCCCCGACGGAACGCGGTTGGCGACGAGCAGCTTCGACACCACGGTGCGGGTCTGGGACGCCGCCTCCGGCCAATCGCTTCTCACCCTCTCCGGCCACACCAGCATGGTCTCCTGGGTTGCCTTCAGCCCCGACGGACGGCGACTGGCGACGGCCAGCGTGGACGGGACGGCGCGGGTCTGGGACGCCGCGACGGGACGCCCCTTGCTCACCCTATCCGGCCACGTCGGGGTTGTCATCGGTGTCGCCTTCAGCCCCGACGGAATGCACCTGGCCAGCGGCGGCTTCGACGGCACGGTCCGCATCTGGGACCTCTTGCCGGAGCACGAACTGCGCACCCTGGCCGGCCACGGGGCCGAGGCCTACGCCCTGGCCTTCAGCCCCGACGGGGCGCGGTTGGCGACGGCCGGCTTCGACGGCGTCGCCCGGGTCTGGGACGTGGCTTCGGGCCGGCTGCTGCTCACCCTCGCGAACCCGGAGAACCTGCCTATGCGGGCGGTCGCCTTCAGCCCCGAGGGAGAACGCCTGGTGACCACCGCCGCCGACGGGACGGCGACGGTTTGGGACAGCACCTCGGGGCAGGCCCTCCTCACCTTGCGCGGGCATGGGACCGGCCCGGGGGGCGAGGGGTTCATCACCGGCGTCACCGGCGTCGCCTACAGCCCCGACGGGAAGCGCATCGCCACGGCTGGCGACGACGGCACGGCCAAGGTGTGGGACGCGGCCGGCGGGGAGGCGTTGCTCACCTTGCGCGGCCACCGTCCCTCCGGCATCAGCCTGCCGCCCTACGAGGGGGTCGTCCGCATCGCCTTCAGCCCCGACGGGACGCGGTTGGCGACCGCCGGTGCCGATGGGACGATACGGCTGTGGGATGCCGAGAGCGGGGAGGAAGGGCTCGTCCTGGAGAGCGGCAGCGGCAGCGTCGTGGTGGACATCGCCTTCAGCCCCGATGGGCAGCGGCTGGCGAGCGGCGAATTCGACGGCACGGCCCGGGTCTGGGACCTGAGCAGCGGCCAGAACGTGTTGACGATGACCGGGCACACCGGTTCGGTGAGTGGGATCGCCTTCGATGCCCGGGGAAAGCGGTTGGCGACGGCCAGCCGGGATGGGACGGTACGCTTTTGGGATGCTGAGAGCGGGGACGAGGTGCTCATCCTCTCCGGGCACGGCCTGGGGCTGTTCGACCTCGCGTTCAGCCCCGACGGCCGGCTGCTGGTCACCGCCAGCGAAGACGGCCTGGTGCGGTTCTACGTCCTGCCCATCGAGGAGCTGATGGCCCTGGCCCGGGAGCGGGTCACCCGGGCGCTGACGCCGGAGGAACGGCGGCAGTTCCTCCACGAATAATCCCTTGCCCCTGCCCCTTGCCCCCTCATCGCCTCATCCCTCGTTGCCCTCCCCCGCTTCTACCGCCCGGATGATCT
>JALUVI010000131.1 GCA_027020785.1 Planctomycetota bacterium | reverse complement strand
CTCCTTGACCTTCTCGAGCAGGGGCAGCAGCTCCTGCACGTTGGACACCTTGCCCTCGTAGATCAGGATCAGCGGCTTCTCGTAGACGGTCTCCAGCGCCTCGGTGTCGGTGGCGAAGTTGGGCGAGAGGAAGCCGCGGTCGAACTGCATGCCCTGGACGATGCGGACCTCGGTCTCCAGGCTCTTGCCCTCTTCCACCACGATCACGCCGTCCTTGCCGACCTCTTCCCAGGCCTCGGCCAGGATGCGGCCGATCTCGGGGTCGTTGTTGGCGGCGATGGTGGCGATGGAGCGGATGTCGTCGTTGGTCGTGACCCGCTTGGCGTGGGCGTTGATCGCCTCGACCGCCCGCAGGGTCGCGTTCCGCATCCCGCGGATCAGCGCGTTGGGGTCGCTGCCGACGGTCAGGAACTTGAGGCCGCCCTCGTAGAGCCGCCAGGCCAGCAGGGTCGAGGTGGTGGTGCCGTCACCGGCCCGGTCGTTGGTCTTGACCGACGCCTGCTTGACCAGCTGGGCGCCCAGGTTCTCGCGCTTGTCGCGCAGCTCGATCTCGCGGGCCACCGTGACCCCGTCCTTGGTGACGGTGGGGCCGCCCCACGACTTCGAGAGGACGGCGTTGCGGCCCTTGGGACCGAGGGTGGAGACCACCGCACGGGAGAGTTTCTCGACGCCGGAGAGGATGGCCTCGCGGGCGTCGGTTTCGAAGGTCAGCTCCTTGGACATGTTCCGTGACTGCTGTCTGCTGTGGGGGTGTGGGGGACGAGATTGTGGGGGACGAGGAGGGGGGCAGGAGGCTATCCTGCCGCAGGGTCGCGGCCCTCCTGCAACTGGAGTGCCAGCCCTGGACCCCGGTTTCGGGGCCCCGCGCCTGCCGAAACGGCATGAACCCCGGCCTCCACCTCCTCCTCGCCGCCGTTCCGGCGGTCGCTCCCGCCCAGGAGCCTGCCGTTCCGTCCGGCTCCGGCCCGGCGTCGGCGGCCCCGCGGGCGGTGTGGGTGACCACCGCGGGCCGCGAGACCCATCCCCTCGGCGGCTGGGCCGACGGCGCCCCCGTTCCGGCCGACGGGGCGCGCCCCGCCGGGGCCTGGCTGCGGCTGGAGTTCCCCGACGTCCGGCGGGTCGAGCCGCCGCCCGGCGCCTGGCGGCTCGAGCTCGTGGACGGCTCGCTGCTCCGCGGCGCCCCCGGTCACGAGCGGGTCGGCGACCTCCCCACCTGGCGGCTGGTCGCGGCCGCGCCGCCGCTGCCCTTCGACTCGTTGTGGCTGCTGCGCCAGGGGCGCGACCGCCTGCCGCCGCGCGCCGCCGACGAGGACGTGCTGTGGTTGCGCCGGCCGACGGGGGCCGTGGACGAGCACCGCGGCTGGCTCCTCGACTGGCGCCCCGAGGGCCCCGAGTTCGAGGCCCGCGCCGGGGTCCTGGAGCCGTCCTGGGAGGAGGTCCAGGCCCTGGCCGTGCTCGGAGAGCGGGTCGAGGAGCCGACCGACGTGGTCTGGCTCGAGTTCGCCGACGGCGGTTTCCTGGCGGCCCGCGTCCTCGGATGGGACGCCGCCGCGGCGACCCTCGAGGTCGCGCCGCCCTGGGGCGGGCGCTGGGGGGTGCCGCTCGCCGCGCTCGCCGGCGTCCGGCGCCGCGCCGGCCTGGTCGAGCTCGCCGACGCTCCCTGGCTGGTCCGCCGCGCCCCCGAGGGCACGGTGCTCGACTGGCGGCCGAAGCGCGGGCGCTCGGTGGAGGGCCGCCCGCTGTCCCTCGCCGGCCGGGTCTGCCCGGACGGGTGGGGGGTGCGGGCCCCGAGCGAGCTGGCGCTGGCGCTCGACCGGCCGGGCACCTTCGCGGTCACGGTGGGGGTGGACGACGAGGTCCGCGACTTCGTGGACCCGGCGCCGGTGCGGTTCCGCGTCCTGCTGGACGACGTCGAGCTGGCTGCGACCCCGCCGCTCGGCCACGGCGATCGGCCGCGGACCCTGGTCGTGCCCCTGGACCGGCCCGGGTTGCTGCGTCTGGTGGCCGAGCCCGCCGGGCCGCGCGCCGCCGGCACCCATGCCGACTGGTGCGACCTCTTGCTGCTGCCGGCGGGGGACGGGGGCGGCGGGCGGCCGCGTTGACCGGCGGCCGCGTCCCGCTAGAATGTCCCGCCATTTCCGGCGGGCGCGCCCTTCGCGGCCCGACCGGCGCCATCCGACCCCGGGGCCCGCGACGGGCCCGTCCACCCGAAACCGCATGTCCGCACTCACCGTCGAGGCCCTCGTGGAGGCCGGTGCCCACATCGGCTGCCGCGTCAGCCGGTGGAACCCGAAGATGCGCCCCTACATCCTGGAGGCGCGCAACCGCATCCACATCATCGACCTGCGCCAGACCGTCAAGGGGATCCTGCGCGCCAAGCACTTCCTGCGCGAGATCGTCGCCAGCGGCCAGGACGTGTTGTGGGTCGGCACCAAGCCGCAGATCGCGCCGTTGATCAAGAAGGTCGCCGAGCGCACCTCCATGCCCTACGTGGACGACCGTTGGATCGGGGGCAGCCTGACCAACTACGAGGTCATCCGCAGCCGCATCGCCTACCTCGACGAGCTCGAGGCCAAGGAGAAGGAGGGCTACCTCGACACGTTGACCAAGAAGGAGGGGGCGCGGTTCATGCGCGAGAAGCGCAAGCTGTGGCGGAACCTGCACGGCATCCGCGACATGTACCGTCTGCCCGGCGCGTTGGTCGTGGTGGACCCGGTGTGCGAGCGGAACGCGGTGCGCGAGGCCCAGCGCATGGGTATCCCCGTGGTCGGCATCGTCGACACCGACGGCGACCCCGAGAGCGTGGACCTGGTGATCCCCGCCAACGACGACGCCATCCGTTCGGTCGAGATGATCCTCGAGGCCCTGTCCGAGGCGGTGGAGGAGGGCAAGCGCCTGCGCGAGGAGCGTGGCGTGCGCGTGCCCCAGCCGTCCGAGGTCGCCGCTGCGGTAGCGCCGGTGGGGCGGCGCGCGGCTCCCGTGCCGCGGCCGCGCGGCGGTGCGGGGCGGCCGCGCCCGGGCATCCGTCGGGTCGCCCAGGCGGTCGAGGTCCAGGCCATCGAGGACGAGGACGCTCCGACCGAGCCGCCCGCCTCCGCGACCGAGGCGGCGCGACCGAGTGAAGCGGCCGCCCCGGAGGCCGGGCCGACCGAGAAGCCGGCCGACCAGAACCCCCCTTCCGAGCCGGGCCAGGAGTCCTAGGAACCCCGTCATGACCACCATCACCGCCAAAGACGTCTCCGCCCTGCGCCAGAAGACCGGCGCCGGGATGATGGACTGCAAGAAGGCGCTGGCCGAGGCCGGCGGCGACGAGCAGAAGGCCATCGAGATCCTGCGCCGCAAGGGGCTGAAGGCCGCCGACAAGAAGGCCGAGCGTTCGACCTCCGAGGGGCGGGTGTACGCCTACATCCACCACAACCAGCGGGTCGGCGTCATGATCCAGGTCGCCTGCGAGACCGACTTCGTGGCCCGCGGCGAGGAGTTCGAGCGGCTGTGCTCGGACCTGTGCATGCAGATCGCCGCCACCGACCCGCTGGCGGTCTCGGCCGAGGACCTGCCCGCCGACGTGCTCGAGTCCGAGCGCAAGGCGCTGATGGAGGCGGACGACCTGCAGGGCAAGCCCGAAGAGGTCCGCGAGAAGATCGTGGACGGGCGGATGCGCAAGTTCGTCCAGGATCGGGCCCTGCTCGAGCAGGAGTTCGTCAAGGATCCTTCCATGACGGTGTCCGATCGGGTGAAGGCGGCCATCGCCAAGCTCGGCGAGAACATCCGGGTCGAGAGGTTCTGCCGCTTCGAGCTCGGCGCCTGACCGGGTGCGGGCGCTAGACTCGGGCCGGTGAGCGACCCCCACTCCCCGCGACCGAAGTACCGGAGGATCCTCCTCAAGGTCAGCGGGGAGGGCTTCTCCGAACCGGGTGAGACCGCGCTCGCACCGGAACGGGTCCGGGCGCTGGCCGACCAGTTGCGGGCGCTGCACGGCGAGGGCGTCGAGGTCGCCTGCGTCATCGGCGGCGGCAACATCCTGCGCGGGGCGGCGGCGTCGGAGAACGGCATCCGCCGCGCCACCGCCGACTACATGGGGATGCTGGCCACCGTCATCAACGGCCTGGCGCTGTCGGATTCGCTCGAGTCGCACGGCGTCCAGACCCGGGTGATGAGTGCGGTGGACGTCCACAAGGTGTGCGAGCCGTTCATCCGGCGGCGGGCGATGCGGCACATGGAGAAGGGCCGCGTGGTGGTCCTGGTCGGTGGGCTCGGCACGCCCTACTTCACCACCGACACGGCGGCGGCGCAGCGGGCGCTCGAGCTCGAGTGCGATGCTCTGTTCAAGGCGACCCAGGTGGACGGAGTCTACGACCGCGACCCGAAGGCCCACCCCGACGCGGTGCGCTTCCCCGAGCTGACCTTCCAGGAGGCGCTGCAGCGGCGGCTCCAGGTGATGGACCAGACCGCCTTCGCCCTGTGCAGCGAGAACGACGTCCCGGTGGTGGTCCTGGCCCAGGACCTGCCCGACGGCCTCCTGCGCGCGGCCCACGGCGAGCCCGTGGGCACGGTCATCCACAACGGCTGACGGCACTTGCCCCGGACGGGGGGCGGGGGGAAGATGGGGGCACGATGACCGCCAACCTCCACGACATCGAGGACTTCCTGGCCGACGCTCGCGAGCGGATGGACAAGGCCGTGGCGCACTTCCATCAGGAGATCCTCGGCATCCGCAGCGGCAGGGCCTCGGCCGGGCTCATCGAGAACGTCCGCGTGGACTACTACGGCCAGAAGAGTCCGTTGTCGCAGATCGCCGCGATCACGGTGCCGGAGCCCCGCTGCCTGGTGGTCAAGCCCTACGACCCGTCGGCCATCAAGGACATCGAGCGCGCCATCGTCGGTTCCAACCTCGGCCTGACCGTGTCGCAGGAGGGCGGGACGCTGCGCATCGTGGTGCCGCCGTTGTCGGAGGAGCAGCGCAAGAAGCTCGCGGCCCACGTCAAGGCGCTGTCCGAGGAGGCCAAGGTGGCGCTGCGCAACGTGCGGCGCGACGTCCTCAAGCACGTCGAGGCGGCGGCCCGCGACAAGGGGCGGGACTTGCCCATCACCGACGACGACCTACAATTGGCCAAGGAGAAGGTGCAGGACGTCCTCAAGGAGCACGAAGCCAAGGTGGACGAACTCCTGAAGGCCAAGACCGAGGAGATCCTCGAGGTCTGACGACCTCATCGGGGGCATAACTCAGTTGGTAGAGTAGCTGGCTTTTAACCAGTAAGTCGCAGGTTCGAGTCCTGCTGCCCTCACCACCCTCCCCGCGGGGCCCGGCCGCCGGCCGCGGCCCCGCGCTCGTTTCACCGGGGCCTTGACGGGGGGGGCCTAGCCTGCTCCCCATGGAACGACCCCGCCTCTCTCTTCTCGTCCTCGGCCTCCTCACGGCCTCGTCCCTGGCCCTCTCGGTCACGGCCCAACAAGGGGGAGGCGGTACCGTGGAACTCTGCCCGGCCAGCCACCCCCAGACCTCCGATGAGTGCACCATCATCCCCGGGATGGAGGTCGAGCTCGTCTGTGGGCTCGAGACGCCAGGAGCATGTCGTGACGCATCTCCGGCGGACGCATGCGATTTCCTCTGCACCGTGACCGTCGATGCTCCCTCCAATCAGACGGGCAACTGGTGGGCGTGCGCTTCACCCAACAGCGGATTGAACAGCCAGTACTGTCGTAGCCATTCTCAAGAGATCAAGTACGATTCCAGCACGGGGCAGACGACCCCGGTCTCGTTCGAGATCCCCAAGGTCGAAGTGCCATGTGGCGGCGTCCAGACCGTGAACGTCTTCCTCTTCAAGCTCGACCTCAACGGGGACATCGACCAATCCTCGGTGTGTACGGAGAAGTTCGCGCTGACTTGCGGGAATTGTGAGTCATGAAGTCGAGATCGGCCTCCTTCCTGGTCGTTGTGGGGGGCGTCCTCCTCGCCCTCGTGGTCGTCTTCCTCGGAGACGATCGAGGGGGACGCCTTTCGGGGGACGACGCCCATGAAGTCATGGCGGCCGAGCCCGTGCCCGATGCCGGTACCGGTTCAGGCGCGACCACGCGGGGCGAGGAGGTCACACGCACTCTACCTCAGGAATCGGAACCCGACTCCAATAGGATTCGAGGTCGCCTCCTGGAATGGGCCTCCTCGGGGGGCACGGTCGCCTTCGGGCCGGAGAGTTCCTATTGGCGCCAGTTGGAGAAGAACATCGAAACTCTACGGCAGAGGGAGCCTGAATGGCAGGTGTATCCGTTCCTGACGCCGGTCCTCATCACCGAAAGGTTTCCTCCTGAACTCCAGCAGGAGGCATCCTCCACGGAACTGAGCCTCCTGACGTTCGCGGAGAGGCACGACCTCGTGGAACGTGACGACTTCCTGCCGGCGAACCTCCGCCCCGAAGACCTGCGCTCCCTGGGAGAGAGCAGTTGGTTTCAGGCGTCACCCCCACAATGGCTCGCCGCCTACCCACCTTTCTTCGGCAGGGTCTCCGACGATGCGATTCTCGAGGCCATGCCGCGTCTGGTCGAACTACGGATCGAGTACTTGCGGGCAACCCTCGACACTGATACTCCGATGTGGAGGTTGAGGCAGCTCGCCCAGGGCAATGGTGATCCCGAACTCACGGGTCTCGTGGCAAGCAAGGCCGGAGCGATCGGCCTGGAGATGGCGATGGAGGAGCTTTACGAGCGCAGGAGGACCGCCCTCCGCCGCTACCTGTACGGCATCGCCGACGCGATCGGCGCCGAGAAACTCCCACCCTTGGAGGTCCTCGACGAATAGGAAGGCACCTCCTGCGTCGGGGTTTCGTCTTCAGCCACGGGGTGCCGTCTCGACGTCCGCCGAAGTAGCGAGACGGTCGAGCTCGGCGTGGACGCGGGGGAGGAGTTCCTCCAGCGAGAAGCCGTCGAGGGGGGAGAGGCGCTCGGCGGCCGGAGCGTTGGCCCGCAGGCGGTGGACGACGACGCGCCACGGCAGGACGGCGAGCGCTCGGGCCAGGCGTCGGGCGTAGTCGTCGGGAGCGAGGAGCTCGAGTTCGCCGTTCAGCCAGGGCTTCGCCAGCCGGGTCCTGCGGAGCACCATGAGCTGGTGGAACTTGACGCCCTCGCAGCCGGTCTCGGCGACGACGCGCGCCTGGCGCTCCAGGTCGTCGGGCCGCTCGCCGGGCAGTCCGGCGAGGCAATGGGCGACCCGGGTCAGGCCGCGCTCGCCGGCGAGGCGGCAGGCGCGCCGGAAGTTCGCCAGGGTGTCGTGGCGGCCGATGGCGCGCTGCACCGCGTCGTCGGTGGTCTCCAGCCCGAACTCCACCCAGACCTCGGCGAAGGCGTCGTTGGCCGAGGCCAGGAGGTCGGCGGCCTCCTCCGAGAAGCAGTCGGGGCGGGTCGAGACGGCGAGGACCGGCGCTTCGTCGGCGTGGGTCCGGGCCCAGGCGAGTGCGGCGGCGAGGGGCTCCAGGTCGGGCCAGGTCGAGGAATAGCTCTGGAAGTAGAGGACGGCGCACGGCCCTTCGGGAGCGGCGCGGCGCAGGCGCTCCAGCCCCGCCCGCCACTGCGTCTCGAGGTCCAGGCCTCGTTTGGCCGCACCCGTTCCCGAGCCATCGGCGTCGCAGTAGACGCAGCCGCCGCGGCCCCAGGTGCCGTCCCGGTTCGGGCAGGTGGTGCCGAGGTCGAGCGCGACCCTTCGCAGGCGGCGGCCGAAGAGGCGGCGCAGTCGGTCGGCCAGCGCGTGGTGGCGCCGCTCGGGGCGCGGCCCTCCGGCCTCCGGAGGGGGCGTTGCCTCCGTGGTGAGGATTCCCTGGTGGCCGAAGTCGGGCATGGGGGTGGCGGCGTAGGCCGCGGCCTAGAATACGGCGTGGTCCCGTCCCGTCCGTCCGCGCCGCCCTCGGCGCCCGTCCTCCGTCGCGGCCATGGCTGACGTCCGCCCGCTGCCGGTCGTGATCGGCACCGCCGGGCACATCGACCACGGCAAGTCGAGCCTGGTCGAGGCGCTCTGCGGCACCCATCCGGACCGCTGGCGTGAGGAGCGCGAGCGCGGCATCACCCTCGACCTCGGCTATGCCCAGCTGACCTTCCCCGACGGCCTCGAGGTCGGTTTCGTGGACGTGCCGGGGCACGAGCGCCTGGTGCGGAAGATGGTCGCCGGCGCCACCGGGATGAGCGCGGCGCTGCTCGCCGTCGCCTGCGACGACTCGGTGATGCCGCAGACCCGCGAGCACTTCGAAGTGCTGCGCCTGCTCGGGGTCGCCCCGGGGTTGGTCGCGCTGACCAAGGCCGACCTCGCCGACGACGAGATGCGCGCCTTCGCCCGCGCCGAGGTCGAGGAGTTGGTCGCCGGCAGCGACTGGGAGGGCTGCGAGGTGGTCGAGGTCAGCGCCCACACCGGGGAAGGGATGGACGAGCTCCGTGAGGCGGTGCGTCGTCTGGCGCTGGCCGCACGCGAGCGCCACGAGGGCCGCGCGGCGCGCCGCTCCCTGTTCCTGCCGGTGCAGCGCTCCTTCGCCATCCAGGGCGCCGGCACCGTGGTCACCGGCGTGCTCGACGCCGGGACGGTGGCCGCCGGCGAGGTGGTCGAGGTCCTGCCGGCGCGGCGGCGCTCGCGGGTGCGCCGGGTCCAGGTCCACGGCCGCGAGGCCGAGGCGGCGCGTCCCGGGCTGCGTACCGCCGTCAACCTGCCCGACGCCGAGCCCGCCGACTGTCCGCGCGGGGCGGTGGTGGCGCGGCCGGACGCGGTGCCGGTGGGGCGGTTGGCTCGCGCCGTGGTCTCCTTCCTGCCCGGCGCGCCGGTTCCCGAGCACGGCGCCGAGGTGCAGGTCCTGGCCCACACCGCCGCGGTGCTCGGCCGCGTCTTCTACGGTCCCGAGGACGACGCCGAGGGCCTGGCGCCGGGCGAGCGCTTCGTGGACCTGGAGTTGGACGAGGACCTCGCCCTGGTGCCCGGGTTGCGCATGGTGCTGCGCCGGCCGTCGCCCGCGCGCAACCTCGGCGTCGCCCGTTTCCTCGGCTTCGGCGGGCGTCGCCTGCGCCGTCGCGACCGCGAGGAGCGCGCTGCCTGGCTGCGGCTCGCCGCCGCCGGCGACGACCCCGAGGCGCTGGTCCTCGCCGCCCTGCGCCTCCACGGGGCCGGCCCGAAGACGCCGGGCGAGCTCGCCGCCCTGCTCGGCTGGGACGAGGCCGCGGTGCGCAACACCCTCGACGCCCTGGTCGCCTCCGACCGCGTCGCCGCCTTGGGGCGCGACCGCTTCCTCGCCGCCGAGGGCACGCGCGAGCTGCTCGACCGGCTCCGCGACGCGGTGGAACACTTCCGCGCGGCCCATCCCGAGCGTCTGCGCGTTCCGGTGCAGCGTCTCCGCGACCGCCTCGGCAAGGCCGGGTGGCGGGTGGTGGAGGGCCTGCCCGACGCCGTGCTGGAGGGCGTCGGGCTCGAGCGCGGCCGCGGCACCGAATGGCGCCTCCTCGGCGCCGAGGCGCCGCCCGAGGTCGCCGCCGCCGGCGAGGCCCTGCGCGCCGCCCTCGAGTCGGGCGGCATGCAGCCCGGCGACTGGCCCGAGGTCGTCGCCGCCGCCGGCATCGCCCCCGACCTGGCCGAACGCGCCCGCGCCTGGCTGCTCGACACCGGCGGCGCGGTCCGGGTCGCCGAGGGCATCCTCCTGGCGCGCTCGGTGGTCGAGGACTTCCGCACCGCCGTGGTCGCCCAGCTCGAAGCGGGCACCCTCGACATCCCGGCCCTCCGCGATCGCTTCGCGACCACTCGGAAGTACGTGATGCCGTTGCTCGAATACCTCGACGAGTGCGGCGTCACCGAACGTCGAGGCCCGAACCGTCTCCTGAAGCGGGCGGACGCCCCGGTGGCCTAGGTGTAGAGACAGCAAGGACTTGGGGCATTCCGCGGAACGAGTCCAACGGTCCGGCCCCGCATCATGTGAAAGAGTCTGGCGGCGTCTCGAGCAGTGTTGGAGCGAGCTTGATCGATGGAGTTCGATCCCGTAGGCTGCTAGGTATGAGTTACACCTCACACCTCACACCTCACACCTCCGCGGCTAGTGGGCCGCTGCCCCTCACGCGGGTTCTGGCGACATTTGCGTTGCTGATCCTCTTGGGCGTCTCGGCCCCGGCTCAGTCCGGAGGTGGTGGTCAGGCACCACACAGC
>JALUVI010000130.1 GCA_027020785.1 Planctomycetota bacterium | reverse complement strand
ACCTATAGCCGGGGCTCATCGCCGGACCACGCGCCCCCCGTCCCGGTCAGTCGTAGACGACCAGGAGACGGGGGCGCCGCACCGCCACGGTCGCTTCGCGCGACCACAGATGGAGGATGCGTTCGCTGCCCTCACGGGCGCTCACCAGACCGATCGAGAGCAGACCGTCGCCAGCCGCCTCGGCCAGGGCTTCGGCGGTGACGTCCCAGCGCAACGAGGGTCGCCCGAAGTGGGCCGCCAGCGACGGTCCGAGAGCCGGCTGGGCGTTCCAGGTCGTGGTCGCTTCGTCCCACTGGTCGTCGGCGACGAAGTGGACGTGGAACGGCGTGGTCTGCCCGAGCGGCCCCATCACCGGTGAGCTCGCCTCGAGGTAGACCTTGCGTACCACAGGGCCGCCGGCCAGCCCCGAGACGTCGAACCGCAGGAAGGCGCGGCGGTCGTAGTCGAGGTTCGGGTCGTCCTTCACCAGCAACCGGTCGTCGGCGCCGTGGACGTCGTCGGCGTAGGCGCCGCTGCGGACGTAGGTGTCGGCAACGGGCTCCAGCGTCGTGGTCGCGAAGGACTCCGGGGCGGGGAACAGAGCGGCGGGAAGGAAGTCGAGGACCCGGATCGCGGAGTCGTCGCCGAAGGTCGCCGGCTGGTCCTGGAACGGCACCGACATCACGCCGGTGAGCCGGAACAGGGGCCGGTCCACGTGGGCCGTGCTGCCGAACTCACCGGCGCGGGTGAACACCCGCCGCCAGTCGAGGTAGTCGCGCTCCGGTGTCGCCATCTCCACGGCGAAGTCCCGGAAGGCGGTGGTGTGCGTCAGGAACAGGCGTCCGCGGCGGTCCACGACCATCTTCGGCCGGTCCCCCATCACGGGCAGCCGGAAGCCGCGCCAGACGCCATCGGCGTCGCCCCACCAGTGCACGTAGTGGCTGTCGCTCCAGGAGCCGTAGGAGACCACCGTGTCGGGTTGGTCCTTGTAGTACATGACCACGTGGACGCGGCCCCGCTGGTCCACCACGTGGGCTTGGTCGTTCATCAGCCCCCACTCGGCCCCGAGCCGGACCACGTTCACCCCCGGCGAGTCGCCGCGGATGACCAGCCCGGTTGCCTGGTCGGCGACCAGATCGAAGGTCGCCGAGTACCACGTGCGCCCTCGGTCCTCCGAGAAGGCGTAGGCGATGTCGCGGTTGTAGCGGTAGTCCACGTTGCCGTCGGAGTCGCGGACGGTCTCACGCCAGGTCCAGGTGGCGTGCAGGGTGCCCCATGAGTCGTAGGCGATGCGATTGAAGTAGCCGTAGCGCGCATCGCTGTGGCCGCCCAAGGGATCGTCATAGGGCCCCGTGCGGTCCATGAAGACGTGGTCGTTGGACCAGGTACCGGTCGCGGCCCCGTAGTCCACGATGCGGTTGTTGCCGTTCCCTGCGGAGAACTCGCGATACACGAACTGGAGGTCGCCCTCAGGCGTGACCAGGAACCGCGGATAGGTCACCTGCGGCAACGTCCCCCGCGCCGGGTCCAGCTGATGCTCCACGGGCCCGAAGGATGCCGGCGACCAGGCGAAGGTCCGCGGATTGGTCGCCAGGCCGGGCACCGAGCGGCGGTAGTTCAACCTCGTGTTGTGGTGGTCGAAGGCGAGATGGATGGTCCCGTCGTTGGGGCAGACTCCGACCGAAACCGCATTGTGCGAGTCCTCGCCGGTGACGTAGGAGAACGGCGCATCGGTGAAGACCACGGTCTCCCAAGGCCCGCTCGGCAACTCGCGCCGCGCCAGGGTCAGGTACTCGTCGGCGTTCCAGTAGGCCAGGTACTGCCAGCCGTTCCAGGTCACCAGGGTGTCCTGGGTGTGGGTCTGGCCGTTGGGGGTGACCCCGTAGGCGGGATTGGAAAACGTGAATCCGCGTCCCGGACGGGATTCGCGGGACAGGACCCCGGGTCCCCGAGGGGAACGCCCCGGGACCGCGGTCCCGGAGTGCGGCGGACAGGAATACGGCGCCGCGACGAGGAAGAGGAAGGGAAGGGCGGCCAGGGGGGTCCGCTTCCAGGACTTGGAAGGGGCAGGCATCACCGAAACAGCGTAGGCCTGGCGTATCGGCCGGTCACCTCCAGCGCAGCTGTCCCTTGGTCCCCGCTCCCCGAGCCGAGCCCTCACCGCACGAGGCAAGCCCTCTCTTCCGCAGGCCCGGCCCGGATCGTGGCCCTCGACCGTTCCCTTGGACGCCGGCCGAGGGCCTTGCGCAGCGGATCGGCGCCCGGGTCAGGGCAGGACCGTTTCCACCTCGAGGTCGGACTTCACGGAGTCCAGCCCGCCGGCTCCGCGCGGGGCGGCGGCCTGGAACCAGACCTGGACGAGAGGAGCAGTCGGCGGCACGTTGACGTTGAGCGTGGCCGTCCCGTTCGCGCCTGCCACGACCGTGCCGATCGGAGTGACCGGGGGCAGGAGCTCCAAACAGAGACCGCCCAGTTGCGCCGGACACGGACCGGCCCCGATCCCGGTCATGCTCAAGCCGATGGTGACGCTCTCACCGGGTTGGGCTCCGGAAACGCTGATGGCCGCCGGCTGGCCCCGCTGGAGGGTCGGAACGTCGAGGTCGAGGGACACGGCCCATGGAAGGCACGCCGAGAACTCGGAGGTGTCTCCAGTGGAGAGGTCGGTCGCCGTCGCCGTGATGGCGGTCGTCCCGGGAGGGACCGCGTTCGGCAGATCGGCGACGAAGTCCACGCTTCCCCTGGCGCCGCCGTTCACGACGACGCTCCCCAGGTAGGTCTCACCTTCACCATGCCCCAAGGGATCGCACATGGAATTGGCGAAGAACTCGATGCGGTAGTCGGTGAGGGGGCGACTGTCGAGGGTGCCGGTCACGAGGGTTCCACCGGGGGTCTGCGTCGCACTACGCAGGACCGGATAGTTCTGTGCATTGTTGGGGCCGCCATCGGTGTCTCCGAGGTCGTTCGGCGTGACCCCAAAGGCATGCCCCACGAGGAGGTCGATGCCGAGCCTGCCATTGTCGCGCATGGAGTTGCCGCTGATCTCCACGCTGGAATACTCCGGATCAACGGAGATGGCCTGCTCGTCGAGGAAGGCGAGCAGGTTGCCTTCACCCGGCGACGTCCCCCCGATCAACATCGTACCGCTGCTCGTGAACGAACCTGAAGTCTCGGCGAACTGGATTCCCATATGGGTGCGAACTCCGAAACTCCCGGTTGCGTCGGCCCCGATGCGATTGCCTTGGACGATGAGCCCAGCGACATCGTCCCGACACGAGATCCCGGTTCCGAACTCGACCCCCGACCAGTGGATGGATCCCACGGAATAGATCCCGGCGATGACGTTGCCGCGAATGACGGTGTTCGGCGAATCCCACACCTCGATGCCGGATTCACAGGTCTGAACGGCAGGGACGGTGAACCCGTCGCTCTCGACCCCGATGTAGTTCCCTTCGATGACGGTGTCCTCGGCCCAACGGAGCCCGATCAGAGCCCCCTCGGGCTTGCCCTCGTGGTTCACGCCGTGGACCCCCACGATGACGTTGCCTTCTCCGGGGTTGGGCCCCCCGATCCGGTTGCGACGGACCTCCCAACCGGTGTACCTGGTCCCCCACACGCGCACGGCGTAGGTATGGTTCTTGCCACGGATCTCGTTGCCGATGATGACGTTGTCCTCGGCCGGGCCGTCGAGGATGAGAGGGCCGTCGAGGAGATTCGCCTCGCCGGGGGCGACTCCACCGATGACGTTGCGGCTGGCGATCCGGCCGTACCAGCCCCCGAGGTTGATCGTCCCGAACGTCCCCCCGGAGAGCGTGCATCCGACGATACGATTGTCGCTGCCCACTACGTTGATCGCGTAGCCAAGGAGCTCGACCTTGTCGAGCCCGCGAATCACGCAACGGTCGGCGAACAGGAGGATGGCCGAATTGGTCAAGGTCAGGTAGTCTCCCACGAAGCCGACCTCGTTCCCGTTCGGGTTGGTGTCTCCGATGTTCGTGGTCTGGGTAGTGAAGTCGATGACGAGGTCGTCTTCGTTGACGGCATACCCTCCAATGCCTTCGTCTTCGATCATCGCAACGCCGCCGCTGAACACGTTCGATCCATTCATCGGAATGGCGAAGTGGATCGCTTCGAGTCCTGGCGTGTTGACGGCTGCATCGATGGCCTCACGGAAGGACACCAGGCCGTCGGGGCCGGGGAGGTCGGCGATCTGTCGCGCGCCGCCGAAGTCCGAGTTGGACGAGGTGGTATCCACCGTGATGACGGCCCGCTGCGCGGCGAGCGGGCCCGTGAGGCAGAAGGCGACCAGGACAGGGATGGTCGAGTCCCGAAGTCGAGGGAAAACGGGGATTCTTGGTGCACTGGACATGGTTCTCGGGGAGCAGAGCTTCGCTCCAGGGTGACTAGCGTCGGAAGCCGAGAAATCCCCTCAACGCGTCGAGGACGTGCTCCGTGGCCTGCCCCCGCCCGTCATCCTCGGATGCGCAGCAAGCGGTCGGCCCGGGTGGTCTCGACGGTCGAGCCGCCGTCTCCCGGCCAGCGCACCTCGACCTGGAGCCGCCCGTCGTAGTCGCCGAGACCAAAGTAGAGGAGTGGCTCGTCCTGCGAGGTCGTCCCCCGGATGGGCTGCAGCTGACGCACCCAGACCTGCGGGGGCTCGGCGTCCAGCGTGGTGACGCGCACCGTGGCGCCGTAGGCGAAGGGACCGCCGCCGCGGCTGCGAAGCCGAACCTTCAGGTGGTGGTGGTCGTTGCCGAGGTTGCGGAAGACCCGAACCCCGCCGTCCGAGGCCACCACCAGGTCGAGGAATCCGTCCCGGTCGTAGTCCAGCCAGGACTGCCCCCAGCCGTGGAAGACCACGGCGCCGCTGCGCACCGTCACCGGCCGAAACCTGCCCTTGCCGTCGTTCTGCAGCAGAAGGGACGGCACTCCCTCGTAGACGCAGGTGATGGACAGGTCGAGATCGCCGTCGGCGTCGTAGTCCACGAAGGCCGGGTCGGAATGGGTTTCCTGGAAACGGATGCCGCGGAGCAAGGCCTCGTCGCGCCAGGCGCCGGCCGCGTCACGGAAGAGCAACATCGAAAGGTTCGAGAACCCCTGCCGCACGAAACGCGGATGGGCCAGGTTGGCCAGGAACAGCTCGGAGGTTCCGTCGCCGTCAACGTCACCCCAGCACGCACCGATGGTGTGCCCGAAGGCGCCCTCCCCGGGCGGCTGCTCCCGACCCGCGAGCAACGTACCGGAGGCGATCTCCGCCATCACACCCTCGGCGAAGTCCCAGCACAGGTTCGGCTGCAACCGGTAATCGGAGACGAACACCTCGGTGACCCCGTCACCATCGCAGTCGTAGGGGCTGACGCCGCGCCCGCACCACGGGCCCGCTGCAACGATCCCCAGCTCTGCGGAGACGTCCACGAAACCGTCCCGCCCCCGGTTCTCGAGCAGCACGTCGGGATGCCCCTGACCGACCGGCGCCTCGTACACCGCAAAGTAGAGGTCGAGGTCGCCGTCGCCGTCGAAGTCCACCCACGCCGCCCCCTCCGGGGCGGCCGTGAAACGCACCCGGTCGAGGCCGACCGCGCCGCTCACGTCCTCGAAAGCGGCGCGCTTGCCGCGTCCGACGTTGCGATAGAGGGTCGGGGAAGGAGTAGAGGCGACCAAGAGGTCGAGACGGCCGTCGCCGTCGTAGTCGCCGAACAGGGCTCCATGTCCCGTACGCGTCACCCCTTGCTCCTTGCCGACCTCGAAGAAACGTCCCTTGCGGTTCTCGAAGAGCCGGCCCGCGAGACACAGGTCGGGGTCGCCGTCACCGTCGTAGTCGGCGGAGGCGACCCGGGTCACGGCGAGCCCCGAGAGGCCGACCGCGGCGGTGACGTCCTCGAAGCGGGCTCCGGGTTCGTCCTCGATCTCGAGGAGGGGCGACCCGGCGGGCACCCCCTCACCGGCGAGCACCGTGGCCCGGATCAGCAGCCCGTAGGCGTCGTCGGTGTCGAGCTCGCACTCGAGACGCCGCCGGCACGCGTCCTCGTCGAGGCCGCCTCCCGTCGGAGGGCCGTCGAAACCGTACTCCCGACACGCCGCTGCCCAGGCGTCGCGCCACAGGTCCTCGGCGCGCGAGCGCACCGTCGCATCGGCGTCCTCCGCGAGCAGGTGGCCCCGAACCCAGCGCTGCAGGAGGGCGCGGCGGGCGGCTCGGTCACCGCACTCCTCGGCCGCGGCGAGGGCGTCGTCGAACCACTCGTCCAGGCGATGGGCCTCGGCATCGTCTCCGAGCTCCAGCGCGGCCATGAGGAGGCGCGATGCACACAGCGGAGCGGCGCTGGAATCCGGAAACGCTTCGAACAAGGGCCCGAACTCGCGGCGGTTCGCCTGCGGGTCGAAGTCGGCCCACATCCGGTTCCACAGTACCGAGAGGACGCCCTGGAGCGGCGGGTCGCCGCCGGCCACGGGCTCGTCGGGGTCGGCTCCGCGCTCCTCGAGCCTGCGGAGGGCCTCCACTGCGCCGGCGACGTCGCCGGCCCCGGTCCTACCGAGGGCGAGGTAGGTCAGGGCCGCCTCGACCTGCCCACCGTCGGCGGCGGCGAGCCGCTCTTCGCTGAGCCGCACCAGGTCGTCCCAGCGCCGCTCCTGGAAGGCACGGGAGGCGGCAGCCGTGAAGTCGGGGTCCTGGCGATGGAGCGCGGTGAGCGGCGTGACAGCAAGGCCGGCGATGGCGCAGGACAGGAGGAAGCGACACACGATCGGACGGAAGGGGGCGAACTCGGGGACGGCTCGTCGGGAAGGCGCCCCCCGGCGAGCCGGGTTCCATCCTAGAGGACGACGCTGCGCTTGGCGGCCCGTGCCGACGCTCGGCTCGTTTCGAGCAGGGCGACGGGCCCGCGGGGTATCATCCTGCACGATGCTGGTGCTCGGACTCCTGCTCCTCACCCTTCCCCCCGCCCCTGCCGCGCAGGACGGGACGCGGGTCCACGTCGCGGTCGAAGGCGGCTACGGGCTGGAGGAGGGCGCCACTTCGGGCGGCGCCGACCACGTCTGGGCATCCTACGACCCCACCCGACTCGCCTTCACCGGCTGGGAGGGATCGGCCGCGCGATGGCTCGAACACCCCCGCCGCTGGCACACCGTGCTACGACTGCCCGACGACCTCGCCCCGCCGCCCGACGGCCTGACCCTGCGCGCCACCTTCGTCGAGCTCCCCGCCGCGGCCGAAACGCTCTCGTTCGACGTGCCGGACCTCGAACGCCGGCGTGAAGTGCTGTTCGCGGCCCCCGACGGCACGCCCCGCGGGGTCGTCCTGTTCTTCCCCGACACCGGGGGGAGCGCCCGCTCCCTGCTCAAACCCGAAGCCTGGACCTTCGCTCAAGAGCTCCTACGGCGCGGCTTCCTGGTCGCCAGCCTCGCGGCCACCGAGCTCGTGGTCGGCGACCGCGACGGCGACGGCAAGCGGAAGTGGGACACGGTCCACGGCCGGCCCGAGAAGAACGACGACCTTCGCGTCGCGGCCGCCGCCCGTGCCGCGCTCGAGGGCGCCGGCCTGGTCCCACCGGGGACCCCGGTCTTCGCCTCCGGCATCGGGCACGGTGGGGTCTTCGCGATGCTCGCCGCCTCCGCGCTGGGGTGGGACGGCGCCGCAGTGTGGTGTGCCGGCAAGGCCGGCGCCGGCTACCCGAAGCGACCGGTTCCCACCAGCATGGTGCTCGTCGCCAACGAGCGCCTGCCCTACGCCGCCCCCGACAAGGGCGCGAAGACCGCGGAGCTGCTCGAGGAAGCGGGGCTGCCGTACCGTCTGGAAGTCCTCGAGGCCTCGCCGCTCCGTGCCCAGCGCCTCGTAGACCGCGCCGGCTGGGAACCCGAGCGGGCCGAGGCCTTCCTCGAGGCGCTCGTCGCCAACGCGGTCCTCGACGCTTCGGGCCTACCCCTACCCCATCCCCTACAGGTCATGGGGCGCATCGAGCACGAGACCCGCAACTTCAAGATGCTGCACGAGCTGTCGCGCGGTGAGGAGGCTCGCGCCAAGGCGGCGCTGGCGCAGGTCGAGGTCGCGCTCGCCCTGCACCGCTTCTCGGGGCGTCCTGCGCCCGAAGTCGTGGACTTCCTGGAGTCCCTGCTCGAATGAGCTCCAGCCTCGGGCTCCTGGGAAACGCATCAGGCCCCCGCCCCTCCCGGAAGCCGTGGTTCGATGGGCAACGAAGAGGCGACCGGCCCCACCCAGGAACAGCGATCGCCCGCCTTCTCGGCCCACGTGACGGCCCGGCGCCACTCGGAGGCAGCCAAACGTCAGGCCTTACTGCCAGTCATGATGCAGCCCGTCGCCTCGCAAACCCGTACGACGGCTCAGGGCACGGTGTAGCGTAGGATGCCGCCCGCAAGCCCCGGCGCATTGGTCGTGCATCCGACGAGGAGCCGGTCGGCAGCGTCGAGGTGGAATGGAGGGGCAGGCGCGTAAGGGCTGACGTTCTCGTCGCTACCCGGAGCGACCCTGACGACGTCCCACGCCACCAGCACCGGTGTCGTCGAGAGATCGCCGACAGCCAGGAAGCAATCGAAGTCACCTGCCTTGGCAGCATACCCCCAGGCGACGAGATGCCCGTGCGAGTCCACGCCGAGGCCGACGGACTGGAGGTGCCCATACCCCGTCGGCAGCGGGTGGAAGTCGTGGAGCAGCGCTCCATTGGAGTCGTAGTGCAGCACCCGACCGGTACCAGTGGCCACGAAGCACTCACCGCTCGGCAACGACGTGAACGCCCGCGGGGACTCATCGGCGCCGGAGCTGGGATGCGTGGCCTCCCAAATGGTGTTCCCGTCCTCATCGCAGCGGACGGTATAGACATCGAAGCCGTTGTTGGCAGTCGAGGGGCTACGCCCCGTGGCGACGAGTCCTCCACCGGGAACGACCCCTACGTGCGACAGCCAGTCCTTGTCGCGCATCAGGGCAGGCCCGTTGCGGATCCAGGTCCACAGGAGGTTGCCGGCGGTGTCGTAGGCGAGGATGAGCTGATCGAGCCGGGCCGCTGGGGTTCGAGTGGCGCCGACCACGTAGAGGCGGTCGAGCGTCGGATCCAGGGCGAGGTCGTAGGGGATGTCACGGTAACCGTAGCCGGTGCCCTGGCCGGTCCAGACGGCCTCCCAGAGCAGGCCCCCCGCTGGGTCGATGGCGAAGAGGTAGATGTCGCCCCAGCCGCCGATGTCGTATCGCTGGTCTTGCATCAGGACATAGGTGACGTCCTGGTCGTCCACGACGATGTCCACGATGTCGTCCTGGGTGCCGCGATCGAAGACCTGAGACCACAGGATGGTTCCGGAACCGTCGAAGCAGTACACCGCTCCGTGCCAACCCGCTCCCCATGGACTGGTGGTCCAGTTCCCGCCACAAACCACGGAGCCATTGGAACGCATTGCGATGGCTTCCGCAGTTTGTACGTTCGTCGCGGTCGCTGACCAGAGGACGGCGCCTTGGTCGTCGTATCGGGTCAAGTGCCCGACACTGCCGTCCGAAACGAAGGACCAGGAGTCTCCCGCCCCGTCCTGGGCCAGGACATGGCCGCCCAAGCTCGACCAGACCTGCCAGTCGGGGAGGGTCTGGGACGCCGCCGAGGGTCCAGGACCGGTGGACGGAAGTGGAGGCGCTCCCTGGGGAACGGGAGCGAGGAACAGCACGGAAAGGAGGATCGGGAGCATCTGGATCACTCGAAGGGGTCACGAAGGCGACCAGGGGACTCGTTCCTCTCCATCGTACACCACGCCCCTGGGAAAGGCCGACGGGATTCGCCCGCCTCCTTGGCTCAAGGCCCGCCCCCTTGGCTCAAGGCACGGTGTAGCGCAGGACTCCCCCGGCCGCACCGGCGGCAGTGGTTGCGAAGGCGGCGAGGGCCCGGTCCGCCGCGTCGAGATGGAACGGCGACGGTGCATAGGGGTCGACGTTCTCGTCGCTGCCCGGCACGACCGAAACGATGTCCCATCCCACCAGGGCGGGCGCCGAGAGGTCACCGACGATGAGGAGGCAATCCTCGTCCCCAGCCTTGGAGGCGTAGCCCCAGGCGACGAGGTGGCCGTGTGAGTCGACGCCGAGCCCCCGGAACGTGACGAACCCATAGCCCGGCGGGCGGGCGCGCAGGTCGTGGAGCAGCCCCCCGTTGGCATCGTAGTGCAGCAAGTGACGGTTGCCGGACCCCACGAAGCACTCACCGCTCGGCAGTGCAGCGAACGCCAGCGGGGTCTCGTCGGCTCCGCTGCTCGCATAGGTGGCGTCCCAGACCAGGTTTCCGGACTCGGTGAGCCGCAAGGTGTA
>JALUVI010000129.1 GCA_027020785.1 Planctomycetota bacterium | reverse complement strand
AACGTCTTCCATCGCCGCGTTGATTTCTTTCAGGGACGCCCTCAGCTCCCGCAACCTCTTGGCGGCCAGGGCCGCATCGCCGGCCGCCAGGGCCGCCCGGATCTCCGCGATCTTGTCCATGGCCGCCCCGGCCCGCTGCCTGGCCAAAAGAACACGCTGCCCCGCCTTAACCCCACTCCGCCCCAAGGCGCCGACCGTCTGCTCCACGCCGGCGAGTTTGCCCATGACGGTGCCGGCCTCCGCCCCGTCACCGGGACGCCCGAGGCCCGCCTCCACGACCCCCACGTAATCCTCGACCTGTCGCGCGCTCTTGCCCAACAACTCCGTCTTGGCGATCGAATCGATCGCGCCCATTTTGTTGAGAAGCTTCCCGACATCGGAACGCACCTCGTCGGTGGAACTGTAAACCATGTCCACCGAATCCAGCACACTGCGCAGGTTTGTGTCCAGGCGGTTGATCTTGGCGTTGATCGTCGCCAGGGTGATCCCGCTCGAACTGGACGTCGTTGACAGGCTCGTCGATGATGTGCCGGTGGACCCGGCGGCCGCCACCTCCAGGATCAAGCTGTCCACGGAGCTCTTGGTCGACTCCTGGGCCAGGACTGTGTAGTCCCCCGTGCTCCAGGAACTGTCCACGGCCAGGTCGTATTCGTAAATCCCGGTCGACCCGATCTCCGACATGGCGGCCGCGTTGACTTTAATCACGTTGTCGCCGTCATAAACCGTCAGCGTCGGGCTCAACCCCGAGGCCGTCCGATAGCGGATCGTCACGGTCTGGCCGAGCTCCACGGTTGTCGGACGGTTGAGCAGCCCGGATTGCACTCCCTTGGCCAGTTCCGAGACGATCTTGTTCGGAATGGTGGTGGAGGTGTCTTCCAGGATGGCCCCGATGTTCGTGTTCTGCGCGGAGATGTCGCTCTGCAGGGTGGTGGTCTGCGAGGTGATCGCGCTGGTGATCGTCGATGTCTGGGCCGAAATATCGCTCTGCAACGTGCTGGTCTGCGAGGTGATCGCGCTGGTGATCGTCGATGTCTGGGTGGTGATGCTGCTCTGGACCGTGTCGATCTTGGATTCAATCGTCGCCAACTCTCCGACACTGAAGGCCTTGGTGCCTGAATACTCGTTGCCTTTGTACGTAATCTTGGCGATGATCGTGTACAAGGTGCCGGCCGTCAACCCGCCGGAGGGGTCCCACGTGGTCTCGTAGAGAGAATTAGCCGTGTCCGTGGTCGTG
The DNA here is from genome assembly GCA_027020785.1 of Planctomycetota bacterium. GTDB lineage: Bacteria > Planctomycetota > UBA1135 > UBA1135 > UBA1135 > JALUVI01. Next base: position 1,035 of record JALUVI010000129.1, on the reverse strand, counting down.
TCGCCGGAACCGGTCAGATCGCCGGACAAGTCCGTGCCCGAGGCGTTCAGGATACGAAAATACGACAACGACATGTTGCTGTTGTCCGTCACCAGGGTCCCGTTTTGCAAGAGCGAGGTCTTGGCGATGATCGCGTCGTTGGCCGAGTCGTAGACGGTGTCAATCTGCACGTCGAAGATGGAGGTGGACTCCAGGGAAAAGGTGTCGATCCCCACGTAGTCCTGGCTGTTATAGGTGATGGTGGTCTTGATGGTGTATTGTTGGCCCCGCGCCAGGTCCACGGAATCGGCATCGGTGTCCCACGCGAACACGTAGTTCCCGTTGCCGTCGGCGGCGGAATCCGTCAGGGACGTCGCGTTGATCTGTGTCCCGGACGAATTGTAGATCTCGACCGAGGCCGACCCGAGATTGCTCTGTTGAGAGGCATTCAGTTGCAGTCCCTGCTTTTCAAGCCAGGCGGTGATGTTGAGGGTGTTGTTGGCGTAGTCATAGGCCGTGTCCACCTTGACCTGCCACGTCGTGGACGGAGAGGTGTCGATCACCACCGAGACCGTCTGGTCCTGGTTGGGCGTCCAGGACTTGGTCGCCGGATAGTCCACCCCTCCGGACTGCTCGGTGAATGTCGTGCTGATCGTGGAGTTGTAATATGGATAATACCGCGTGAAATCCCCCGCGCTCGCCGCCAGGCTGTAGTCGGTCACGGACCAGGCCGGCTTGAGGTCCACGGCCGGCTCGCTGACGTTCAGGGTGGAAAGATACGCGCCGGTCAGGTTCTTGACCCGCCAGGTAATCTGGTGATACTTGGCCCGAAACCCCTGTGAATAGACCGTGTCGGCGTTGCTGGATGTCATCTTGAGCATCAGCCAGCACTCGTTGCCCGAGGCCTCGTAGACCGTCGGGTCCTGCTCGTCGGCGGAGGCCCCGATCAGGGTCTCGACCACGTCGGCCACCTGCGTCCAGGTGTAGCTGCGGGACACCGCCGAGGTCCCGCTGCCCATGTAGGATGAATTGGTCGTATTCAAAATCGGCGTGGAC
>JALUVI010000128.1 GCA_027020785.1 Planctomycetota bacterium | reverse complement strand
GGTGCCGCCCGACTACGTGGTCGGCCCCGGCGACACCGTGCAGGTGCAGCTCTTCGGAAAGATCAACGCCGAGTACAGCCTCGTCGTCACGCGCGAGGGCCTCCTCCGCTTCCCCGAGATCGGCCCTGTTCCGGTCGCCGGCCTCACCTTCCGCGAGATGCGCGAGCTCCTCCAGCGGCGCATCGCCGAGCAGATGATCGGCGTGCGCTCCGCCATCACCATGGGGCCGTTGCGCTCGATCCGGATCTTCGTGCTCGGCGAGGCGCGCACGCCCGGCTCCTACACGGTCAGCGCGCTGGCGACCATGACCAACGCGCTGCTCGCCAGCGGCGGTGTGCGCAAGATCGGGTCGCTGCGCCGCGTGCAGCTCAAGCGCCAGGGGCGCACCGTCACCACGCTCGACCTCTACGACCTGCTGCTGCGCGGCGACACGCGCGACGACGCGCGCCTGCAGCCCGGCGACGTCATCTTCGTGCCCCCGATCGGCCCGGCCGTGGGCGTGGCGGGCGAGGTCCGCCGCCCGGGCATCTACGAGCTCGCCGGCGAGCGCACGATCGGCGAGGTCCTCGGCCTCGCCGGCGGGCTGCTGCCGACCGCCCATCCGCCCGCCACCCGGATCGTGCGCGTGGACGGAAGAGGAGGCCTGCGGGTCGTCGACGTCGACCTCGGCACGAAGGCCGCCTGGCGCACCCCCGTGCGCGACGGCGACCTCGTGCACGTGGCGTCCATCCTGGAGAGGGCCCGCGACACCGTCCTCCTCACCGGCCATGTGCAGCGCCCCGGCCCGCGCCAGTGGCGGCCCGGCATGCGCGTCTCCGACCTGATCCCCTCCGTGGAGGAGGATCTCCTGCCGGAGCCCGACCTCGACTACGTCCTGGTGCGGCGCGAGGACGGCCCCACGCGGACCGTCCGTGTCTTCTCGGTGCGGCTCGGCGAGGCCCTGCGCAGCCCCGGCTCCCCCGCGGACGTGCCCCTGAAGCCCCGCGACCGGGTGTACGTCTTCCCCGCCCGGGACGACCGGGAGGACGCCGTGGCCCCGATCGTGGAGGAGCTGCGGGCCCAGGCCCGCCACGGCGCACCCGCGCGCGTGGTCCGCGTCAGCGGCCTCGTGCGCGCCCCGGGCGAGTACCCGCTCGAGGCGGGGATGCGCGTCAGCGACCTCATCCGTGCCGGCGGCGGGCTCGGGGAGGCCGCCTACACCCTTGCCGCCGAGCTCACGCGCCATGAGGTCGTCGAGGGCAGGCGCCGCGAGATCGAGCACATCCCGGTCGACCTCGCCGGAGCGCTCGCCCGCCGCCCGGACGCCGACCTCCCCCTCCGGCCGCACGACGTGCTGCACATCAAGCGCGTGCCCCGGTGGGCCGAGGGCGCGACGGTGGAGCTCAGGGGCGAGGTGCGCTTCCCCGGCAGGTATCCCATCGCCCGCGGCGAGCGTCTCAGCAGCGTCCTGCGCCGCGCGGGCGGGCTCACCGGGGAGGCCTTCCCCGAGGGCGCCGTGTTCATGCGCGAGTCGCTGCGCGAGAGGGAGGCCGAGCAGCTCCGCCGCCTGTCGGAGCGCCTGCGCGCCGAGATCGGCGCCGCCCAGCTCGCCAGGGGCGCGAAGGAGAAGGAGGCCGAGATGGCGGTCGCCGTGGGCAAGGAGCTCGCCGCGCAGCTCGAGGCGGTGCGGCCCGTCGGTCGCCTCGTGGTCGACCTGCCCCGGCTCCTGCGCGACATGGCGGCTGGCCGCCCCAGCGAGGCGGACGTCACCCTGCGCGACGGCGACGTCATCGTCATCCCCCCGCAGACCCAGGAGGTGACGGTGATCGGGGAGGTTTTCCACCCCACCTCCCACGTCTGGCGCAGCGGCCTCGGGCGCGACGACTACATCCGCCTCAGCGGCGGCATGACCCGCAAGGCCGACCGCCGCAACGTCTACGTGGTGCGCGCGAACGGCGCCGTCATCGCCGGCGGCGGCCGCTTCGGCTCCCGCTGGTTCGACGGCGTCGGCCAGGAGATCCGCCCGGGCGACACGATCGTCGTGCCCATGGACATCGAGCGCATCCGCCCGCTCACGTTCTGGACCAACGTCTCCCAGATCATCTACCAGATCGGCGTCGCCGCCGCCGCGTGGAAGACCGTCGGCGTCTTCTAGAGCCGATCCGAACCACCAACCGCTGCCACGCACCGCGCACCAATGAGCAACGGCCACGACCAGCCCGGAGCGCCGCCCCCCGGCCAGAACCAGAACCCGCCGGCATCCCCGCCGCCCGCCGCGCAGCCCTGCTACATCCTCATGC
>JALUVI010000127.1 GCA_027020785.1 Planctomycetota bacterium | reverse complement strand
GTCAAGATCGTCCTTACGCCGCCGCGGGACCGGCTCTATGCCCGCTGCGACGCCCGCTTCCTCGCCATGGTCGCGGCCGGCGCCGTGACCGAGGTGGCGGCGTTGGCGGCCCTTGGCCTCGATCCCGAGCTGCCGGCCATGAAGGCGCTCGGGGTGCGCGAGCTCCGCCGCCATCTCGATGGCGAGCTCGACCTGGAGGCGGCGGTACTGCGGGCCCAGACCGCGACCCGGCGCTACGCCAAGCGTCAGCTCACCTGGTTTCGCCACCAGATGGCCGAGGCCGCGGTCATCGCCGCCACCGATCCCGAGGCCCGACTCGACGAGGCGCTCGCTCACCTCGCGGCGCGGGAGGCTTCTCCATAGAGAGGGCGGCCGGCAGTCCGACCCGCAGCAGGTCGGCCATGCGCCGCAGGTCGGCCTCGGCGTGGGCGAACAGCATTCGGTAGGAGGGGCAGAGATAGTTGAGCGTCGGCGTCCCGTCCCGGGCGGGCGCGAAACGGTGCTTGGGGCAACCGCCGCCGCAGAGGTCGAGAAACCGGCACTCGATGCAGTCCGGCGGCAGTTGCGAACGCTTCGCCTCTCCGAATGCGCGCTGGCGGGGGCCGTCGGCCAGGGCCGCGAGCGGCGTGTCGGCGATGTTGCCGAGCCGGTGGTCGGGGTAGACGTAATGGTCGCACGCATAGAGATCGCCGTTGTGCTCCAGAACCGGGGTCCGGCCGCAGGTCCGGGCGAAGGTGCAGAGGGCGCTGGGGTGTCCCATGTGCAGCCCCAGGAGGACGTCGAAGACCTGCACGAAGACCTTGCCGACGTCCGCCTTCTTCCAGGCCTCGAACACGGCGCAGAGAAACCGCCCGAACCCGTCCGCCGGGACCGTCCAGGGCGACAGGAGCCGGCTCGCCGCATGGTCCCCATGGTCCGCGGGCTCCGGAGGGCCGGCCAGGGCGCCCCGGCCGTCGAGCCGTTCCACGACCGGGACGAACTGCATGTGGCGGACCCCGCGCCGCCTCAGGAACCGATAGATCTCGGCGCCCCGATGGGCGGTGCCCGAATGCACGACGGTCAGGGTGTTGAAGTCGACCCCGTGGTCCCGCAGCAGCTCGAGGGCACGCAGGCCGGCGGCGAAGGTGGATCGTCCCTTGCGGTCCCGCCGGCCCCGGTCGTGGAGACCGCGGGGGCCGTCGAGGCTGAGGCCCACCAGGAAGCGGTTGCGGGCCAGGAACGAGGCCCAGTCGCGGTCGAGCAGCCCGCCGTGGGTCTGGAGGGCGTTGAGGACGCGCTTGCCGGGCGGGCAGTGTCGGGCCTGGAGGTCCAGCACCCGCTCGAAGTAGGGCCGGCCCAAGAGCGTGGGCTCGCCGCCCTGCCAGGTGAAGTGGACCTCGGGGCCCTCCTGGGCGGCGATGTTGTCGCGCACGAACCGCTCGAGCATGGGTCCGTCGAGGCGCAGGCGCGGCGCCCGCGGGACCAGCGCCCTCTTTTCCAGGTAGTAGCAGTAGGCGCAGGCGTAGTTGCAGGCCGCGCCCGCCGGCTTGGCCATGACCTGGAAGGCCGGAGTTGGCCGCCGAGGGGACAAGCGTCAGCTCCGCACGATGGCGTCGAGCCGGCGTCGCGGCGTGTGGGGCACCGGCTCGGCGCGGCCGAGCCGGAACAGCATCTGCACCGTGTAGTCCTCGGGAACGCCGAGACAGGCCAGGAACGCGCGCCGCAGCCCGGCCATGTCGGGGTACTCCTGCAGGATCTGGCTCATCGGGTGCTGGGCCAGACCCAGACCCGTCGCGGCGAGATTGAGGCGCTCGTAGGCCCGGCCGGCCAGCACCTGGTCGAGCCGGGTGTTGGTCTCGGAGAGGATCCAGCCATAGGCGGCGGCCGAGCGGGCCTGGTCGGCGGTGAGCCTGACGGCCTGGCGGCCGAAGTCCGAGCCCGGCGCCTCGGCCCTCTCCCGGGTCACGAAGAAGGTTTCGGCCAGCCGCCGCTTGAGGCCGGTGACGCCCGATTGGGCGATGCCGAAGCCGTCGCGGTGGCGCTCGATCTCGGAATCGTCGAAGCGGAACATGGCCAGCGTCTCGGCCTCCCGCGCCGGGCTCCGGGTCTCGATCTCCATGGCCCGCTCCACGAAGGCGGCGAGGCGGTCCACCCGCGCCGCCTCGGCCGTGATGACCAGGCGGAGACCGGGGTTTCCGAAGGCCGCCTCGAGAGCGGCGATCTCGGCGGCCGTCACCGGCGCCTCGTCATAGACTCGCTTGTTCGATTGCCGGGTCAGGATGTGGTCGAACAGGGGATCGC
>JALUVI010000126.1 GCA_027020785.1 Planctomycetota bacterium | reverse complement strand
CGCGAGGGCGCGGCGGACGGCGGGCCAGTCCACGTCGCCCTCGCCCGGGGGGCGGTGCTCGTGGACGCCGGTCGGGCAGTCGTCGAGCTGGACCGAGACGATGTGCTCGCCGTAGCGGGCGACGGCCTCGCCGGCGGCGAGGTCGCGGCTCGCGGTCAGGTGGCCGACGTCCAGGGCCAGACCGACACCGTGGTCGGCGGCGCCGAGGGCCTCCCAGTCGGCGAGGGTCTCGACGAAGTGGCCGGGCTCGGGCTCGAGGGCGAGGCGCACCCCGGCGGCTTCGGCGGCCGCGGCGAGCTCGGGCAGGACCGCGGCGAGCCGGGTGCGCGCCCCGGCCTCGGTCTGGCCCTCGGGCAGGACGCCGCTCCAGAACGAGAGAACCCCCGCCCCGAGGTCGTCGCACCACGAGAGCAGCCGCAAGAGCAGGTCGCGGCGCTCGCGCCAAGAGTCGTCGGGCTCCAACAGGTTCGGGCGGTGCTTGCGCCGCGGGTCGAGCACGAAGCGGGCGCCGGTCTCGAGGACCACGGCCAGGCCGAGCGACCGGCACAGCCCGCCGACCGCACGCACCTCGGCCGGCGTCGCCGTCCGCGGGTCGAGGCGACCGACGTCCGGGGTCAGAGCGACGGCGCGGTAACCGAGCTCGGCCAGCCACGGCAGCGCCTCCTCCCACCGGTGGTCGGGGAAGCCGTTCGAGCCGTAGCCGAGGAGCACCATGCGCCCCAGCCTACCCCGACCGCCTCCGCCTCACGGCGTCACGAGCAGGGCCGCGTAGCCGCCGCTTCGCTCCGGCGAGGGCTCGAAGGTGCGCTCGGACGCCAGCTCCAGACCCGCCCGCTTCGCCAGCCGCCGCGCCATCTCCTCGTTCTCCTCGGGCTCGAGCGAACACGTGGACCAGAGCACGCGCGGCCGCGCCCCGGCCGCCCGCGCCGCGGCCACGGCCGGGACGAGCCGCTGCTTCATGAAGAGGTTCTGGACCGTCGTCGCGCGGTGCAGTTCGTCGTCGTCGAAGCGCCCCCGCGCCTCGGGCCGCTTGTGGAGGACGCCGGTGTTGGTGCACGGCACGTCGGCCACGATCAGGTCCCACGCGCCCTCCGGCGCCGGGGCGTCGTCGCCGAGCGGGACGACCGCGGGCGCGTGGCCGAGCCGCGCCGCCTCGCGCGCGAGCTCGGCGAGCCGGTCCTCGTCCACGTCGCAGGCCGTGACCCGCGCCTCGCCGCCGGTGGCCTCGAGCACGGCGAAGGCCTTGCCGCCCGGCGCCGCGCACAGGTCGAGCACGCGCTCGCCGGGGCGCGGCTCGGCGAGCATCACCGCCTCCCACGCCGAGAGGTCCTGGACCGACCACCAGCCCTCGTCGAAACCGGGCCAGTCGGCGGGCGAGCCGGCGCCGCGGAGCACCCGCAAGAGCGGGGCCCCCGCGCCCGGCTCGGTCGCGACGCCGACCGCGGCCAGTGCGTCGCGCACCGCCTCGGGCGACGGCATCCGCTCCGGGTTGAGGCGCAACCACAGCGGAGCGGGCTGGTCGAACAGCGCGAGCCGCATCCGCGTCGTCTCCTCGCCCGCCGTCGCCAGCCAGCGCTTCACCAGCGCGCGGGGGAACCCCGCGTGCGCCGCGAGCCAGGCCACCGGGTCGCGCTCGGGGTCGGGGAACACCGCCTTGACGAAGCGCACCGCCCGCTCGGGGCCCAGGGTCAGGGTCCAGCGGTCGCGCGCGCCGACCCGCCCCGGCCCCATGCCGCGCTGCACCGCGCGCAGCACCGCGTTGACCAGGCCGATGCGCGGCTCGAGCCCCGGCTTCATCGCCTCGAGGGTGGTGTGGATGGCGGCGTGCGGCGGCACCCGGTCCAGGAACACCAGCTGGTAGAGCCCGACGTGCAGCGCGTCGCGCACCCGCGGCTCGCGCAACCGCTTCTTCAGGTGCGCCTGCATCACCGCGTCGAGGGTCGCCCGCCGTCGCAGGACGCCGAGCAGGAGCTCGTGGGCCAGGCCGCGGTCCACCGGCGACAGGCCGGCATGGAGCGCAGCCTCGCCGAAACGGCGCGACGGCATGCGCCCGCCCTCGGCCAACAGGTGGAGGACGAGCCGCCGCGGGTCCTGGGTGCGGAGGGGTCTCATCGGCCGAGCACCTCCCCCGGGGCGAGGCGCGCCCCGCGCAGGAACGCGTCCGCGGGCAGGACGGCGCGCCCCGGCCGCTGGGCGACCTGGATGCGGTAGGCGCCCTCGCCGCAGGCCACGACGAAGTCGTCCGCGGCGGCGAGGACGGCGCCCGGCTCGGCAGCCGCGGAAGCGTCCTCGGCGACCTCGCCG
>JALUVI010000125.1 GCA_027020785.1 Planctomycetota bacterium | reverse complement strand
CGGGCAGTTCCGGCGCATCGAGCGCAACACCTCCACGACGCTGTATCTCTACGGCGGCACCACCTTCGCCACCGCGCCGTCGACCGACTCGACCTACAAGATTATCGACTTTTCGCTGGCCAAGAACTCCCCGGCCCTGGGCGCGGGCGCCGACGCCGCCGGCACGGCCAACAGCTATGTGAACATCGGCGCGCGGCCGGGATACATCGCCAACACCACCGACTCCAACACGTTTAATTTCCTCCAGGCCGCCCAGGACGACGCCGGCTACGGGGCCGGGGACACCCTGACGGTCTATGCTGTCGACGAACTCGCCTCCGGGACGATTGGAACGACATTAACAGATAACGGCCCCACGATCACGGTGGACGTGGCCGAGGCCGACATCACCGCCGACAACCAGTACGAGGGGATGTATATGTACATGACCTCCGGGACCAACAGCGGCAATTATTACCTCATTGTGGATTCCGCCGAGAACGTGCTCGCCGACGACGGCACCGACACCGACACCATCAGGCTCAACACGGCCAGTACCAGCGGGTTCACGACCGGGGACACCTACAAGATCGTGGACCGCGTTTATAGCCGCGCCGCGACCAACGGAAACCTGGACCTGTCCACTTCCGGCAGCAGCGCCGGGCGCGTCACCTGGAAGGCCTCGGGCACCCCCATCCTGGACGCCCGGGACGGGCAGGACTACAATATCTACGCGGCCTCCGGGCTGACCGATGTCAAGGTGTCCGCCTCCATCGTGGGCGTCAACGCCGCCACGGGCGTGGCCGGCGGGGGGAGCAGCCCGACGACCACCGGCGGATATTACCTCTGGGACACCACCGGCACGCTGAGCTCGGCGAGCGTTTCGCACGCCTCGAGTCTCACGGGGGCCGCGGCCGACACGACGATCGCCTTCACCACGGTCAACGCGGTGCCGGTCAACGGGGATGTCCAGGTGACCTTTCCGTCCGGGTTTGACCTGACCGGCTCTTTGTCCCTGGTCAGCGGCAACAGCGGGGCCAGCCTGTCCGTCAGCGGGCAGGTGTTGACCATCAACCTGGGAACGGCCCTGGGCGCCTCGGAGGCGGTTTCGCTGGTGGTCTCGGGGATCGTCAATCCCACGACCGCCGGGTCCCCGGGCACCTACGCCATCGAGACGCAGGACGCCGAGGATGTCACCATCGACAGCGCCACGGCCTCGACCAACACGTTTTACGACTTTGAATTCACCGCCCCGACCAGCGCCACAACCTGGCAGGCCGGGAGCACCCAGACGATTACCTGGAGCGCCTCCGGCAACGTCTCGGCGCCGTACACCATCGAGTATTGGGACGGCAGCAACTGGTACACGGTCAAGGACTCCTCCAACAACCCGGCAGTCAACGTCAGCGGGACCTCGCAGGAATGGAAGATCCCCGTGGGGATGACGATTTCTTCCTCGGCGAAGCTGCGGATCTACGACAACGACACCCCGGCCACGAAGGTGGAGTCCTCCGCGTTCAGCGTCTCCGGCGGGCTGTCGGTCGACGCGCCGGACACCTCCTCGGTGTGGGACAAGGACAGCGCGCACACGATCACGTGGATCGAGTCCGGGTCTTTTCCCAGCGGGGTCAAGCTGGAATATTACGACGGCTCCTCCTGGCAGGCGATCACCAACGGCGGGACGGACGACGCCGGCATCAGCGGAACCACGGTGAGCAACAACGCCGACGGCACCACGACCAAGAGCTTCTCCTGGACCCCGGCCGACGAGGGAATCACTGCGGGATACACCACCGCCAACATCCGTGTGTCAGACGCCAACACCTCGGCGCCGGCCTCCAGCGCCACCTCGGGCAGTTTTACGATCGCCGGGATTGATGTCTCTTATACGCCGCCGGACCGGGGCAACACCGCCGTCCAGGTGGGCGCGGGCTCCCAGACGATCTCCTGGACACAGGCCGGGGTGAGCTACGTGAAGCTGCAATATTATTCCAACACCAACGGCGCCTACCAGGATATCAGCGGGGCCACGGCCCTGGCCGCCGCGGACGGTTCCTACGCGTGGACCGTACCGGACGACGTGGGGGTCGGCAACGTCAACATCAAGGCCATCGCCGTCGGATCTGACGGCACCGTGGCCTCCGACGGCATCGAGGGCGGCCAGGTGGACGACACCCTGGCCACGGCCTTTACGGTCTACGGGAGCCTGTCGTTGACTTCGACGTACAACGGCGCCTCCTACCAGGTGAACGATTCGACCGACCGGGTGCCGATCACCTGGAGCGGCAGCACCAGCATCGACAGCCTGGTCTTTGAGTACACCACCAGCAGCA
>JALUVI010000124.1 GCA_027020785.1 Planctomycetota bacterium | reverse complement strand
GACGCACCGCCTTGTCGGTGGAGACCAGGAGGAAGTCCGACACCCCGCACTGCGCCGCGGCGCGAGCGGCGAGGAAGGTGCCGAAGACGTTGTTGCGCACCCCCTCCATCGGGTTCTGCTCGACCAGCGGGACGTGCTTGTAGGCGGCGGCGTGGTAGACGGTCTCGACCGCGAAGCGGCGATAGACCTCCTTCAAACGAGGCTCGTCGAGCACCGAACCGAGCACGGCGGCCACCTCCAGGTCGGGCCAGCGCTCGGCGAGCTCCATCTCGATGCGGTAGAGCGCGTACTCGTTGATCTCGTAGAGAACGATGCGACGGGGCGCGAGCGCCGCGATCTGACGGCACAACTCGCTGCCGATGGACCCCCCGGCGCCGGTCACCATCACCGAGCGCCCGGACACGACCCGCGACAGCAGGTCTCCGTCGGCGACCACGCTGCGCCGCGGCAGGAGGTCGGCCGAACTGACCTCGTGGAGCTGCGACACCGACTGGCCGCCAAGCAGCATCTCGAGGATGCCGGGAACCTCCTTGACCCGCAGGCCGACCGCCTCGAGGCGCTCGAGCATGCGGCGCCGCTCGGCGACGTCGGTGCTCGGCGCAGCGAGCAGGGCCTGGACGATGCCGTGACGCTCGACCAGCTCCTGGAGGCGGTCCGGCGGGTGCACGTCCAGGTCGAGGATGCGCATCCCCCACTTGGACGGGTCGTCGTCCACGAAGGCGACCGGTCGCAGGTGGTCGCCGACCCGCAACGACTGGGCGAGCTGCAGCCCGGCCACGCCGGCGCCGTAGATCAGGACCGGCTCACGGTCGGAGCGGCGCGCGTGGTGGCGCACCAGCGAGTGGGCGAGGAGCTCGCGGCTGCCGATGACGGCCAGCGCGGCGAGCAACGGCTCGATGAAGAGCATCGCCGAGCGCGACGCGAAGTCCGGCTGCAACAGGAACAGCGCGGTGCCGAAGGCGAGGGTGGACAGCCCGACGCCGAGCAGGCTGATCCGCGTGATCTGGGTGCTCGGATAACGCAGCGCGGCGCGATACAGCCCGAGCCGCACGAAGATCGGGATGCGGACCGCGACCAGGAGCCCCCAGAACAGGAGGAAGTGGCCGCGGAAGTTCGGCTGAAGCGTGCCCTCGCGAATCGCCATCGCCCCCCACACCGTGAAGGCGAAGAGGACGAGGTCCATCGCGACCAGCGCGAGTTGCTTCTGGCGGCGCGAGAGGAGGTCGGCGAGACGGAGCATTCGGCGACCGCCGGGGTCGAGAGGGGCCGCGACGGGGCACCGGAGGGGGGACCGCGTCGTGGAACGGGCGGATTCTACCCCTGGGACGCCGTCGGGCCGCCCTTCCTTCCTCCGGAGAGGCCCCCCCGCAGGTGGGCGAAGCCGAGACAGACGGCCGCCAGGAGGGCGGCAACGAGGAGGACGCGGCCCCGGGAAGCCTCCGGGAGGGCGACGTAAGCCCATGCCAGGACGAGGCTTGCGAGCATCCATCCGGCGCCGGCCAGGGTCGTGGCGCGGTGCCCCCAGCCGGCGCGCGCCAGCCGCTGGTAGGCGTGGCTGCGGTGCGGCTCCCAGAACCGCTGGCCGGTCAGGACACGGCGCGCCAGGGTCACGGTGGCGTCGGTCCAGAACGGGGCGAACACGAGGAGCGGGACCGCCGCGGGCCAGGCCCCGACGCGCATCCCCCACAGGCCGAGGACGGCGGCCAGGTAGCCGAGCGGGGCGCTTCCGACGTCGCCGAGGAAGATGCGGGCCGGCGGCCAGTTGAAGGCAAGGAAGCCGAGACAGGCCGCGGCCGCGACCAGACCGGCGAGGGCGAGGTCGTCGGCGCCGCCGCGCAAGGCGAGGAAGCCGAGTCCGCCGAACCCGATCAGCCCCATGGCGCCGGCGTAGCCGTCCATGCCGTCGAGGAAGTTGAAGAGGTTGACGGCCCAGACCACGCCGAGGACGGTGAGCGGAACGGCGAGGATGCCGAGCGGGACGGCGCCGAGACCGGGCCACCCGACCTCGAGGACGACCTGTCCTCCGGCGGTCGCGAGGAGACCGGCGCCGAACTGGACCAGGAGGCGGCGCGCCGCCGGCAGCGGACGGTGGTCGTCGGCCCAGGAGACCGCGGCGACGAGGAGCAGGCCGGCCAGCGCATCGGGGGTGGGCAGGAGGCCGCCGCCGACCACCGGGTCCACCAGCCGCAGGCGGAAGGCGAGGTCTCCGAGCAGGAAGGCGACGACCACGGCGAGGCCGCCGCCGGCCGGGGTCGGGCGCTCGTGGAGGGAGCGGCCGTCCACCGGCGCGGTGGCGACCAGCGGGTTGCCGGGGCGCGCCAGCCACCACGTCCCGAGGAGCGAGACGCAGAGGACCGGGAGGACGAGGAGGCTCATGGGCGTGGGGCCTCGGCCAGGGTACGCCCGGCGGCGCGCCACTCGACCTCCGGCGCCACCGGGGGGGACCAGTCGAGGGCCGCGCGGGTGTCGGCGTCGTCCACCACCAGCGAGCCGACGAGGCGGCGCAGGGCGGCGCGCCCCACCGGCGACAGCCGAAGGAGGAGCGGCGGGAGCGGCCACAGACGCGGGGTCACCCCCATGCCGCGCGCCAGCGCGCGCACCAGGTCGGGGGTCGAGCCGTCCCAGTCACGGGCCAGGAAGACACGGCCGGCGGCGGCCGGATGGTCGGCGAGCCGCAGCAGGAGGTCGGCGGCGTTCCTCACCCCGAGCAGGCTGCGCCGATTGCGGACGGCGCCGAGCGGCAGGGGCCGCCCCCTCCGCAGGGCGGCGCCCAGCCGTTCCAGGTTGCCGCGCACACCCGCGCCGTAGAGGAGCGGCAGCCGGACCAGGCTCCACTCGAGGCCGCCGATCTCGGCCTCGGTGCGCAGGAAGTTCTCGGCGGCGAGCTTGGCCAGGCCGTACCAGTCGTCCGGCCGGGGCGGCGTCGCCGCGCTCCAGGGCCGGTCCGGTCGCGTCGCCTCGCCGAGGACCTTGGTGCTCGAAGCGAGGACGACGCGACGCACCCCGGCCTCGCGCGCCGCGGCGACCAGGCGGCGCGTGCCTTCGGCGTGCTCCTGGAGCAGCCGCTTCGCGCCTCCGCTGCCGCGCACCGTACGGTGCGCCGGACCGGCGAGGTGGACGACGGCGTCCACGCCCGCGAGCGCTTCGCCCCAGTTGGCGGTCGCGAGGTCGCCGACCGCGACCACCCGCTCGGGCGGCCGCCCCGCGGGCAGGGCGTCGTCCGGCAGGCGCTCGGCCCGGCGCACCGCGGCCGCCCACGGCCGGCCGCGCGCCGCGAGCGCGGCCGTCACCGCCCGGCCGAGGAATCCGTTGGCGCCGGTGACCAGCACGACGCCGGCGCCGGAGCCCACGGTCACTCGCGCGCCCAGTCCCCGCCCTGGTGTCGGACGATCTCGCCCTCCTCCAGGTAGATGACGTCCTCGGCCACGTTGGTGGCGCCGTCCGCGATGCGCTCGACCGCGCGCACCGCCGACACCCAACGCAGCAGCGCCGGGATCTCCTCGGGGGCCTCCTGCATGCGGTCCTCGAGGGCCTGGAGGATGCGCCGCTCCAGCGCATCCACCTCGTCGTCCTCGGCCAGCACCTTCGCGGCCAGCGCCTGGTCCCGCTTGACCAGGGAGCGGATCGCCTCACGCAACATGGTCCGCGCCCGCTGCGCCATCTCGTCGAAGCCTTCCGGCGCCGGAACCGGCGGTTTCTTCGCGAGGTCGGCCGCGCGCTTGGCCACCGTGGCGGCGACGTCGGCGATGCGTTCCAGGTCGTTGTTGATCTTGATCGCGGCGATGACGAAACGCAGGTCGCTCGCCACCGGCACGTGCAGGGCGAGGATCTTCAGCGCCTCCTCCTCGAGCGCGACCTCCATGCGGTCGATCTCGGCGTCGCCGGCGACCACCTCCTTGGCCTCCTCGACGTTGCGCGTCAGGATCGCATCCAGCGCCTTGGCCAGCGCGTTCTCGGTCGCGATGCTCATGCGCATCAGCGACTCGCCGAGTTCCTCCAGGTCCCGCAGCAGGTGCTTGGTCATGTCAGCCGAATCGTCCGGTGATGTAGTTCTCGGTCTCCTCCTTCGAGGGCCGCGTGAACACGACTTCCGTCCGGTCGGCCTCGACCAGCCGTCCCTTGAGGAAGAACGCGGTGACGTCGCTGACCCGCGCCGCCTGTTGCATGTTGTGGGTCACCATCACGATGGTATAGCGGCCGCGCAGCTCGAAGATGAGGTCCTCGATCTTCGCCGTCGCGTTGGGGTCGAGCGCCGAGCACGGTTCGTCGAGCAGCAGGACCTCCGGCTGGTTGGCCAGGGCGCGGGCGATGCACAGCCGCTGCTGCTGGCCCCCGGAGAGCCCGAGCGCACTCTGGTCCAGCCGGTCGCGGGTCTCGTCCCACAGCGCCGCCGAGCGCAGGCACTTCTCGACCAGGTCGTCCAGCTCCTTGCGGCCCAGCTCCTTGCGCAACCGCGGCCCGAAGGCGACGTTGTCGTAGATGGACATCGGGAACGGGTTGGGGCGCTGGAACACCATGCCGACGCGGCGGCGGAGTTCGACCACGTCCACCCGAGGGTCGTACACGTCCTGCCCGTCGAGCTCGACCGTGCCCGAGATGCGCACCCCGTCGATGGTGTCGTTCATGCGGTCGAGACAGCGCAGGAAGGTGGACTTGCCGCAACCGGAGGGGCCGATGAGAGCGGTGACCTGCCCCTTCGGAACGTCGAGGTCCACTCCGAACAGGGCCTGGGTGTCGCCGTACCAGAAGTCGAGGTTGCGGACCCGGACGATGGGCTCGGCCTCGTCCGCGACCTCGACGGGGGCGCGGCGGTTCGCCGAATCGACGGCGATGCGACCGAGGTGGGAGGTGGGTTCGGACATGACGGCGGTCGGGGTCATCGGCCCTCCAGGCGGCGGCGCACCCGGGCGCGCATGCGGATGGCGGTGAGGTTCAGGACCAGGATGAGGAGGAGGAGGAGGGCCGCCGTAGCGTAGACGAGCGGCTCCACGGCCTCGACGTTCGGCGACTGGAAGCCCACGGTGTAGATGTGGAAGCCGAGGTGCATGACCTTCTTCTCCAGGTGGAGGAAGGGGAACTCGCCGTCCACGGGGAGCTCGGGGGCGAGGCCGACCACGCCGGTCAGCATCAACGGGGCGACCTCGCCGGCGGCCCGCGCCACCGCCAGGATGAGTCCGGTGAGGATGCCCGGCTTGGCGCCGGGCAGGATGACGTGGCGCAGCGCCTCCCAGCGCGTCGCGCCCAGGGCGAGCGCGCCCTCGCGGCGCTCGCGCGGGACGGCGCGCAGTCCTTCCTCGGTCGCGACGACCACCACGGGCACGGTCAGGAGCGCCATCGTCAACGAAGCCCAGAGCAGGCCGCCGGTGCCGAAGCGGGTCTCGTTGCTCGGCAGCCCGAGCAGCGAATGGTCCACGAAGTCGCCGAGACCGTAGACGAAGAAACCCAACCCGAACACGCCGAACACGATGGAGGGCACGCCGGCGAGGTTGTTGACGCTGATGCGCACCAGCCGCACGAACCAGGTGTCCTTGGCGTACTCGTTCAGGTACACCGCGGCGAGCACGCCGAACGGCATCACCAGGATGGACATCAGGAGCACCAGTAGCGAGGTGCCGATGAGGGCCGGGAAGACGCCACCGTCGGTGTTGGACTCGCGCGGTTCCTCCGACAGGAAACGGAAGACGTTGCGGAACCACAGCCCGAGGCGCCCGAAGGCCCCGAACCGGTTGATGGGTTCGACCCGGAGCACCTGGTCCGCGGCCAGGACCTCGGGGGCGCCGTCGGGCAGGCGCACGTGGTAGCCGTCGGCGGCGACCTCGTCGAGGTAGCCGTGGAAGGGACCGTACTCGCGGCGCTCGATCCAGACCGCGTCCTCGGGAACCCGCCGCGACACGATGCGCGACGCGGGGATGCGGACGTGGTCCTCGCGGCCCGGCATGAACTCGCGGTTGCCGGTGCGGGCGCGGACGTCGCCGGTGTCGTACTCCTCGACCGGCTGCACCAGGAGGACGGTACCGTCGTCGAGCGTCCACTCCTCGAGCGGCTTGGGCCAGAAGGCGGCGGCGCCGCGGCTGAAGATCAGCGCGAAGAAGAGGACGGCCGCGAGCATCAGCCCGGCCACCGCGGCGGCAGTCAGGTAGATGCCCATCCCGCCGGACACGTCGGGGCGGGTGCCGCCGAGCAGCGGGGAGCGCGGGGGAGCGCCGGCAGGCGAAGGGCGGTCGGCCATCGGGGTCAGAGCTTCTTGCGGCCGCGGACGCGGACCCATTCGGCGGCCAGGTTGACCACGAAGGTCATGGCGAAGAGGAGGAGGGCCGAGAGGAACAGGGTCCGGTAGAGCCCGGCGCCCTTCTCGGCCTCGGGCAGTTCCACCGCGAGGTTGGCCGAGAGGGTGCGGAAGCCGCGGAAGGGGTTCCAGGAAGTGATGGGCGTGTTGCCCGTCGCCATGAGCACGATCATGGTCTCGCCGACGGCGCGGCCGAGACCGATCATGGACGCCGCGACGACGCCCGGCAGGGCCGGGGGCACCACCACGCGTACGGCGGTCTGCCACTCGGTGGCGCCGAGCGCGAGCGAGGCCTCGGAGAGGTCGCGGGGCACGTTGCGGAAGGCGTCCTCGGCGAGGGTGAAGACCAGCGGGGTGACCGCGAAGCCCATGGCGAGGCCGACGACCAGGGCGTTGCGCTGTTCGAAGGGCACCTCGAAGCGGTCGCGCAGCCAGGCGGTCAGCGGCTCGCCGAGCAGCCACCCTTCGAGGCCGGGCCCCGACCGGAGGAGGAAGTCGGCCAGGAGGAAGAAGAGCGGGAGGAGGAGCCAGGCGGCGCGCCCGCCGTGGAAGCGGCGCCGCCACTGGATGGGCAGCCGGGCCCACAGTGCGCCGAGCAGCAGGGCGGCGAGCGCCAGGACCAACGGCAGGAGCAGCACCGAGAGGTAGCGGTCGTTCATCTTCGGCGCGAGGTAGAGCGCGCCGAGGAAGCCGAGCACCACCGAAGGGATGCCGGCGAGGAGTTCGACGAAGGACTTGACCGCCTCGCGGGCGCGGCCGCGGAGGAAGCGCGCGCAGTAGAGGGCGCCGAGCAGCGCGATGGGAATGGACGGAAGCAGCGCCCACAGCGCGCCCTTCAGCGTGCCGACGACGAGCGGCACCAGACTGACCTTGGGCTCGTAGCTCTCGGTGCCGCCGGTGGACTGCCATACGTAGGCCGGTTCCGGAAGGCCTTCGTACTGGATCCTGGTGAACCACGTCTCCCAGGTGAAACCCGGGTAGTGGAGTTCGACCGGCTCGAGCCGCACCGCGCCGTCTCCCTGCCAGACCGCGAGGACGTCCTCGCGGGGCGCCAGGAGGACTCCGCGCCACCCCGGGGCCAACGGGCTGCGCCCGTAGAGTCGGCCCGCCGTGCTCTGGCCGATGCGCAGTTCGTCCTCGCCGAGGGCGAAGAACACGCGCTGCCGAGGCGAGACCGCGACGTCGCGCAGACCACGTACCGGCGCCTCCCAGGCGTGGGCCAGGTAGAGCTCGAGGGTGGCGTCCTCGCGCGGACGCGGCAGGTGGTGCTCGAGGACGTCGCCGACGCGCACCACGAGGACCGAACCGCGACCGACGAGGGAGCGCACCGCGAGCACCCCGCCCGACCCCGGCTCGAGGCCGGAAGCGGCGGTGGTCGGCATCGCGTCGAGCGTCCGGAAGCGGCGGTCGGGCTTGAAGCCGAGGACCGCGCCGTCGGAGAGGCCGACGACCAGGCCGCCGTGGTCGAGCAAGGCGAGGTCCGCGGCCGGTGCCGGCAGGTCGGCGGCGAGGTCCTTGACCGAGAGGCGCTCCGCCCCGGTCAGCCGGTTGGTCTTGAGGCGCCCGCGCACGAGGTGGACCCGGGCTTCGCCCTCGACCGCGTAGGCCAGCCAGAGGCGGTCGTCCTCGACGTCGCCGTCGAGGCGGGTGATGGGGGCGCCGTCGGCCTCGTCGCGGAGCCAGCGCACCTTCGCCTCGGAGAAGCGATAGGTCCGGGCGAGGTCGTCGCCGTACTCCGGCACCACCCGGAACTCGGCGAGGGCGACGCGCCCGGTGCTGGTGGCGGCGGCGACGACTCCGCCGCTCGGCGCGAGGCGGGCGGCGACGAGGCGCTCGCCGGCGGCGAGGTCGAAGGGCCTCGCCTCGGCCAGGGTCGCGCCGTCCCGCAGGTCACGGAGGACCAGGACTCCTTCCGCCGTGAGCCGCCATCCCGCCTCGACGAAGGGGTCCACTCCGAAGAGGAGCCCGTCGCCGCCGAGGGGGGCGACGCGGGCCCGGTCGTCGTGGATCTCGGGCCGCGCTGCGAGCGGCAGGGCCTCACGGACCAGGAAGGCCGCGAGGAAGGCGACGGCCAGCACCACGCCGGCGCCGCCCAGCCGCACGATTCCTGCGGCCAGGCGGTCCCGCCGGTTTCGGCGTCGGTCACTGGCGCGCCGAGCCATGGCGTCCCGGGGTCAGTCGGAACGCTTGGCCCCAGCGGGGTCCCAGCGTCCCTCTTCCTTCTCGGGGTCGGCGAACTCGAAGGGGATGCCCAGTCGGGCGCACTCCTCGGCGGCGACGTCGGCGGTGATGGGCAGGTAGCCGGCCTTCAGGACCTGCTCCTGGCCTTCGCGGCTGAACACGAGGCGGAGGAACTCGCGGCGCATGGGGTCGAGCTCGCCGTTCGGCGGGAGGTTCACGTACAGGTTGAGGAACCTCCCGAGGGGGTAGTCGCCGTCGACGACGTTCTCCAGGTCGGCTTCGTAGTAGTCCTCGCCGTCCTCGGAGAGGGGCACGACGCGGACGCTGGAGGTCCGGTAGCCGATCCCGCTGTAGCCGATGGCGAAGGGGTCCGAACCGACCGACTGGACCACCGACGCGGAACCCGGCTGCTCCTTGACGGCATCCTTGAAGTCGCCCTTCAAGAGCGCATGCTTCTTGAAGAAGCCGTACGTGCCCGAAGCCGAGTTGCGCCCGAAGAGGTGGATGGGAGCGTCGGCCCACTCGCCGGTGAGCCCGAGCTGCCCCCAGCGCGTGATGTCTTCGGGGTAGCCCAGCTTGCGGGTCTTCGAGAAGATGGCGTCCACTTCGTCCATCGTCAGGCCGCGCTCCGCGACGGGGTTGTCCTTGTGGACGAAGACGGCCAGCGCGTCGAGGCACGCGCGCACGCGGGTCGGCTCGTAGCCGTAGCGCTCGACGAAGGCGTCGATCTCGCCGGACTTCATCGGGCGGCTCATCGGCCCGAAGTCCGACGTGCCTTCGATGAGCGCGGGCGGGGCGGTCGAGGAACCCTTGCCCTCGACCTGGATCGTCACGTCGGGGTTGAACTTGCGGAACTGCTCGCCCCAGAGGTTGTTCAGGTTGATCATCGTGTCCGAGCCGACGAAGTCGAGCTGGCCTTCGAGTCCGGTGACCTCCGGC
Source organism: Planctomycetota bacterium (assembly GCA_027020785.1). GTDB lineage: Bacteria > Planctomycetota > UBA1135 > UBA1135 > UBA1135 > JALUVI01. The sequence goes on along the minus strand of JALUVI010000124.1, from coordinate 1,103 downwards.
ACGTAGTGCGGGAGGCGCGGATCGATCAGCGAGTCCTTCCCGCCGGCTCCTCTCTCCTGGCCGACGGCGGCGGCGGCGGCGCACAGACAGGCCGCCGCGAGGAAGGCGATGCGTGGGATGGTTTGCATGGTCGTGATGGGCTCGTCCGGGGGGAGGGCTGCTCCGCCCTTGCCGTCACAGTGTCCCTACGTGGGTGAAGGAAGCGTGAAGGTCACCGGAATTCCGGCTGACCGGCCCCGGCGAGGGGGCGATGGGGCTCCTGGGGCAACTCGACGCGGAAGACCGTGCCCCGGCCGGGGGCGCTCCGGACCGAGATCCGGCCGCCGAGGCGGGCCAGGAGGTTGCGCACGATGGAGAGGCCGAGCCCGGTCCGCCCCGCATCGCGCCCGTGGGCCGCGTCGCCGCGGTAGAAGCGCTCGAAGATGTGCGGCAGGACCTCCGGATCGATGCCCTCGCCGGTGTCGCGCACCTCGATGCTGGCTCCGAAGGGCTCGTCGGCGACGACGACCGTCACGCCGCCCTCACGGGTGTGGACGACGGCGTTGGCGAGGAGGTTGCGCAGGATGGTGCGCAGTGCCTCGGCGTCGCCGACGACCACGGGCGAGGCGCCCTCGTCGCGGACCAGCGCGAGCTCCAGGCCCCGGTCGGCGGCGGCTTCACGGAAGTCCTCGAGGGCCTCCTCGGCGAGGGTCTCCAGCCGCAGCGGCCTGGGGTCGAGGAGCCAGTCCGGGTCCTCGGCGCGGGCCAGCGCGAGCAGGTCCTCGGCCATCCGCGCCAGGGCCAGGGCGTTGCGCTGGGCGCGGGCGAGCAGGTCGTCGCGCCGTTCGTCCTCCACCTCGCGGGCCAGGTCGAGCAGGCCGATGAGAGCGGCGAGCGGCGTCTTCAACTCGTGGCTGGCGTTGGCGACGAAGTCGCGGCGGCGGCGCTCCAGGGCCGAGTCCGAACGCAGGTCCTCGACCACGACCAGGCGGGCGCCGGCGCCGGCGGGGGCGACGGTGACGAGGAGGGCATGGCTCCCATCCGACCTTTCGACCTCCACGGTGCGCCGCAGGGTGGCGCCGTCCTCGGCCTCGTCGAGGAGGCGCGCAAGGAAGTCGGCGGCG
>JALUVI010000123.1 GCA_027020785.1 Planctomycetota bacterium | reverse complement strand
GCCGCGCCGCGCGGGCGGCTACGCGGGGTCACCGGGGGGGGGCAGGTGCTGGGCGGCGCAGCGGCATGAGGAACTTCTATCGCGGAGTCGAGGGATGCGTCAAGGAAGTGGAAAGGGTTCCGGCTCCGAGTTGGCCTCACGGTGGCCGGGTCGGGGCCGGCGCCTCGGGGTTATCCTGGCGCCATGTCGGCTCGTCGGTTCGGGTGGGTGGTCGCCGCCGTCCTGGTGGCGGGCGGTCGCGGGGCAGCGGCCCAGGCTCCCGCCGACGGCCCGCCGCCGTCGAAGCGCGAGCAGGAGAAGCTGGTCGAGGAATACCTGGCCCTCGACCCGCGGGAGGCGGCGGACCTGGCGCGGCGGCTGGAGATCCTGCGCCGGCTCGACGCCGTGTCCTTGGACCAGAAGCGGCGCGTGAAGTCGTGGACCCGCTTCCTCGACCGACGCTGGGCCAAGGGGCCCCGCTTGGAGGCGAAGCGCGGCCGCCACTTCTGGTGGGAGGACGAGGAACGCGGGCTCTACTACGTCGGCGGCGAGACCAAGCGGCCCAAGGGGCTCCTCGTCGGCATGCACGGCGGCGGGGTCGGCATGGGCGACGCCTCCACCTCGTTCCAGGCGATGGACGCCGCCGCCCGCGCCCGGGGCTGGGTCGCCGTCTTCCCCGAGGTCCTCGAGAAGACCGAGCGCGGCTGGACCGACTCCGGCACCGAGGAATGGGCGCTGGACCTCGTGGACGCCGCACTCCGCACCTGGGACGACGTGGACCCCGACCGCGTCTACTTCGCCGGCCACAGCATGGGCGGCTACGGCGCCTGGGTGCTCGGCGCCCACCATGCCGACCGGGTCGCCGGCCTCGCCGCCTCGGCCGGGGCGCCGACCCCGGTGTACGGCCCCGACGGCACCATCGTCGAGATCCAATCGGGCGTGGTCCCGAACCTCCGCAACACCCGCCTCGTGGTGTACCAGTCGGCCGACGACCCGCGGGTGCCGCCGGACGCCAACCGCGCCGCGGTGGCCGAGGTCGAGAAGGCCCGCGCGCGCTGGGGCGGCTTCGACGGGTTCGCCTACCTCGAAGTGGACGGACGCGGCCACGACTACCCCGAAGGGGGCTTCGCCGCGCTGTTCGACCGCATCGCCGACGCGCGCCGCGACCCCGTGCCCGACCACCTGGTGTGGCAACCGAGCCTGCCATGGAAGCGGCAGTTCGCCTGGCTGTGGTGGCCCCGGCCGAAGCTCGGCGCCGTCGTCGAGGCGGAGCTCGACCGCGAGGCCAACGCGGTCCGCCTGCGCAGCGACGCCGACCTCTCCGGGATGGAGGTGCTGCTCGACGACCGCGTCCTCGACCTCGACCGCCCCGTGGTCGTCACCGTGAACGGCGAGGAGACGCTGCGCCGCGAGGCCGTCCCCACCCTGGGCACCCTGCTCCTGACCCATCACGGGCGGGACACGGGGCGCCGCTTCCTGGCGCGGCTGCCGGTCCGCCCCTGAACGGCCGACGGCGCGCCCCGAGGGACGCGCCGTGCGGGAGCCGCCGAAGCGGAGCGGGCGTCACGCGCCCGCAGCCGGCGGCGCTCAAGCGTTGCCCGCCCCGGAGCGCGCCGCCTCGATGCGGCGCTCGGCGAAGCGGTCGGCGGCGGCGGCGGTGCTGATGCCCTCCTCGCGGCTGATGGCGAAGATCTCGAGCAGGTTCTGACGAATCTTGTCCATCATCTCCAACGCCCGCTCTTCGTCGTAGCCGCCCGGCACGAGCTCGTTGTAGACGTTGATGAGCCCGCCGGCGTTGACCACGTAGTCGGGGGCGTACTTGATGCCGCGCTCGCGCAGCATGTCGCCGTGCCGCGCCTCGAGCAGCTGGTTGTTGGCCGCTCCGCACACCGCGCGGCAGCGCAGCTCGGGGATGGTCTCGTCGTTCAGCACGCCGCCGAGCGCGCAGGGCCCGTACACGTCGCACTCGACCTTCCAGATCTCGTCCGGTGCGACGATGGTGCCGCCGGTGGCCTCGGCCACCCGCTCGGCCGCCTCGGGCCGGATGTCGGCGCAGACCACCTTGCCGCCGGCGTCGGCGACCAGCTGGGCGTAGATGCTGCCGACCGAGCCGCAGCCCTCGATGGCGACGGTGCGCCCGGCGACCTCGTCCGAGCCGAAGACCTCCTCGAGAGTGGCCTTGAGGCCGAGGAACACCCCGCGGGCCGTCTTCGGCGAGGGGTTGCCGGACTTGCCCTCCAGCCCAACCACGTGCCGGGTCTTGCGGGCGACCACGCCCATGTCCTCGACCCGGGTGTTGACGTCCTCGGCGGTGATGTAGCGGCCGCCGAAGGACTCGACGAACTCGCCCATGGCCTCGAACATGGCCTCGGTCTTGGCCGCCGGGTCGCCGAGGATCACCGACTTGCCGCCGCCGAGGTCGAGCCCGGCGCAGGCCGCCTTGTAGGTCATCCCGCGCGCCAGCCGCAGGACGTCGGTCAGGGCCTCCTCCTCCGAGGCGTAGGGCCACAGCCGCATGCCGCCCAGGGCGGGGCCGAGCACGGTGCTGTGCACGGCGATGATGGCGTGGAGGCCGCGTTCGCGGTCCACCCCGCGGCGGACCAGTTCGTAACCTTCGGCGGGGATGTCCGTGATCTCCAACATGATGTCTCCTGCGCAGGCGGGGGAGGCCTGCGTCGCCCCATTATCGCGTCGCGGTCCGCCTCCGGGGCTGGCATCATGCCGAGACGCCGCCGATGGCCTCCTCCGACCCCGTCTTCCTCGCCCTCGCCACCCTCGGGCCCGACCCGACGCGGGACGGGGTGTGGGCCGCCGAGGCCGCCGTCTTCCCCACGGAAGACCCCGAACTCCTGTTCTCGGTGGAATGCCGCCCCTTCGACGGGGCGCCGCCGCGCCACGCCCCGCGCGCCCTGGCCGAGGCCGGGCTGGACGGGGAGCGGCTCCGCGGCCTGCCGCCGTGGCGCGAGGCCCTGGCCGAGCCGCTGGCCCGGCTGGCCGGCCGCCCGGTGGTGGTGGCGAGCGACGCCGACGGCCTACGAAGTCGCTTCCAGCTGCTCGCGCCCGACCTCCAGCCGCCGATCTTGGTCGAGTTGGAGGGGCTGGCGGCATTCCTCCACCCGACCCTCGGCGGGGCCGACTTCCCCGCCCTCTTCCACCGGCTCTGCGGGGCCGCCCCGGAGCGACGCCCCCGGGCCGCCGAACTGCGCCGCCTGCTCGAGGCGCTGCTGCGACTCCACTTCGAACGGCCGGCGCCGCTGCGCCGCCTGTTCGCCCGCGGTCTCGAGGAACTGCTCCAGGAGGTCGGCCCCGAGGAGGACGGCGTCTGGGAGTGGCTGCAGACGGTGCGCTCGCTGCTCGACCGGCCGTCGCGCTTCGCCGGCGGGCCGGCCGAGGAGCTGTTCTTCGCCGAACTGCGCGACGGCGCCCTCTCCGAGGACCTCGACGAGGCGCCGCTCGACGCCGAGTCGGTGCTGGCCGAGATCGTGCCGCGTTTCGCCGAGGACTACCGCCGCGACTTCGAGGCCGCCGACCCGCTGCCGAGTCGCTGCGAGGAACCGCTGCCGCTGCCGGCCGAGGCGCGCGGCATCCTGCAGCGCTACTTCGACCTGCTCCCCCATCGTTTCGCGGCGCGCAACGAGGCCCCGCGCGAGCGTCCCGGGCAGCGCGGGCTCGGCGAGGCGGTGGCGCGTTGCCTGGACGGGCACGAGCTCCTGCTCGCCGACGCGCCGACCGGCACCGGCAAGACCCTCGCCTACCTCGGGCCGCTGCTGTTGTGGGCGGCGTGG
>JALUVI010000122.1 GCA_027020785.1 Planctomycetota bacterium | reverse complement strand
AGCGCGCCGCGGTCTCGACCTACACGCGGGCGCTGCAGGAGCAGGCCTTCCTGCGCGAGGTGCCGCGGGCGGTCGAGCTCCTGCGCGCCGCCGGGCTGCCGGCCGAGCGCACGCCGCGGGTCAGCATGCTCAAGGGGCGGGCCCACTCGTTGTGCGGGCGCGCCTTGCGCGACAGCGCGCTCGAACCGGGCCAGGGCACGGTGGTCGCCCGCGCCACCTGGCTGCGCCTCGCCCTGTTCTGGGCCGAGGACCCGACCGGCGACCTCGACCGCTTCCCCCTGGCCAGCGGTCTGCCCGAGGGCGGTCGTCCCGCGGCCTGGCGTGCGGCCCGCGCCATGGTCGAGTCGGTGCGCTCGCTGCCGGGCTGCTGCCGCGGCCGGGCCATGATGCGCTGCGCCGCCGGGGTGCGCACGCTGCGCGCCGAGCGCTCGCACCTGGCGGTCACGAACCACGCCTTCGTGCTGGCCCGCCCCGACGCGTTCGGCCACGTGGTGTTCGACGAATGCGACCACCTGCACGAGGTGGCGCGCTCGGCGATGAGCTACGAGATCGAGCTCGACGAGATCACCGCGATGGTGCGCGAGCTGCGCGAAGGGCGCGGCCGGATGCGCGGGCCGCTGGCCCGACTCGAGCGCCTGCTGCGTCGGCTGGCCGAGGGCGACGCCACCGAGCGCCTGGTGGAAGGCTTCGCCGACTCGCGCGACGCCTGCGCCGAGCTCGAGGCGGTGGTGTTCCGGGCGGCGCGCGAGGTCCGCGCCTTCGAGCGCTTCCGCAGCGAGGAACGCGCCGACCGCACGCCGGAGGAGAACGCGTCGCTCCTGCACGAGTACTTGAGCCACGGCCTCGGCGACGGGCTGCTGGCGGCGTGCCGCGAACTGCGCGACCTGGTGGACCAGCTCGACTCCGGGCTGCGCACCGTGGTCGAGGAGCTCGGCGACCTGCAGCTGCGCGAGGCGCGGCGGCTGCGCTGGGCGCTGCGGCGTCCGCTGGAAGCGCTGGCGCACTGGCGCGAGGGGCTGACGCGGTGGCTGTCGCCGGAGGACGAGGAGGAGGACTTCTCGGAGGACTTCCACTTCGAGGCCCACTTCGACGAGCGCCGCCGACAACCGATGCTCTCGCTGGAGTGGCTGCTGCCCCAGAAGTGGCTCGGCGAGGTGTACCACCCCTCGGTGCTGGCCGCGGCCTACGTCAGCGCCACGGCGAAGCTGCGCGGTGGTTTCGACGCGATGAAGGCCTACCTCGGGCTCGACCTGGCGGCCTCGCCGCCGCACGAGCGCACCGTCGCCACCTTCGCCGGACCGCCGACCTTCGACCCGCGGCGCGCCCTGGTCTGCGTGCCCGACGACGCGCCGCCCTACGGCTGGCGCGGGCCGGCGGCGGCGGCGTGGCAGGAATACGTCGAGCGCCTCCTCCTGTTCCTGGCCGAGCGCACCCGCGGACGCATCCTGGGGCTGTTCACGAACCGGCGCGTGCTGGCGCGGGTCGGCGAACGCCTGGCGCCGCACTTCCGCGAACTCGGCGTGCCGTTCCTGTGGCAGGGCATGCCCGGGGTGCGCAAGGAGGAGCTCATCCACCGCTTCCGCAGCCGCACCGACTCGGTGCTGCTCGGGCTCGACACCCTGTGGTACGGGGTGGACTTCCCCGGCGAGACCTGCCAGTACGTGGTGATGACGAAGCTGCCGTACGGGGCGCCCGACCTCTACATGCACGCGCAGATGGCGCGGATGGGGCGCGGGCCGCACCGCCGCACCATCTACCTGCCGAAGGCGCTGGCCATGTTCCGGCAGGGCTGCGGCCGGCTGCTGCGCACCGAGGACGACAAGGGGGCGGTGCTGGTGCTCGACCGGCGCGTGCTCGACCCGCCGCACACGATGTTCCTGGAGGAGCTGCCGCACGGCCCCGAGCCGGGGCAGGAGCCGGTGCTGGTGCGGGCGCCGACCGGCGAGTGCCTGCGCCGCGTGTTCGCCCACATGGAGCTCCTCGCCGACCTCGAGCGCCGCGGGCTCGACCCCGAGTGGTCACTGGGACGCGCCCCGGTCGTCGAGGGCGACCCGGCGGCCGGCGAGGCCTGACGCCGCGGAGCGCGGAGGGGGCGCCGGGGTGCGCGGCGGTATCCTGGCCCCGTGATGGCGGGAGACGGCGGGCCGGCGCGCACGGGGGACCGGGTGACGCTCGGCGAGATCGAGGTCCTGCTCGGCGCGGCGGCCGAGCCCGGCGACGCGATGGTGACGCTGGACCTCCGCCGCCACGAGGAGACGGCGCGGACCTGGCTCGGAAACGGCGCCCTGCTCGGGCTCCAGGCGCTCCATCCGCTGGTGTCGCCCCACGTGGACCCGACCGGCCTGCGCTTCCTCGGCGCCGGCCCCGGCGCCGGCGCGGCGGCCTGCGTCGCGGCCCACGTCCGCATGGCCTCGGTGGTGCTGGTCGCCGACGCCGAGGAGGAGAGGCGGGTGCGCGCGCTGATGGAGGGCGTCGCCGACGCCGCCCCCATCCGTTTCGTGCGCTCCCCCGACCAGGTGGACGGCGCCGTCCTCGACCACGTGGTGGTGGTCGGCCTGGGCGGCGCCTCGGTCGGCGAGGTCGCCCGCTTCGGCGCCTACGCCCTGCGGCTGCGCCCGGAGGGCCAGATGAGCCTGTTCGGATTCCCCGACGCCGAGGTGCCCGACACCAGCGAGGCGATGGCGGTGCAGGGCTTCGCCCTGCGCGCCTACGGCCGCCGCGACGGGCTGGCCTTCCTCGGGGGGAGTTGGGAGCACCGGCAATTGGCGCGGCGCTGACCGCCCCGATCGGAAACTGGGTGACCCCATCGTGCTCGCGGTGGTTGCGCCGATCGTGAGTCCCTGCATCGCAGGGGGATGCGTCGTTCGCACCCGACCGGCCTCGCCCGAGGGGCCCGAGACGCCGCAACCAGCGTCGCGGCAAGGGCCTGCGCATCGAGCAGAACAATGGGCTCAGCCAGTTTCCGGGTGGAAGCCGCCATATATTAGCGAAAACGCTAATAAATCGGCTTCCTACCCATTCTCTCCACCCCGTCGCAGCTCGGCGACGCGGCGGCGGAGCTCCGCCAGGCGCTCGCGGATGCGGGCCTCGACGCCGCGGTCGGTCGGCTCGTAGAAGCGGCGGCCGGCGAGGGCGTCGGGCAGGCACTCCATCGCGGTGACCGCGTCCTCGCGCCGGTGGGCGTGGTCGTAGCCGGCGCCGTGGCCGAGGTCCTCCATCAGCCGGGTCGGGGCGTTGCGCAGGTGCTTCGGCACGGGGTGGGCGGTGCCGCGCCGCACCTCGCGCCGCACCTCGCCGAAGGCGCGGTAGACGGCGTCCGACTTCGGCGCGACGGCCAGGTACACCGCGAGCTCGGCCAGCGCGAGGTCGCCCTCGGGGCTGCCGAGGAAGTGGAAGGCGTCGCGCGCCGCCACCGCGAGCCGCAGCGCGTTCGGGTCGGCCAGCCCGACGTCCTCGACCGCCATCCGCACCAGGCGGCGCGCCAGGTACATCGGGTCCTCCCCCGCCTCCAGCATCCGCGACAACCAGTAGAGCGCGGCGTCGGGGTCGGAACTCCGCACCGACTTGTGCAGCGCGCTGATGAGGTCGTAGTGCTGGTCGCCCGACTTGTCGTAGAGCAGGGTGCGCCCGGACAGGACCCGGGCCACGCCCTCGGCGGTGATGCGCCCGCCGACGTCCACCTGACGCGCCGCGGCCTCGAGCGCGACCAGGGCGCGCCGCGCGTCGCCGCTGGCGTGCCGGGCGACGGCGCGCAGGGCGTCGTCGTCGGCCGTGAGCCGTTTGGCGCCGAGACCGCGTTCCTCGTCGGCCAGCGCCCGCCGCATCACCTCGAGCAACTCGTCCTCGGTCAACGGCTCGAGCACGTGGACCGTGACCCGCGAGAGGAGCGGCCCGACCACCTCGAAGGAGGGGTTCTCGGTGGTGGCGCCGACCAGCACCACGTCGCCGCGCTCGACGAACGGCAGGAAGGCGTCCTGCTGCGCCTTGTTGAAGCGGTGGATCTCGTCCACGAACAGGAGGGTGCGGCGGCCGGTCGCCTCGCGCAGGCGGCGGGCCTGGGTCATCGCCTCGCGCACCTCCTTGATGCCGGAGAGCACCGCCGAGAACGGCAGGAACTCGAGCTCGGCGCGCCGGGCGAGCAGCCGGGCGAGGGTGGTCTTGCCGGTGCCGGGCGGCCCCCAGAACACCACCGACGACGGCTCGCCCTCGAACAGCGGGCGGAGCGCGCCCTCGGGGCCGAGCAGGTGGCGCTGGCCGACGACCTCGTCCAGGCTCCGCGGCCGCATCCGCTCGGCCAGCGGCGCACCCGGGCGCGGCGCGTCGTCGGCCGCCTCGGACGGCGTGGGGAAGAGGCCGCCGCTCACGAGGCGTCCTCCGCCGAACCGCCGCCGGGCCCCGCGGCCCCCGTCGCCGGCGCGGTCGAACCGGCGCCGGCCTCGGCCCGGCGCGCGTGGAGCTCCCAGACCAGGACCGCGGCCGCGGTGGCGACGTTGAGCGACTCGACCCCGCGGTGGAGCGGTACCTGGACCACCTGATCGGCGTCGGCGCGGAGCAACGGGTCGAGCCCGCGGCCCTCCTCGCCGAGGAGGAGCAGGAACGGGGCCTCGCGGGGCGGCGTCGCCGCCCGGGCGTCCACCGCGTCGAGGCCGGCGTCGGCGCCCCAGACCTCGGCCCCGGCTTCGCGCGCCGCCGAGAACAGTGCGTCGGCGGTGACGCGCTCGCGCACCGCCAGCCCCAGGGTGGTGCCGCTGGCCCCACGCAGCGCGCGCGGGTGCCACGGCGAGGCGCCGCCCTTCAGCGCGACCAGACCGCGGGCGCCGAGCCCGGCGGCGACCCGGGCCAGCGCGCCGACGTTGCCCGGCTCCTGGACGCCGGCGGCGACCACCACCGGCCCCGGTCCGCCGAGCAGGTCGGACCACGGCGCCGGCGCGGGGCGCTCGGCCCAGCCGAGGAGCGACGCCGGACTGTCGAGGTCGCCGACCTCGACCAGCAGCGCGAGCGGCGCGAGGACGACCTCGGCGCCCGCGGCCTCGGCTCGGCGCAGGGTCGGCAGCAACGCGTCCACCCTCTCCTCGGCGGCGAGCACCCAACGCAGGGCGACGTCGCGCGCCAGCGCCTCCTCGACCAGGTGGAGGCCTTCCAGGAGGAGGTGGTCGCGGTCCTTCCCGGCGCGCAGTCGGCGCACCGCCTTGAGGCGCTCGTTCCGCGCCGAGGCGAGCCGTGGGAAGGAATCCGGCATCCCCTCCATTCTAGGCGGCGAAGGGGTGCGCCCCGGGCCGCCGACTAGAATCCCCGCGATGCCCGAGGAGCCCCCCGACGTCGCTCGCGTGGTCCGCGTGGACGCCCGCGCCTGCGAGGTGGAGCGCGGCGACGAACGGCGCATGGCGCGGCTGCGCGGTCGGCTGTGGGAGGACCTCGGCGAGGACACCAGTCCGGTCGCGGTCGGCGACCACGTCCGGCTCGGCGAGGACGAAGGCGAGTGGACGGTCGAGGAGGTCCTGCCCCGCCGCAACCTGTTCGCGCGCCGCGCCAGCGGCCAGGACGCCGACCGGCGCCAGCCGCTCGCCGCCAACGTGGACCGGGTGGTGGTCGTCAACTCGCTGGCGCAACCGCCGTTCTCGTCGGCCGCCGCCGACCGCATCCTCGCCACCTGCTCCTTCGCCGGCATCCCGGCGCTGCTCCTGCTCAACAAGGTGGACGCGGCCAAACCGAGGAAGGTGCGCGCGGTCGAGGAGACCTACGCCCGCGCCGGGGTCGAGACCCTGGCGGTGTCGGCGCTGCGCGGCGACGGGCTGGAGGCGGTGCGTGAGCGTCTCGCCGAGGGAACCAGCGTGCTCTACGGGTTGAGCGGGGTCGGCAAGTCCACCCTGCTGAACGCGCTCCACCCCGAACTGCGGCTGCCGACGCGGCCGCCGAGCCGCCAGCTCGCGAGCGGGCGCCACACGACGACCCACTCGCGGCTCTACCTCCTGCCCGGCGGCGGGGACGTCATCGACACGCCGGGCATCCGGCGCTTCCGCCCCTACGGCCTGCCGCCGCACGAGTTGCGGCTCCACTTCCCGGAGCTGCGCGACCTCGGCCGCGACTGCCGCTACCCCGACTGCCGCCACGTGGACGAGCCCGACTGCCGGGTGCGCGACGCCGTCGCCGCCGGCGGGCTGGCGCGGTCCCGCTACCGCTCGTACCTGGAGCTCCTCCGCGAACTGGAGGACATCCACGGCGGCCCGGCCCGCGAGCCCGAGGACGGCCCCGACCACAAGACCCGCCGCTGACCCTTCGTCCGCGTCCAGCCGGCGGTCACCGCGCAGCCTCGAGCGACCACTCCCCCCCTCCTTCCGGAACCGTCCAGGTCTCTCCGGTCGACCGCAAGACGAGGGTGGCTCCGACCGGTACCGAGCGCAGGCTCCAAACCCCCTCCTCGACCCGGTGAGCCCGAAAGGGCGCCTGCTCGCTGCTCGGCCAGCCCACGAGCTCGACCCCGAAGGTGGCGGGCAGGACGTCGCCCCGCTCCGACCGGATGACCACGTCCACCGCCGGTGCCAGGGCTACGATCGCCGCAGGGTCCTGGTCCCAGAACAGAGGAGCTCCTCCCACCCACCGCGACGCCGCACCGCGCTCTCCGAGGACGACCACGACGAAGTCCTTGTCGAGCCGAAGCGGAGTGGTGGCGACGGCCCGGTCGGCTGCCTCCATTCGGAACGACAGGCCCTCTTCGTTGGACGATGGCGCCCCTTCCAGGACTCCCGGCCAT
>JALUVI010000121.1 GCA_027020785.1 Planctomycetota bacterium | reverse complement strand
GGGCCAGCCGGTGACGGCATGCCTCGCCGAGTGGCATCTCTCGGCGACGGGCGCCCGTGTCTGCGGCGACTGCGCAACGGGCGAGGATGTGCCCGCTTTCCCCATCGTCTTCTGTACCGCCTGCGGCGCCGAGTGCGCCGTGGCGGAACTGCGGGAGGACGAAGGCGGCCAGCACCTGGCGCCGCGCGATTTCGCCGGCGGCGAGCCGGAAGATGACGCCCTCGCGGTCTACCTCTTTCCCGAACCGTGGGACGCGGAGGTGGCCCCACCGGACGAGGCCATGGTCCGCCGGGATGGACAGCCTCGCGCAGGGTACGCGGGCGCCGTGCCACGCAACGTCGTGATCTGCGCTGTCTGCGGCGGCATCGGCGACGATTGCGGGCACGGTGCGCCCCGGGAGATGGCCCTGGTCGAGGCCCCTCTCCTGCTCTGCCCTTCTTGCGGCGTGCGCTACGACCGCCGCACCCGCGAGTTCAACAAGTTCTCGGTGGTCGGCATGGTCGGCCGCGCTACGGCGAGCGACCTTCTGGTCTCGCGCACGGTGACGGAGCTGCGTGATCCCGTGAAGTCCCGGGTGATCGCCTTCACCGACAACCAGCAGGACGCCGCCTTCCAGGCCGCACACCTCACCGATGTCGAACACCGGATGCACTTTCGCCGGGCGCTCTACCATGGCCTTCGCGGCCGCGCCGAGGTTGCGCTCCCCGAGGCGGGACGCCGTGCCTTCGAGGCGATGCGCGTTTCGGGGACTTTGCCTCCCTTCGCGCCCGAAGCCGGCGTCCGCGTCGGGCGCGCGGCCCGAGGAGTGGAGGGCGCGTACAAGCGCTATCTTACTCTCGGGATCATCGGGGAGCTGGTGGGCCGGCCCCGGCGCGTGCGGCCGAGCCTCGAGATGGTTGGGCTGCTCACGGTTGACTACGACGGTCTGGAGGATCTGGCGGGGTGGGATGGGTTCTGGAGTGATGGAGCCCTCCAGAACGTGCCTGCAGACGCCCGGCCGGACATCCTGCGCGTCGTGCTGGACACCATCCGCCGCGGAGGTGCGCTCAGCAGCGAGATCCTGACTAACGGCGACGACTTCCGATCAACGGTCATCGCGCGCCTCAACCCGGACGTATTGTTCCACGAGGACGGAATGCCGCCTCTGCGGCCAGTGGTGTTCAGCGATGAGCTCCCCGCCGACGACTGGAGTTTCCGGGTCCGCCGTCTGGCGGGGACCGAGGGGGTCTCCTTCCAGCCGCCGCTCGTGCGCTGGCTTCGCCGCCGCCTGAACTTGGACGGCGATGGCGCGCGCGCGCTCGTCCGCGAGCTGGTCGCACTTCTTGCCCGCGACGACGTGCGGCTGCTCGTGGCGCGGCAGGGGCGGGGCGGTCGCTATGTTCTCCTCGACGAGGGCCGTGTCCTTCTCCTGGCCTGCGATGACGAGAGTGCGCTCGTCTGTCCCAGGTGCAGGCTTCGCTGGGAGCTCTCCTCAGCACAGCCATGCCCCAACTGCATCAAAGTCGATCTCCGCGTGCAGAACTGGGGTGAGCACTTCTTTCGCAGCGAGTACGCTTTGGTCCCTGACGCACGGCCACGCGTGCTCGCCCAGGAACACTCGGCGGCCGTCTCGGGCGAGGACCGGCGCAAGTACGAGATGGGTTTCAAGGATCCAGACGATCCGCTGAACGTTATCGTCTGCACACCTACGATGGAGCTCGGCATCGACATCGGGGGGCTGTCGTCGGTCTTCCTGCGAAACGTTCCGCCGTCACCAGCCAACTACGCGCAGCGTCACGGCCGAGCCGGCCGCCACGGCCAGCCGGCGCTGATCACGACGTTCTGCGGCACCTTCGGTCCGTACGGTCGACACGATCAGTACTTCTTCCGCTTTCCGGAGCGGGTCATCTCGGGACGGATCGCGCCGCCGCGCTTCCTGCTGGACAACCGTGATCTGCTCGAAGCGCACGTGAACGCCCTCGTACTCCAGATCGCGGATCTCCGCCTGCCACGCAGGATTCGCGAGTATCTGCGCATGGCGAACGAGGCGGATGTGACAGCCGGAATGCCGATGTTGGAGAGCTTCGCGGAAGATCTGGAACGGAAGGTGGCTGCCGCGCGCACCAATATCGTCGAAGCGGCATGCCAGGCCTTCGGGGAGGAATTCGAACGGTTGCGCATTGACCGTTCCGATCTCGAGAGGTTCGTCGGGCGGTTCGCCGAGGAGTTTGACCGCGCACACGACGACTTCCGCGAAGAGTACCGGAGGATGCAGGAGGAGCTGCGTGAGATTCATGCGCGCCAGGCGTATGCCGGAACCACCCTGGAGGACGAGATCCGCCAGCGCGCCATCAGCGGACGCCTGAACGA
>JALUVI010000120.1 GCA_027020785.1 Planctomycetota bacterium | reverse complement strand
CGAAGCGCATCGTGGCGGTCTCCTGGGTCTCGGTACCCAGGACGACGCACTCGGTGCGCGAAGGTCACAGGTGGGTCGTGGAAAATGGAACACTCTTCGTGGCCAGTTTCCGTCATTCGTCGGCGTCAGCGAGCCGCGCCAGCGCCAGGTCCAGCTCCACGAGATCCGGCAGCGGCCGTCCCTCTCCCCAGGCCGCGGCCAGTTCGGCGGCCGCTTCGGTCCAGGCCCGTACGGCGTTGGCGAGGAGGGACGAGCGGTGCGCGTACCGCGCGACCGCGGTGCGGCGTCGAGCGCGTTCCGCCTCCAAGGCGGCGAGGTCGGCGGTCAGTGCGTCGCGGCGCTCGGCCAGGGCCGCGGCGCGGGTCGGTGCGGCCGGCGCCGGCGGGCCATGGGCGGCCTCGGCGCGCAGCGCCGCCAGCGCCTCGTCGTAGGCCTCCTCGACCTCGGTCAGCCGGGTGCGAAGGTCGGTCTCCGCGGCGACGAGCCGTGCATCTGCGGCCTCGGCGCGCTCGGCGAGCTCCGGAAGCCGCCGCACGTGCTCGGCGACCACGACGCCCCACGCTTCCAGCGCCGGTGCCGCGCGGTCCAGAGCCTTCCAGGTGGCGGTCGCGTCGCGGACCCGGTCGCGCAGCCGCGCCGCGTCCTCCAGGCTCCACGCCGCCAGCCCCAGTCCTTCCTCCTCCATCGTGTTCCACAGCTCGACGAAGGCCAACGCCAGGGGCTCGACGCCGTCGCGGCCGCGGGCTCCAGCGGAGAGGGTGGTCGCGGCCACGCCTGCGAATTCGGCCAGCGCTTCCAAGCCGCGGTCCACGCGCCGCCCCTCGGCCTCCAGCTCGCGCCACCCCGTGGCCTCTCGGTCGGCGCCGAGCGCGCCACGAAGCTCGGCCCGCGCGCCTTCGGCCTCGAGCCGCAGCGTGACCGCCGCAGCCGGCCACTCGGCGGCGGCCTCCGGCGGCGGGGGGGTGCCAGCGCACGCCCCGAGCGCGAAGACGACCGGAGCCGCGAAGAGGGGGGAGGCACGGAACACGACGCCGGGCCAGGATAGGGGACCGTGCCCCGTCCCACCCCGGCCCAGCTGCGGGCGCTGTCCCGCCGCGACCCGGCGCTCGGCCGCGCCCTGCGCCGCTTCGGCCCCTATCCCGAGATGCCGGCGCCCCCGGCACGCCGCCTCTCCACCTTCGCCTACCTGGCCCGGGCCGTCACCTTCCAGCAGCTCGCCGGCGCCGCCGCCCGCACCATCTGGGGCCGCGTCCGCACCCTCACTCCGGGCCCCGGGCTACGGCCCGAGGACGTCCTCGCCCTGGACGACGCGACGCTGCGCGGCGCCGGGCTCTCACGGAACAAGGTCGCCGCCTTGCGTTCGCTGGCCGAGCACGCCGTCGCCGGCCGCCTCCACGGCCCGACCCTGGCCCGGCTTCCCGACGACGAGGTCCTGGCCCGTCTCACCGAGGTTCGCGGCATCGGCCCGTGGACCGCGCAGATGTACCTGATGTTCAAGCTGGGCCGCCTCGACGTCCTGCCCTCCGCCGACCTCGGCGTCCAGGAGGGGCTCAAGCGCCTCCATCGCCTGGACGAGCGGCCCGCCCCCCGCGAAGTGGAGGAGCGGACCGCGCACTGGGCCCCGCTGCGCAGCGTCGGCTCGTGGCTGTGCTGGAGGGTGGTGGACTCCGGCGACGACCCGACCGACGGCTGGTGAACGGTCAGACGTTCTGCGAGACGAGCTCGAGCCCGCAGTTGTCCTGGACCTCGGACGGAATGTACTCGTTCAGGTAGTCGAACTGGCCGACCTCCTTGACGAGGTTCCGGGCGATGACCATCCGCTGCACCTGGTTGGTGCCCTCGTAGATCTGCAGGATCTTCGCGTCCCGGTAGAACTTCGCGATCGGGTAGTCCTCCATGAACCCGTAGCCGCCGAAGACCTGCACCGCGTCGGTCGCCACCTTCACCGCCACGTCCGACGCATAGCACTTCGCCATCGCCGCCAGCTTGGTGATGTTCTTGGCCCCGGCGTCGGCCATCGCCGCCGCCTGGTACACCAGCCATCGCGCCGCCTCGGTCTGCATCGCCATGTCGGCGAGCATCGCCTGGATCATCTGGAAGCTGGCGATCGCCTGCCCGAACTGCTTGCGCCGCGTTGCGTAGGTCGTCGCCAGCTCGAGCGCGCCGGCAGCGGTGCCGACGGCCTGCGCCGCGACCCCGGGCCGCGCCAGGTCGAGGGTCATCATCGAGTGCTTGAACCCGAGCCCGGGCACCCCCCCGAGCAACCGGTCCGCCGGCAGCTTCACGTGGTCGTACATGGTCTCGACCACCGGCACCATGCGGATGCCCATCTTGTCCTCGACCTTCTTGAT
>JALUVI010000119.1 GCA_027020785.1 Planctomycetota bacterium | reverse complement strand
CACGGCACTCGTCAAGGAGATCGCGGGCCGCACCCACTATCTGCCGGGAAAGGGACGGGTGACGGTCTCCGTGCGGACCGTCTACGGCTGGCTCCGGGCATACCGCACTGGCGGCATCGACGCCCTGAAGCCCCGGGTGCGCCGCGACCGCGGCAGGAGCCGCAAGCTGTCCGATACCGTCCTCGCGCGCGCCGTCCAGCTCCGCAAGGAGAACGCGAAGCGCTGGACCAGCACGCTCATCGACATCCTGCGCCTCGAAGGCACGCTCGACGGATGCCCCAGCTTCCATCGGGCAACGCTCGACCGTCACCTGGACCGGCGCGGTGCCAGCCGACGACGCCTCCGGGTTCTCGCCAAGAAGCCCACCATCAAGATGCGCTTCGACGCCTTCGGGGACCTCTGGGTCGGGGACTACCACCACGGACCGCTCGTCCGTGGGCCGGACGGAAAGGCCCGCGCCGCGAAGCTCGGCGCATTCATCGACCACACGACGCGCTACCCCGTCGCCGATCGATACTACCTCGCCGAGAACATCGCGAGCCTCCGGGACTGCCTCCTCCGAGCACTCCTGCGCTGGGGACCGCCGAAGAAGGCGTACGTCGACCGCGGCGCCGTCTATCGCGCCGAGCAGCTCGCCTACTCCCTCATGCGCATCGAGTGCAAGCTCGTGCACTCCAAAGCCTACTACTCCGAGGGTCGCGGCGTCATCGAGCGCTGGTGGCAGCACGCAGACCAGTTCGAGAACGAGGTCTCGGCCCGCGACGAGCTGCTCACGCTTCCCGAGCGGAACCGCTTCTGGGAAGCCTACCGCGAGAGGCGCTACTGCCAGAAAGACCATTCCGATCTCGGCCGCCCTCCGGCCGAGGCGGTGGCCGAGGTCTCGCCGCGCCCCCTCGACCCGGAGGTCGCGCGCGAGCTCTTCCTGGTCAAGGAGGAGCGCACTGTCCACCAGAAGGACTGCTGTGTCTCGGTGCTGGGCCGGCGCTTTCGGTGCGAGGCCTTCCTTCGCAAGCGGCGCGTGACGGTCCGCTTCGATCCTTCGGACCTCAGCTTCTGTGTGATCTACTTCGAAGGGAAGCGCGTGCAGCGCGCCTTTCCACAAGAGGTCAACGCCAAGCCCGAGCCGCACCCGGACACCGAGGAGGTCGCCTCGAGCGTCGACTATCTGGCGCTCCTCCGCGACGAGTACGACCAGAAGCTCCTCGAGCACGCCCGCCCGCTCGCCTACTGCGAGCTTCGCGTCGACGAGGGCTTCACCGTCGACCGCTTCGTCGAGGTGGTCTCGGATCTCGCGGGTCTCAAGGGACTCGGCGTGTCTCAGCGGGGCGAGCTCGCGCCCTTCTGGGAGACCTTCGGCCCGATCCCCGAGGAGCTCTGTCGCATCGGCACCGAGCACGCGGTGCGGCTGCATGGCCGCCGGCGCCACGCTCGCATCTACCTGCACGCCATCCGCACCCTCATCCTCGCCCACTGGCGAAGTCGCCCCAGCAAGGAGAAGAAGCCATGAGCAGCTTCCTCGGTCACTTCGGACTCGCGCGACCTCCCTTCCACCGGACGACGCCGCCTGAGGCCGTCTTCCGGCACCGCGGCTTCGAGGAGGCGCTGAGCCGCCTGCGCTTCACCGTCGAGCTCGACGGGATCTGCGTCCTACTCTCCGAGCCCGGCTGCGGGAAGAGCCTCCTGCTCGGTCACCTCGCGGACGAGGTCTCTCGACAAGGCCCCGCCGTCCACTGCTTCGCGCACAGCACCGTGGGCCCCTTCAGCCTGGTCAACTCGCTTGCGCGGAAGCTGGGGCTCTCTCCGCGGCGGTCACGCGGGGAGACGGCCATGGGGCTCGTCCAGGCCCTGCTTGAAGACGAGCACCAGCACCTGCTCGTCTTGGACGAGGCCCACCAGCTTCCGGACCGGACCCTCGAGGAGGTGCGCCTTCTGACCATCGCCGACTTCGATCGCAAGAGCCCCTTCCTTCTCCTCCTCGCCGGTCAGCTGATCCTCGACGAGCGCCTCCAGGAGCCGACCCACCACGCGCTCGATCAGCGCGTGACGACGATCGCACGGCTCCTGCCGCTGTCGCTCGAGGAAACGCGGAGCTACCTCGGACAACGGCTCGACGCGGCGGGGCTCAAGCGCAAGCAGCCGCTCTTCGAGGACGGCGCCGAGGACGCGATCTTCGACGCTTCTGCCGGCGTACCGCGGCGGATCAACCAGATCGCGACCGCAGCGATGATCGTCGCCGCGTCCCGCAACCGCCGTCTCGTCAGCGGCCAGGACGTCCACGACGCGCGCCTCGATCGCGGAAGGCTCTGACCGTGCCCCGCCCCCAGAAGCGCATCCTCGTATCGGCTCGGGTGCGTCGG
>JALUVI010000118.1 GCA_027020785.1 Planctomycetota bacterium | reverse complement strand
TATCGACCTGCCGGTCAGGCCGCGCAAGCGCTTCGTCTACGTCGTCGACTGCCGCACCGCGATAGCCGGCTGCCCGCTGCTCGTCGATCCGAACGGCGTCTATGTCCGGCCCGAGGGGCCGCATTTCCTGTGCGGCGCCTCGCCGCCGGCCGACGCCGACCCCGATTGTCTGGATCTCGAGGTTGCCTACGGGCTTTACGAGGATCTCGTCTGGCCGACCCTCGCGCGGCGGATACCGGCGTTCGAGGCCCTCAAGCTGGTGCGCGCCTGGGCCGGGCACTACGCCTACAACACGCTCGACCAGAACGCCCTGCTCGGCCTCCACCCGGCGGTCGCCAATCTCTATTTCGCGAACGGCTTCAGCGGCCATGGGCTGCAGCAGGCGCCGGCGGTGGGACGGGCGATCGCCGAGCTCGTCACTTTCGGCGCCTACCGCACCCTCGACCTCGGGCGCCTTTCGGTCGGGCGGGTTGTGGACGAGCGGCCGATCCGCGAGGACAACGTCGTCTGAGCGGAAGGCGGTTACTTCAGGACGAAGCTGCCCGATTCGGAGCGGAAGTCGACGACCACGACCTGGCGTGGCGCGACCTGCACGTCGGTCTCGAGAACATAGTCGAAGCCCTCGGCGCGGGCGCTGTCGCGCATCCGGACCGCGATGCGGTGGGAGCCGACGGGGACCGGGAAGCGTTCGTAGACCCGCGACGGCGCGTCGCCCGAAAAGCCTCCCGGCGGCACCGTGTCGCGATAGACGAGGTCGCCGTCGAGCGCGAGCTCGATGGTGAGCGGCACGCGGCCGCGCGAGCAGTCCAGCGGCTTGCGCATGTTGGGGGCGAGCTTCGCCAGCTCCTCGCGGGTACGGCGGCGGCATTCGGCCTTGCGCTGGCTGGTGTGGGTGAAGCTCAGCTTGATCAGCCCCTGGTCGGCCGGGAAATGGGTGTAGACCGGCCAGTCGGCGAAGACGCCGATCAGGGCGGCGAACGAGGCGTAGGCCGCCGCCTGGGCGAGATAGCGCACGATCCTAGCCACGGCGGGCGTCCTCGGCCGTCTCCGCCAGCCGACCGGAAGAGGGCGGAGCCGGCGGCCCGGCGTCCTCGGAGAACGCCGCCGGCGGCAGGGCCGCGAGGTCGCGACGGAAGGCGGCAAGCGCGGCCGTCAGCTTGCCCCGCTCGGTCGGGGCCGCCCAGCATGTGCGCACGCGCTGGCGCGGCACCCGCTCGCGCAGATAGGGGTCGCGCTTGCCGGCCAGGCGCTCGTCCGTCCAGTCGGTGCCGAAGCGATAGTGGCATTCGCCCTCGGCGCAGCCGGTGATCAGCACCCCGTCCATGCCCCCACGGCTCAGCGCGTAGTCTATGAACGACGGCGGCAGCATGGCGATGCAGGGGAGGCTGACGGCGGCGACGCCATCGTCCCGAAGACTGGCCACGTCGATACCGTGGTCGCAACCGTAAAGCAGCACCTTGGGGGTATCGGCGAGCCCCTCCATCGCGGCCTGGCTCTCCTCCCGCAGGCGACCGAGCGGCAGCTCGGGAAGGTCGATGCCGGTGACGAGGTCGGCCGCCTTGCGGAACGGCGTCGCCGTCGGGCACGACCCGACGCAGATTCCGCAGCTCAGACAGATCCCCGGATCGACCTTGGCCATGGTCGGGTAGGGCCGGCCGTCGGTGCGCGGCACCATGGTCACCGCCCCGAACGGACAGTCCGCGAAGCAGCGGCCGCAGCCGTTGCAGTTCTCGAGATCGACCACCGCCACCGGCGGGCGGCGCTGGGGCGGCAGCCAGGGCAGGATCGAGAGAAGGAGCGAGGCCCCGATGACGAGCGCCCACACCGGACCCGGCGGCCAGACGTCGAGGAGCGGGTAGAGCAGGAGATAGAACCAGTCGAGGCCGACGTCCGCCGCCACCTTGCTGAGGTCGGCGGGCCCCTGGCTCAGGGCAGGCTTCAGAAGCGAAAGCACCACCAGCGTGACGAGCGCGCCGGCGGCCAGCCCGCGCGGCGGGTTGACCGCCGGCCGGCTCAGCCGCAGGAGGTGGATCCACATCGTGAAGAGAAGGAACAGCGGGACCCCGATATGGAGGAAGATGAGCAGCGTGAAGAACCGGTCTCCGAGGCTCCCGGTAGTGAGGAAGTTGCGGGCGATCGGCTCGCCGAAGACCGGGAACCAGTCGAGCCACTCCGACGTGACGACGGCCACGTACTGGGCGAGCTTGTCCCACACCAGCCAGTAGCCTGTGATCCCCGAGGCGTAGAGGAGCCACAGGATCGGAACACCGGTGAACCACGCGAACCAGCGCATGCCGCGATAGCGGTCGAGGACGAACTCGCGCACGAGATGGAGCAGCCCCGTCACGACCATGGCGTCCGAG
>JALUVI010000117.1 GCA_027020785.1 Planctomycetota bacterium | reverse complement strand
CACCCCTTCGACCGACGTCCCGAACTTCCGCTCGACCGCCGTCGGACGCCCCGCGGCGTCCAGGGTGTAGCGGACCCCCTCGATCGGGCCTCCGCTCGGATAGGTGATCTCCTGGACCGCTCCGCCGGCGTCGTAGGCGTAGGAAATGGTCAGGCCTCCGTCCTGGGCCTCGGAGGCGAGCCGACCGAAGGCGTCCCAGGTGCGGCTCACCGTGGTCTGGTCGTCGTAGGCGCTCCCGTTCCAGATCTGGGTCTTCGCCGAGGTGATCCGGTCCAAGTCGTCGTAGGCGTAGACGACCCGGTCCGGACCGAGCAGCCCGCTCGTCCCCTTCTGGACGTCCACCTGGGTGCGCCGTCCGGCCACGTCATAGGTGTATTGCAACACCACCCGGGACGACGGCAGCTCGTCCGGGAACGACTCGCTCGCGAGGCGGCCGTAGGCGTCGTAGGTCCGCTTCCGCGTCCGCGCCTCCGCTCCCTGGTTCGCAGCGAAGGTCTCCGTCACCACCCGCCCGAACGCGTCGTAGGTCCAGGCCGTGTCCGTGCCGTTCGCGTCGGTCACCCTGGTGCGTCGCCCACCCAGCGACCAGGTCGTCGTCGTCACTGCGGACAACGACGCCGAGATCGGTCGCGTCTCCTGCACCCGGCGGTTCAGTGCATCGTAGGCGTAGGTCGTCGTGAAGCCGAGCGGCGAGGTCCGCGACACCATCCGGTCGGCCAGGTCGTAGGCGTAGGTCGTCGTCCGGTTCCCCGAGGCGCCGCCCTGGACCTGCACCGAGATCTCGCGGCCCGACGCGTCGTAGGTCGTCACGGTCACGTAGTCGGTGAAGGACGCAGTATCCGTGTCCTTCACGTGGTCGGTGAAGGTCTTCGTCCGGCTCACGTCGTCGTAGGCCCAGCGCCGCTCGTTCCCGACCGCGTCGGTCACCTTCGTGCGCCGCCCGGTCGCGTCCCACTGGGTCGTGGTCACCCCGCCCCGGGCGTTCGTCCGCTTCCTCGTCCGCCCGATCGGGTCGAGCTCCACGGTCTCGACCAGGTCCGCGAGCGCGCCGCCCGGGTCCTTGCGAACCGTCTTCCAAGGCCGCAGGGCCTCGTCGTAGGACGTCTCCGTCGTCGCGAGCACCGTCGCGCCCACCTTCACGTCACGGCGGCTCACCGCGCCCCAAGGAGTCAGGGTCAGGACCGTCTTCCGCACCTTCCCCCCCGGGAGGTCCTCCGCGGTCTCGATCAGGCGACCGTAGCCGTCGTAGGTCCGCGTCGTCCGCGCGCCGCCCTGGCCGACCACCGCCGTCACCCGCCCCATCGTGTCGCGCTCGAGGGTGCGCACCAGCGTCGTCGTGGTCCCGCCCCCCGTCGTGTCCACGACGTAGGTCTGCCAGGGGAGCCCGTACGAGCCGTAGCCCCACCGCTCACGGCTCCCGAATCCGTCCGGGTCCACCGACTCCGTCCAGCGGTTCGGCTCGGACTCGTCCCGCTCGAATGTGCTCACCGCGTCCAGACCACCATCGTCGGCCTTCGTCTCGGTGACCACGCCCCCTGCCGTGACCGTGTACGTCGTCGTCGTCCAAGTCGAGGCGTCCAGCTTCCGGATCCGCTTCACCGTCCGGCCGCGCAGGTCGTACTCCCAGCGCGTCTCCTGACCGTCGGCGCCGACACGCTTCAGGACCCGCCCGTCCGGAGTCACCGTGGACACCACCGCAGAAGTCGGGCCGGTCGGGTCCTCACGCCGGGTCACGTGGCCGAGCACGTCCCGGAAGGTCTTCCACGAGCGGCCGAGACCACCCGGGTCCTTCGTCACCGTGTAGTCGTCCCCCGCATACGCGTATTCGGAGACCTGGCCCGCCGGGTCGGTCACGCGGAGGAGCTTCCCGTCCGCCGTGAAGTCGTAGAGCCACTCGACGGTCTGGGTCGAGGGCTGCCCGCTCGAGACCGACGGCCATGCCACCCGGTCCAACATCCCGTTCCCGTCCCAGTACCAGAACACCCGGGCCGACGGGTTCGACTCGGCCCGCAACTCGCCCGAGCTCGACAGGAGACGGCAGTGGTTGGCGAAGGAATCGTAGGTCCACGACTTCACCAGCTCCGGGTCGGCGGGGTTCGACGATGTGCGTCCGTAACGGACCAGGTTCCCCCACGCGTCCCAGGCGAAGGTCTCCTTGCTGCCGTCCGGGAAGGCGATCTCGGTGATCTGCCCGCAGTCACAGCCGCGCGTGAAGGTCGTGGCCACCGGCGCGGCGAGGTCCGCTCCGGTCTCGTCCTCGAGGTACTCCTTCACCTCGCGGATGGTCCGGTCCCCCTGCGCCAGGTCGGTGTGGACGAAATCGCGGCGCTGACCGGACGGGTCGGTGTAGCGCGTCCAGGACGACGTCCCGTCGGTCTCTTCGTACGCATAGAGGTG
>JALUVI010000116.1 GCA_027020785.1 Planctomycetota bacterium | reverse complement strand
CACCACGTCGCCGGCCTCGATGGTCTCGTTGTGGTACGGCGGCCACACCATCGTGTCGCCGCGGGCGAAGAACAGGAGCTCGGCGCGAGTGTCGCGAAAGGCCTCCGCGTAGCGCATCCCGCGGAGACGCGACTGCGGACTGATGACGAGTTCGGTGACGTACTCCTTGCGGCCGCCGTCGGACATCATCGCCGACAGCGAGTGGCGGTCGGGCAGGATGCGCTTGCCCCAGAAGGTCAGGAACAGGACGCCCACCAGGAGGAGGAGGACGCCGAGCGGCGACATCTCGAACATGCCGATGGGCTCCATCTGGTAGAGCTCGGCGACGCCGCTGACGAGGAGGTTGGTGCTGGTGCCGACCAGCGTGCAGGTGCCGCCGAGGATGGCGCCGAAGGCCATCGGCAGGAGCAGGCGCGACGGCGGGATGTGGGTCTCCTTGGAGAGGTCGAGGATGACCGGGATGAAGACCAGGGCGACCGCGGTGTTGTTGAGGAAGGCCGAGACCAGGCCGGAGACCAGCGCCACCAGGAAGACGATGCGGCGTTCGCGCCCGCCGCTGGTGTGGAGGACGCCGCGGGCCACGAACTCGACCGCTCCGGTGCGGGAGAGACCCTCGCCCATCACGTAGAGGGCGGCGATGGTGAGGACGGCGCCGTTCCCGAACAGCACCAGGGCCTGGTCGTAGGAGAGCAGGCGCTCGGCGGGGTCGAAGCCCGGCACGAACCAGCGCAACACCTCGCCGGACGCGACCAGGACGACGAGGAGGCCGATCCCGATCGCGTCCAGCGACACCCGCTCGGTGAAGAGCAGGACGAAGATGGCCAGCGTCAGGACGACGACCAGGATGGACTCGACCATTCGCCCCTATGCTAGCGGCCCCTTGGGACGTCCTCCCGCCGCTCCGGCCGCCCTGGTGGGCTTGGCCGTCGCCGCCCTGGCGCTCGCCGGCGCCTGCGCCCGGCCCGACGGCGGGGGCGGTGCGACGTTCGGTGACCCCGGCGACGGCGGCGCGGTCCATCGGGCGGTGGTCCTCGGGCCGGCGGCCAGCGCCCTGGTCGGCGAGCTCGGCGCCGCCAACCGGGTCGTCGGCGTCAGCGACTGGTGCACGCACCCGGCGTTCGCCGACCGCCCCCGCGTCGGCGGCCTGATCGACCCCGACCTGGAGCGCATCGCGGCGCTCGAGCCCGACCTGGTCCTGGTCCAGGGGCGGCAGCCGCGGCTCGCCGAGTGGTGCCGCCTGTCCGGGGTGCGCTTCCGCGCCGCTCCCGTGGACACGCTCGAAGCATGGCGCGCCATGGTGTCGGAGTTCGGACGCCTGTTCGCGGCCGAGGAGGCCGCCGACGAGCTGCTCCGCTCCTGGGATGCGGCGCTCGCGGCGGTGGACCCGCGCGATCCGCGCCCCCGGATCCTGCTCGTCGCCGGGCGCGACCCCGAGGCGCTGCGCGACCTGCTCGCCGCCGGTCCGCGCGGCTATCTCGGCGAGCTGCTCGAGCGCGCCGGCGGCGAGAACGTCCTCGCCGACGCCGACCGCGCCTGGGTCCCGCTGCGGGAGGAGGTCCTGGTGCGTCGCGACCCCGAAGTGGTGGTCGAACTCTGGGACCGCCCGCCGCCGCGACCGCCGCTGGAGGTGTGGCGGGAGACCCTCCCCAACCTCTCCGCAGTGCGCGACGGTCGCGTCGTCGTCCTGGTCGGCCCCGAGTACCTCCAGCCCGGACCGGAGCTGCCGCGGCTGCTCGGAGAGCTGGCCGCGGTCGTCGCTGGAAAGCGGTAGCCGACCGTCCGAAGGGATATCCTTCGGAGCCACGCCCCCATGGAGGTCCTCCGCCGCCCCGCCATCGTCCATCGAACGATGCGATTCCTCGGCCCGGTCGCCGAGCCGACCGCGACCGAGCTGGTCGAGGCGCTGGACCTGCCGCGCGATCCGCGCATCCTCGACGCGGCGACCGGCGACGCCGCCTGGGCCGACAAGGCGCGGGCCCGCTGGGGCGGCACGGTCGAGACGGTGCGCGACCCGGAGGAGTGGCTGGCGGGCCGCCACGGCTGGGTCGGCGGGCTCGACCCCTACGACCTCGTCCTCGACCTGGGCGCACCGGCGCCGGACGCGACCGTGTACGACCACCTGGTCGCGGCGCGCGAGGTGCTGAAGCCCGGCGGCAAGCTGCTGCTCGGAACCGGATACTGGCGCCTGCCGGCGACCCGCGCCTACCTGGCGAAGAGCGGTTTCCGGCGCGGCGCGATGTCCGGGCTCGGCGCGACCTTCGCCCACCTGCACGAGAACGGCTTCCGCCTGCGGGAGTGGTCGGCCTCGCCACCCGAGGCCTGGGACGCCTACGAGGAGGCCTTCCGCGACCGCATCGTCGCCTGGGCCGAGCAGGACCCCGAGAACCCCGCGGCGCGCGCCGCCCG
>JALUVI010000115.1 GCA_027020785.1 Planctomycetota bacterium | reverse complement strand
GGCGCGACGGATGGCGACGGTGCCCGAGCTCCTGCGGTGGCGATGGCCGAAACGGATGCCTCCGGCCTTCCTGGTCCCGGGCTAGAACATGGATCGGGGCCAGTTTCCGAACGGGGTCACTCTTCGTCCAGGACCTTCGTCAACTTCCACGCCTTCGCGAACCCAGCGTACGAGAGCTGCTCCTCCAACCATCGCTGCTCCGCCTTCTGCGAAGCGAGGACCCGAGATCGGGTCAGCTCCGAGGGCCAGATGCGCTCGGGGTCGGCGGGGCGGCGGGCGATGAGTTGGGCGACGACGATGCCGTTCGGGCCGAAGTCCTCCGGGCCGACCAGCTGGCCGTCCTGCAACTCGTCCAGGGCCAGCCCCAGGATCGAGCGCAGGCGGCGCTTCACGGCGTCGGCCTCGCCCCAGAAGGGGTCGGTGGTCGGTCGCGACATCCGGCTGACCCAGGGGATCAGTTCGGGACGGCGGCCGTCAGCGGCGGCGGCCTGGGCGAAGACCTCCTCCGAGACGACCACGGGGTCGCCCTCGACCCAGTCGTCACCGTGCGGCATCGCCTCGAGGAAGGCCTCGGCAGCCTCGGCGGCGAGCCGGCTGCGCTGCGCCTCACGCCACAGGTCCAGGACCCGGTCGCGGATCTCGTCGAACTCCGGCATGGTGCGCTCCCGGATCTCGGTCGGCCGCATCAGGAAGGCGAGCCCGGTCTCCTGGAGGACGGGCCCCGGCATCCACACGCCGACCTCGCCGGTGAACAGGTTGCGCAGGGCGAAGCTGCCGAACTCCGGCAGGTCGGCCAGTTCGCTCAACGGAATCGGCTGGTCGAAGGAGACGTAGCCGAAGCCGTGGGCCTTGGCCCAGGCGGCGACGTCGTCCTCGCCAGGCAGCGACAACGAGGCCTGCGACAGCGCCTCGTCGAGCCGGTAGTCCCGCAGCACCCGGTCACGGACCTCGTCCAGCGCCAGGATCGGGGACTGCCCCTCCTCCATCTCGTCGGCGGGACGCCGGTACAGGGTGAAGGCATGAGCGTCGTAGAACGCCTGGAGCGCCTCTTCGGTCGGCTCGATCCCGCTCAACAACTGCTGGACCTCGGGGTCGTCGAGGTCCTCGGCGCGCAACACCAACAGGTCGAAGGCCACCGCGGGCTCGGTCTCCAGGGCAGCGCGGTCGGCTGGCGACATCTCCTCCTCGAACCAACGCTCGAGCTCGCCCTCCTCGGGCTCCAGGGCCGCCGCGGCCTCGGAGAACTCGACCGGGTACCAGGCCGCGTACTGGAAACGGATCTCGCGGTACTGGTCCTTCCACTCGTCCAGCACGTCCTGGTCCGAAGGCGCCGCCCCGCTCGCGAGCAGGTCGCGGACCCGCTCGACCCGCAACAGGGCGCGCATCGTGGTCTCGAACTGGAGCGCATTGCGGAACCCGAGCCCGCGGTACAGGCTCTCGTAGCCGCCGGGGGCGGACCCGACCGCCGGTAGCAGGAAACTGCGCAGGTCCTGGTCGGTGATCACGACGTCGAACTCGTCGGCGAGTTTCATCAGGGTCGCATAGACCAGGACGTCCTCGAGCTCGCTGTCCTCCTGGACCCGGAAGATGCGCTCACGCCAGTCGCGGAGCATCAGCGCCTGCTGGTAGTCCTGGGCGGTGATCTCGTCCGGACCGCTGGGGAGCTCGAGGGTGGCGTAGACCCGATCCTGGCCGGAACCGAACCAACCGCGGATGGTGTCGGCCATCGGCCCGGTCACCGAGAAGATGAGCAGACAGAAGACCGCGATGCCGATCAGGGTCCAGCGCCGCAACGGCGACATCGTGTCCTGCCGGAGCGGCTCGTCCTCGGGCGGCGTCGGACGACCGGCGGGAAGGCTGGACTTCTTCTTCTTCTTGGAGGCGCTCATGGCTCGCGTGGCTGGAGAGTCTACCGGTGCGCCCCCGGGGACGCATCCGGGCAGGGAGGCCCGCCGCTAGGCCTCGGAATCGGCCAGCGCCTCGGCCGGGGCCTTGAGGCGCCCCGCTTCGGGCAGGTCGTCGAGGCTCGACAGCCCGAAGGCGTCCAGGAACTCCCTGGTGGTGCCGTAGAGGAACGGCCTCCCGGGCAGGTCCGCCCGCCCCAGGATGCGCACCAGGCGCAGGTCGAGGAGGTGGCGCAGGTGGCCGCCGGACTGGACGCCGCGGATCGCGTCCACGTCGGCCTTCAGGACCGGCTGCCGGTAGGCGACCAGGGCCAACACCTCGAGCGTCGCCGGACCGAGGCGTTCGGTCGCAGCCTGACGCCGCACGCGCTCGAGCGCAGGGGCGAACTCGGGCCGGGTCAGGAGCCGGAAGCTGCGCCCGACGCGGCGCAGGACCAGGGGGACGCCGCGCTCCTCGAGCCACGCCTCGAGGGCGTCCAGGTACTCCCGGGGCGAGAAGCGCTCCTCGCCCGCCGCCGCGTCGGCCGTGTCGGCCCCTTCCGGTGGGCCGTCCCCGGGCGCACGGTCCGCCTCCGCGGCCGCGGCCGGGCCGTCCTCCGCGACGCCCTCGGGGCGATCGCTGCCCGCGCCTTCACCCCGCCGCAGGAGCACCTCGCGGATGCGGTCCAGGGTCACCGGCTCGGGCGACGAGAACAGCAACGCGAACAGGAGCTGGAGATCCTCCTCGCTCGGAGCCGTCGGGGGGTCAGCGGAGGGGCACAAAGGCGGGTTCGGGCGCCAGGACCGAGGGCGCGCCCAGGGTCGCAGTATAGCCCTCGGCCATGGCCTCGAACCAGGCCCGGGCCTCGAGCGGCCCGATCGGCCGGCTCTCGAGCTCGTCGAGCAGGCGCGCCGTCGGCGGCGGCTCAGCGAGCGGCGGCAGGACCTCGCGCACCGCCCCGACCCACCAGGCCCGGTCGCCGGCGAAACGCAGCGGCCCGACCACGTCGCCCGGCTCCGCCCCGACCAAGGCATCGTGATGCGGCTCCGGCAGGCGCGGGTGCATCGGCGGGAAGCTGCCGTCCGGTTCGGTCCCGACCAGCAGCGAAGCGGACAGGAGGACGCGCGGATCCACCCCCGAGCGCAGGCGCCGCGCCAGGGAGGCGGCCTCGGCCTCGTCCTCGACCACCAGCCACAGCACGCGCACCCGCCCCTCCACCGCGGCGCGGGCCCGGACCGCGACCTGGTAGAGCTGGTTGTCGGCCAACCGCCGCCGCACCGCGGCGACCAGCTCGTCGTGGCCGCGCCCGTAACGACGCCGGGCGAAGGCCTCGTCGTCCTCACCCGGCTCGTGCTCGGCCGCGAGCGCGGCCACGAACTCGTCGAGCGCGGCGTCCAGCCGCTCCGGGTCCACGTCCAGGCCGAGCCGTTCCGCCTCCCGCCGGGCGAACTCGGTGCGCAAGCGCCCCTGGACCAGGGACCGCGTCTCGTCCGGAAAGAGCAAAGCGGCGTCGGCGGCGAAGGCGCGGGCGTCCAGGGCCCGCCCCGCGACGCGGACCTCGGCCAGCACCGCCGGCGGCCCGACACCCGCATCCGTGACCGGCTGCGGTCCAGCGCAGGCGGCGAGCGCCCCGACCAGGCCGCCTCCGAGCGCGACGGCTCTCACCGGAAGGTCACCGACCGCCGCACTCCGACCCCGTGGCAGGTCGGACACACCGCCCGGCGCTCCTTCGCGCCGTCCGTCGAGAGGTCCATGGTGGTCACGTAGCCGAGCCCGGCGCAGGTCGGACACGCCCGGAAGTGGACGCTCACCACCTCGAAGTCGCCGGAGAACTCGCCGTAGTAGGCGAGCAACCACTGGAACCGCTCGGTGACCGACGCCTTGCGCCACCAGTCCTCGGGCGTGGCCTCGGCCTCGGTGCGCGCGCCGGCCGAGGCGCGGCGCTGGTTCTCGAGGTTGCGGAGGTAGCGGTTGACCCGGTCCTCCATCTCGCGCTGGGCGTCGGACTTGCCGTCGTCGGCCTCGTCCTCCTCGTCGTCGAGCCCGGCGCGCGCCTTGTCCGGCCCCAGGATCCAGGTGCCGTCACCGTACCCCGCCTTGTGGCGCACCGCCCGCTCCTCGAAGCGCTGGCCCCAGTACGCGTCCAGGTCCTCGGGCGCCAGCTCGTCGTCCATCGCGACGAGCTCCCCGACCAACCGCTCGCGCACCAGCTTCGGGAGCTCGGCCTCGGCCCACATCATCAGCGTGGCCATGGTGGACTCGCGGTCCAACGCCTTGCGCTGGAGCAGGGAGACCGCACGGTTGTACCAGTTCCGGGCGAGGTAGCGCCGAATCGCCAGGTCGCGCTTGGTCTCCAACGCGTCCTTCAGCTCGACCCACTCGCCGCGCAACCGCGCCTCGGGGAAGGTCTCCTCGTAGGCCTCGAGCAGCTCCTCGGCCTGCTCGAAGCGCTCCCGGTTCATCGCCACCCGCACCCGCTCGAGGTACTCGGCCTCGGCCCGGTTGGCGATCTTGACGTCCAACGCCCGAAGCGCCCCCTCGACCCGGCGCTGCAGCGCGCGGTCGCCGGCGGCGGCGGCCAGCTCGGCAGCGCGTTCGTAGTGACGCCGGGCCTCCTCCAGGGCGAACACCGACTCGAGTTCGCGGGCGAACTCGTACTGCGCCAGGCGGTCGTCCTCGGGCACCTGGGGCGCACGCTCGGCGTAGAACTGCTGCGGCGTCAGGATGGTCACGGCCTCGACCGTGACCGGCTCCGGCGGCGCGGCCAGCATGGAAGCCGGAACGACCGTCGAGGTGTCGCGGACCCGCACCTCGAGCCCCCGCGCGTCCTGGCGCACGATGCGCCCCACCAGCTCGCGCCCGTTCTTCAGCAGGATGCGATGGGCCGACACCGTCGGCACGCTGGTCTCGACGCGATAGCCGAAGGCGCGGCGCAGGCGGTCGGCCTCGCCCGGGAAGAGGTCGGCCCACGACAGGCGGAGCCGCCCTCCGGTGCGCGCCGACTCGACGACCAGGCCGTCGAGGTCGTGCTCGACGATGGGCCCGAAGAGCATGCGGCCGTCGCGCAAACGCAGGAGTTCGTCGCCGACGCCGTCCTCCTGGGCCGAGGCCTGGGCAGGGACGGCGACGATGGCGGCGAGGAGGAGGACGAGGGTTCTCATGGTCTTCGGTCCGCGGCGGCGGGACGGCGACGCGGCAACAGCAGCGAGGTCCGAGCCAGCACCCGCTCCGGATCGCGCCGCCAGAAGCGGATCTCGGCGCGGACCAGGTCGGGATGGGCCTCGGGGGCAGGATACACGACCAAGTCCCAGCGGTATCCGGGCGCTCCCGGGACCTCGGCACCCTGCACCGGTCGGACCCCGGTGAAGTCGCCCTGGGCGTCCACCTGCCAGGCGTCGGCCCGCAAGGCGTGGGCCAGCTCCTCGAGCCGCGGCGCCAGGCGGGCCTCGGTCAGGCCGCGCCGGTCGAGACCGCCGCCCAGCTGGAACATCCCGAGGATGGCGCTGACGCCGATCAGGAACAGCGCCATCGCGACCAGGACCTCGATCAGGGTGAAGCCGCGCCGGTTCACCACGGTGACCTCCTCCCCCCGCCGGGGGGCCAGGCCGCGGCGCGGAAGGTCGCCGGCAGGAAGACCGGCGACCCGGCCGGATGGCGCGTCGGCAGGGTGCCGCGCTCGCCGCGGCCGATCGCCCGCGGTCGCGGGAACCCGCCGGCGAGGCGCACCCATTCGCTCTCGATCAGGGCGAACTCGGGCAGGGCCGGGGGCGGCGAGCCCCGCAGCACCAGCGATCCGTCCTCGGCCCCGACCGGCGCATCCAGGGTCGGCGGCCGGCTGCGGGCCAGCCCGGCGACCCGTTCCACCATCAACTCGACCCGGGCCGGGAAGTCGAGCGGCGAGTCGGGCGGGACCAGGAGTTCGTCGTGCTCCGAACCGTCGGGCAACGTGGCGCGGAAACCGCCGTGGAGGACGCCGTCCAGGACCACGAGGCCCTCCTCGCCGGCGAAGACCTCGCGCATCCAGGTCTCCTCGCGGAAGGAGCGCTGCGCCGTGCTCGGCTGGGCGTAGCGCACCAGTCGCGCCATGCGCCCGCTCACGCCCTCGGGGACCAGCGCCCAGCAGACCTCGACCCCGCCGCGGCCGGTCGGATCGGCCTCGGGCGCCACCGAGCCGTCGGCGAGGAAGCGCAGCCGGGGCAGGCGCCACGCGGCGCTGGTCTCGGTGGCCGGCGAAGCCTCCCAGGTGTCGAGCACCAGCCAACCGCCGGGGCCCGGCACCAGGCCGGCGAGGTCGGAGCGCAGCCGCTCCATCGCCACCGCGAACTCGAGGTCGCCGCGGCCGCGTCGCTCACCGGTCTGCCACAGCTGCAGCACCGAGTCCACGATGCCCACCACGAACGCGGCGAGGATGCCGAACAGGCCGAGCGCCAGGACGACCTCGACCAGGGTCATGCCGCGGCGGACGGAGGCGTCGGAGGCCGGTCTCATTCGTGCACCTCCCGAACGCGGCGCACCCGCCCGTGCCCGCTCCAGTCGAGGACGACGCGACGCACCAGGGGGGTCCGGGTCCAACCGGTGGCGGCGAACAGGATCGGGTCGAAGGAACCCGGCCCCCAATCGAAGTGGAAGCGCAGCTCGAGGCGGTCGCCGCGCAGCCCGAGCGGCAGGAAACCGCCGTCGGCGCGGCGGCCGCCCTCGAGTTCGACCAGCCCCGGCGTCCGCGCCGGGTCGGCGTCCCAGGGCACGCCGGCGACGCGGGCCAACACCCGGACCGACAGGGTCGGATCGGGGATCTCCTCCTCCCAGGCCAGTCCACGCCACTCGCCATCGGGGGCCTCGAAGCCGAGTTCGCACCACACCCCGCTCGGGTGCCAGGCCTCCGGCTCCCACGCGTCGTACCAACGGGTCGGGAAGGCATAGACCAGGGTGCCCGCGGCGTGCGCGGCAGGGGTGGTGCCGAAGCGCCCGCGCAGGGCCCCGTCGCCGAGCTCGTCCAGGGCGTCGGTGCGACGATGGCGCGGCATCGCCAGCACCGTCGGATTGCGCAGCGAGCGCAGCGGCGCGTGGAGGAGCTCCCGGTCCACGAGCAGGGCCGTTCCCGGCGCGAAGCGGGTCGCGTCCTCGACCAGGAGCTCGGCGTCCCCCGGGCCCACGTCGCTGGTCAACGAGGTGGTCGGGCGACCGTCGGCGACCCAGACCCGGGCCCCGGCCGCATGGGCGCGCGCCTGGGTGCCGTGGAGGCCGCGCCCGTTCGGCGCGATGCGGATGCGCCCCTCGGTGGCGTCCACCTCGTCGTAGGCGATGCGCTCGCCGTCCACGACGAGGAGCCCGCTCGCCGGAAGGGCCTGCAGGAACTGCCCCTGCACCGAGGCGGCGGTGCGCCGGCCGTCCACCACCAGGGTGAAGGCGTCCACCACGAGGTCGCCGGCGTCGCCGGCGGGCAGGTCCTGGAGCAGGACGAAGGCGCCGCGGGCGGCGGCCCCCAGCGCCCGGGCGTCGCCCATGCCGTCGGCGGTGCGCACCGAGACCTCGTCCACCCAGCCCGGGAAGGTCGGCGCGATGGAGCCGAGGTCGCCGCCGACGATCAGGGAATCGAGCCCACGAGGTCGCTCGCCGCTGGGGAACTTGACCAGACGCGGCAGGGTGCGCACGTCGGTGCCCGGTGGAATCGTGGCGAAGTCCTGGAACGCGGTACCGAGGTACGGCAGCCCGGGATGCGTGTCGAAGGCGACGTAGGTGACGCCGGGACGGATGCGACGCAGCGGTCGCCAGGGCGCCGCCCAACGCACGGTGAACCAGTCGGCCGGGCCCGCGCCGCTCTGCGGCTGCATCACCGCGACGCGGTCGAGCCGACCGACCCAGCCCGAGTCCGGGGAATCGCTGCGCGCGGTGGTGAACACCGGCACCAGCGGCGTCCCGGCGCGCTGGGCGTGGTCGTAGGTGCCCATGGTGCCCCGGAAGTCCAGTCGCCGCAGGATCTGGTCGATCTCGGCGGTGCGCTCGACGGGCTGGCCGAGCCGCGGCCGGTAGAGGTACGGGTCCTGGACCGGGTCCTGGGCGACCGTCGAGAACGGGCGCCCCACGGGGTCACGGGGCGCGACCGGGCCGAACGGCAGGAAGGCGCCGCCGCCGAGCGGTCCGCCGCCGGTGCCGCCGGCGCCGCCGCCCCCGCCTCCACCCCCACCGGGCGGACCGGTGAACGGATCGAAGGCCTCGTCGAAGCCACGGTAGTAGGCGCCGATGGCGTCGTTCAGCGCCTGCCACTCGTCACGGAGGAAGTTGCCGTCGAGGATGGAGTCGTAGCGCACCCACTCGGTGTCGCCGTCGGCCCCCGCGGGAGTGAACTGGACGAAGGCCGAGTACTCCGGTGTGGCCGGCGCGTAGGCCAGGTCGGAGACCCCGTTGCCGTGGATCGAGATCGGCATCACGTGGACGCGCATCAGCTCGAGTTCCGAGAGCTGGGTCCCGCTCGGCGTCACCATGTAGTCGGCCCACTCCATCACGAAGGAGTTGCCGTCGGGCCGATAGGCGCCGTCCTCCTCGGAGACCACGAACCCCGGAGTCGGGACGTTGCGCTCGAGGATCTCGATGGTGGAACCGGAACGCGACGCGTAGCGCACCACCTCCATGCCGCCGACGCGCGCGCCGTCCACGTCGAGCGCGGCGCTGCCGTCGGTGAAGACGATGGTCGGCTGCCAGATCAGGGCGAAACCGCCGTCGGACTGGAAGGCCTCGGCGTAGTACGGGTCGTCGGGGAACATCGCGGCGAGGTCGAGGGTGCCGACCCAGTCGCGGGTGATGCCGCGCCCCAGCGAGAAGGTCATGCCCGACAGGGTCGGAACCTGGATGTCCTCGTATCCGGTCGGCGCGACGGCGAGCGACCACGGACCGACTTCGCCGGAGAAGCTGCCGCCGCCCGGCGGCACGTCGCCGGCGAGGAGGGCCGAATAGCCGTACAGCGCGACCCCGGCGCCGGCCGGATGGTCGGTGTCGCGCGCCAGCGCCAGGGTGTCGTCGCGCTCGCGCGCCGCCCGGCCGCCGATGCCGTCGGCCGGCTGCAGGTCGAACGACGAGGAGGAACGACTGGAGTACTCGATCACCTCGTCGCCGATGCGCAGGACGCCGCGGTTGGGGAAGCCCTCGGTGCTCTCCACCGCCAGCGTCCCGGGAGGGTCGCCGGGCACCCACGACGAGGTCGCGGCGGTCAGCCAGGTGCGGCCCTCCTCGCGCCCCCGCGGCACCCCGTCCACGGCGAGTTGGACGGCGTCCGGCCCGACCCCACGCACCACCACGTTGGCGTGGAAGGGGTGGCCGTCGAGGGCGTAGTCCTGGGGGCCGACCCGCACCGTCCACGCCTGCTCCAGGCCGTCGGGGTCGGCAGGGTCGTCGCCGGCGTCGTCCCAGGCCCGCAGGACCAGTTCGCCCCCCTCCATGGTGAGGGCGACGCGATTGCGCCGCAGGTCCACCGCACCGAGGTCGAGCAGGGCGGCGTCGCCGACCCCGCCGGCGGGCGTGAACCAGGCCTCCGCCACCAACGGCTCGTCCTCACTGGCCCCGTTGCGCTGCGGCAGGCCGAGATCGGCGAGCCGGGCCACGTACGGGCCGCGCTCTCGCACGTCGCGCCCGAGCGGCGACCGTTCCACGTCGAAGTGGAGCGTCCGTCCCACGCTCCTCCCACCGGGATCGGCCTCGGCGACCGGTTCGGGCTGGAAGGCGAACGACTCGACCTCGCGCGACGGCAGGATCCGACCGAGCTCGGCGTTGGTCCCGAGCCGCAAGGTGGCCCCGCTCGGCCACTCGCGCCAGCTCGTGCTCCAGCGCCCGAGGTTGTTCGGCAGGGTGACGACCCCGTGCAGTCCCTGCCCCCACCGGGTCAGGTCGTCGAAGACCTCCTGGTCGGTGAGCACCGTGGTCAGGACGCCTTCCGGGACCACGTCGTAGAGCCGCCACTCGGAGCGCCGCGCCAGGGTGCGGCCGAGCCGCGAGCGCACCGCCGCGTTGAAGCGCGCGAGGTAGCGGTCCCCGCTGCGGTAGGCGAAACCGGTGGTCGCCTGGCGCAGCCGCGGGTGGGTCGGGGCGATGCCGCAGAAGAACAGGGCCCAGGCGTCCTGGGTGGAGAGGGCGCCCTCCTCGGCGAGCGGCTGGAGCACCCGGTCCCAGAGGTCGTCCGGCCCGCGGAGCGGTCGCTCCCGGAGCACCCGCCGGGCGAAGGCCCGCGCCTCGTTCGGGTCCACCCATTCGCGCCGACGCTGCGACTCGGCGCGCGTGCTCTCCACCGGCGGCTGGCCGCGGAAGGAAACCCCGAGGGCCAGGGCCTCGAGGACCTCGCCGGGGCACGCGTTCAGGTCCACGGGGTCGGGCCGAAGCGGGCGCACCCGGGTCTGGAACGGCTCCAGGTCGTTCGGCTGGTCGCCGGCGACGAGCAGGAAGGGCCCGCTGTTCTGCAACACCACGGTCCAGGACGGCGGCCCCACCTCGGGCTCCAACCGCAAGGTGGTGCCGGCGTTGGCGACGCCGTCCGGCCCGACGACGAGGAGGTTGGCGACGTCGGTGGTGACGCTCTCGGTGAGCCAGCCGCCGGGCAGGAGGTCCCCGGCGCCGAAACCGCCGGAGCGCAGGGTGGTGAGCGCGGCGAGCCGACGCCGCTCGGCCTCGGGCAACAGGGTGGCAGGGTCTCCGTCCAGGCCGCCGTCGAGCAACTCACCGGGGAACGCCGGCGCCGGCCCCGCGGTGCGCTCCAGGCGCGCCAGCGC
Organism: Planctomycetota bacterium; assembly: GCA_027020785.1. Classification (GTDB taxonomy): domain Bacteria; phylum Planctomycetota; class UBA1135; order UBA1135; family UBA1135; genus JALUVI01. Next base: position 204 of record JALUVI010000115.1, on the reverse strand, counting down.
CAGGAACAGGATGCGCGGGTCGAGGACGAGGCTGCCCTCCTGGAAGCGGACGTCGTCCTGCTGGGCGCGCTCGTCCTCGGCGAGCTCGATCCCGGTGAAGGCGTTCGGTCGGCGCCCGGTGTAGGGCACCACCTCGCCGCCGAGGTAGAGCACGCCCTGGTCGGGGAAGCCCTCCGTGCTGGTCACCGGCAGCTCGGCGTCGCC